>CAZUZO010000095.1:0-13752 GCA_964624765.1 uncultured Thiotrichales bacterium
TCGCGAGCGGGCCGAGAGCCAGGCGGACGGCGCGCAGCGACGAGACATATCAAGTCGATAGGCGAGGAGCGAGCACCGTCCAACGCCGCTATCGGGTTGCGTAGCAGGTTTTTTCACAACCTCTCAGTGCTTACCCATTTCAGTCAAGAGGTAGCGCTCTGCTATGATGCGCTATATGCTGGGGCAACCCGACAATCATCTCAAGATGCCCGTCCGCCTGTGGTTTTACCTGCTCGGTGGCATCTGCCTCGCAGCGAGTAGCCTAGCCGATGAGCGGCCCTGGCTACTCGTCGATACCCAGAGTAGCACCCTCACCGTCGTGCAGGGTGAACGCGTTATCGCCAAGTTTTCGGATATCGCCATTGGCCGCGGCGGTGCCGCCGAACAGCGCTTGAGAGATGATAATCGCACTCCGCTTGGCACCTTTCGTGTCAACCTGATCAATACCAATAGCAAGTACTATCGCTTCTTTGGCTTTGACTACCCTAGCCTCGATCACGCCCTTCGCGCTTGGAAAGCGGGCACGATCGATCATCGAACTTACCGTACGATTTCCAACGCCGCACTGAACCGTCGAGCGCCGCCACAAGACACCCCCCTCGGCGGCCACTTAGGCATCCACGGCCTCGGCAACGGCGACCATTGGGTGCATCGGAATTTTCACTGGACCCAGGGATGTATCGCCCTCACCAATGAGCAGATCGACGCTTTAGCCAACTGGATAGAAGTGGGCACTAGAGTTGTGATAAATTGAAATTAGACAAATAACACTCTATTGTTGAACGGGGAGACGAGAACGGCCCCCTTAACTCAGGATTTGGTGTATCATTAAGGAGACAATGAGGATGATGTCTTATCAGAAGTTGCTTGGTGTGACTGCACTCGCCGTTAGCGTTGGATTAGCTACGGGGTGCGCAAGCACGGGGGAAGTGGAAAAAATTCGCGCAATGGCAGAAAGCGCGGAAAGCACCGCCTCTCAAGCTCAGCAGGCAGCACGAGAAGCGATGACGGCCGCCGATGAAGCCAACGCAGCGGCGCGGCAAGCATCCGATACCGCCAACGAGGCGCTGCGTGTTGGCGAGGAAGCAAACGCCTGCTGCATCGAAACCAACGAAAAGATCGACCGGGCGTTTAGGCGTACCATGGCGAAATAGACTCTGGTCGAATTCCCCCCGCGCCCATCCCGACGACACGCGTTAGCCGCAGGCGTCAGGATAGGTGCGGGGGCTGGGTCGCTTCACGTCGACTTAGGAACCACCTAGCCAAGTCGATCCACCACGCGCTAAAGGCAGACGCCTCGCCACTTGTCCCCGGAATACATCTGAGATGTTGTGAAACAAGCGTAGCGAGCAGCCCGCGAGCCAGGCGGACGCGGTGGGTGCAGCAAGACATATCAGATCGGGCGTTGGTCATCGTTTCGGCAGCTTAATGACCTTTGCCCTGTGGCGGTAGCCAACCGGGGTACGCACGGGGCGCCGTGAAGACGTCCCCTTCGGCTTGGGTCCGGCACCCTCACCGCAAAGGGTTCAACTACCGGTGGCCGCAAGGTGGGGCCTGTTACTGGGGGTTCCGGTTGGCGAAGGTTGACTCTACGGGCGCCACTGCCGAATTGACAACCACGGGTTCGTCTTCACGGCCGGAGACGGCTATCGGTATACCACGGGCAGAGAGCGCAATCTTCTCCACCTTATCCCAATTCACCCCGTACTCAGGTCGCTCGCGCGTTGCCGCCACCAAGATCCGCACCAGAGACGTTAGGTCCTGCGCCGTGGGCGGCGTTGTGTCGTCCCCCGTGGGATGGACCTCCAGATACAACTCGTCTTCCGCCCAGCCAGCCTTGAAAGGTTGGTTAATGATCTGCACCGGCGTGCCTACGGGAACGCTGCCAAACAAGACTTCGATATCTTCCGTGTAGAGCCGTATGCAGCCATGGCTTACCCGCATCCCCACGCCATAGGGTTTATTGCTGCCATGGATCAGGTATCCAGCTAACCCTAAACGCAATGCGAAGCGGCCAAGAGGATTGTCTGGGCCTGGTGGAACGACGGCGGGTAGCGGATTGTTCGATTCAGCGTATTCCGCTCGAATAGATGCCGGCGGATACCAGGCCGGGTCTGCCACCTTGCCCGTAATCGCTGTCATCGCCAACGGGGTCTCCCATTCCACGCGACCTATGCCGACAGGAAAAGTGATGACCTGGCTCACTTGGCCAGAAGGAGACTTGGGGTAGTAGTAGAGGCGCATCTCCGCCCGGTTAATAATGATGCCTTTCCGCGGCGCATCCGGAAGCAGATAGCGGGTGGGTAACACTATTTTTGTCCCCTCTCCGGGCAACCATGGATCGACATCCGGATTGGCAAGCCTTATCTCTTGATAGCCCAAACTATGTTTGCGCGCAATGTCGACCAAGGTATCCTCGTGGCGTGCGATGACATACGTGAGCTGCCCGACCAACTCAGTAGACGGAGACGGAAAAGGAAACGTCGCCGCCTTAGTCGACTGCCAGCCGCACCAAACAGATAGGGGCACGAGCCAATAGAAAAGGGATCGATAGGTCATTTACCTTGCCTTTGCTGAATTGATGACGACCGACACTCACACCGGGGTCTCAGTGTTTGGCCATAGGCTTGATCCACTTGCGGCAGTTCCCTACCCCCATCCCTCGTGGGTCTGACGAAACGATGACAAAGGTCCACATTAAGACAGCCAATGCGACCCTCGGTACTGTACGTACCGAGATGGTATCGACACCGAGGGAGATTAGGTTTACCGACACCGGTCCTACCTGCCTCCTGTTTCACCCATTGAAGGCGCGGCGATTATCTCCGATCATCTCGTTCACGGATTACTCATCGCAGCAGCAGGCATCTGTAAACCGTAGCCCCCGCTCTGGCGGGCCAAAGGCTGTACCGGTCATGCGCTGAGAGATTGTGAAAAAACCGTCGCGAGCAGATCGAGAGCAAGGCGGACAGTGCGCAGCGACGATACATATCAGATAGATAGATAGATAGATAGATAGGCGAGGAGCGAGCACCGCCCAACGCAGCTATCGGGTTGCGTAGCAGGTTTTTTCACAAACTCTGAGTTCCTAGCCAAATTCGTAGCATCTAGAGGAAAGTTATCATGCTGAGTCAACTCAATGACATTCTTGAGAAAAAAGGTCGCGCCCTCCACTATGTGCCACCGCACGCTTCGGTACTCGATGCGGCTCGCCGCATGAAAGAGCTCGGGGTAGGCGCTTTGTTAGTGACCGAGGAATCCCAGCTGTTGGGCATCTTCACCGAACGCGATCTTCTGGTGCGCGTGGTCGCCGAGGGCCTTGATCCAAGCACCACGGCGGTATCTGCAGTCATGACGCCCGAGCCTCAGTGTGTCAGTCCCTTCATAACGGTGGAAAATGCGATGCACGTGATCACGGACAAGCGTTTTCGGCATCTGCCAGTGGTGGAAGGAGACCACCTGGAAGGCATGATCACTATCGGCGACTTAGCCCGGTGGATGGTGGGTGCCCAAAAGACCCAACTCGAAGAACTGGTACGGGCGGTGAAAGGCGTCACCCTGCGGTAACGGGGGCGGCTACCTGGAAATAGCGTGCAGAGGCTCGGGGTTTCGAACGTCACGTTTTCAGAAGAGCCTTCAAGCCGCCGGCAGCCCGAATCTTGCCATCACCGCTGTAAGCCTCATGGTTGCGCTCGATATCGGCCGATTTATACAGATAATTGACCATCATTCCGGCGGACTGGCTGAGCCCTTTTGGCGAAGTGTCTCCACGCCAATTGATGCGTTCGATGCGAGCTCCATTGGAAAGATGAAAATGTGCCACGCGGTCACGGGCATACTGGCCGTGCTTGGCTTCCATGAGGTAGCGGGCACAAAGGTGCATCAAGGGTTCTCGCACGTGGTCCTCGATTGCTGAGTCCCGATACCAGATACGAGCATCCTGGAGGGCTCGCAAGGCAGCGCCTTCGTCGTCCACGGTAGCTAACAGCTCTCGCTTTTCCGTGGGCAACAGTAGCTCCAGACCTTCCTCGCTAAGTCGCTGATCGAGCCACGGGCAAAAACCTGGGATGGGCGACAGGGTGGCGAAAGTTTTCAGGTTATGGAAATCGTTCGCGAGTGCATCGACCACCCGCTTGATAAGAAAGCTGCCAAAACTAACCCCCGCCAAACCACGCTGGGCGTTAGATATGGAGTAGAAAATCGCGCAATCAGCTTCATCCGGATCACCGGTGGGGGCGCGCACGTCGAGTAAAGTCTGGACGTTTTCCGCCATTCCCCTGACCAAAGCCACCCAAACGTAAATGATCGGCTCGTCTGGCATCAGAGGATGGAAAAACGCGTAGCAGCGGCGATCCGGGGCTAGCCGATTCTTGATATCGCTCCAGGACTTGACAGCGTGGACCGCTTCGTAGCGCGCCAGTTTCTCCAATAGTGACGCCGGGGCATCCCACGTGATGCACCGCAGATCCAAAAAACCGATATCGAACCAAGAGGTCAACAAGTTTTTCAGGTCATCGTCCAACCCTCTCAGTGCGCTATCTTTGCGGGCCAGCGTAATCAGCTCGGCACGTAGGTCGACTAAAAACTTGACGCCTTCGGGCAAGCCGTTGAATTGTGCCAGCAACCGCACACGAGGGGGGGTTAGAGCGTCACGCAGGGCTGCCAGCGCGGCGCGACAAAGAGCATCGGATTCAGACGACTGTTGTTCCGGTCTTTGCATCAAGTCAGTCCAGGTAGCGATAGCTGAGGCCAGCGCTTCTTTGTCCACAGCGTAATCGTGAGCCAGCAGCGCTACAAAGCGCTCACGCCCGTGGGCATTGAGGCTCAAGTAGGTGCGCCCCAATTCAGCCGCTCGCGCCCGCGCCGAAACCTGCCCACCTCGACCTTCCAGGCAGGCGTCGATCTGTCGCTTCAGTAGCTCCCAGTCATCTTCCGGTAGATCGGCACGCACTGTTCCGGTTAGCTTAAGCCGTGCGGCACCGGTCAGATCCTTCCAGGCACGTCGTAAGGGGCCTAATGTCTTGTCGAGCAGTCGAGGCGAATCGCTTTGTTCCATCGGTAAATGCCGTGCGCTAGTGGTTCCTAAAATACTTCTGGAGATGGATCGGCTACAAACTCTACCAATGATAGGGCCTGCGCGGTTGGAGACAAGGGGGCAACGACGATGTGGCCCAGTAGCCTGCCGGCGTTGTTGGATCGAGCGTTTGTGAAAAACGGCTCTGCTCACCATGTGTAGGCAGCCGGTCGCCTTGCCACAAGGGTGTGTCCGGCAGGGATGCCGGACTCAAGTCTACAAGGATGTATTCACGACGTCCCTTGAGGCAAGGCGACCGGCTGCCACCCAGACGAAACGATGACCATGGCCCCATCGTCAGGAACGAGTTTGAACAGCTGGGAACGGACTAGGAAAGGGGGATCTCGAGGGCCGGAGCGAGTCTATCCCTGTCGGCGCCGGTGGTTCGTTCCGTTGTCTTACGACTCCGGCGCTCGTGACCTTTTTGGAAATGGCCTTTAAGCGCGACCGCGGCTAGTGCGGCGCGGCGGTCGCTGCCGCCTTTTCCCCATACAGCTCATGGGCTCGTTGCTCAAATGCCGTGACGATACCCTGGCCCGCTTCCACGAGGACGAGCTGCAGGAGACTCTGGAGTAACGGTGACCGCACTTCCCAAACGAGATCACAATCCACTTGACAGCCCTTCCCACGCGGAAGCCGCGCAAAGTGCCAGCGAATAGAAAAATGCCGAAACAATCCCTCAGAGGAGGTGATCTCGATACGTCGTGGGCGACTTAGCCGCGTCTGGGAGCGAAATCGCGTCCGCAGCAGACCTATCCGCACGACTTGATCCGTGTGGTACACATTGCGGCCATGTTCGACGATCCTGGCCTCTTCCCACATCGGTAGAAACTGCGGATAGTGCTCGACATCTGCCACCAGATCAAAGATCTGTTCCGCCCGATAAGGCATCACACGGCGTTCTGAGTAAGTTGCCGCAGGGGCATGGTTTTCATCGGCGACATAGGTCATGATGGTCCATCCTAGCTGGTCCGCAAAAGCCTCTGAGGGATGAGAAACCGCCAGATTGCTGACGGCAGGACCAAAATATTAGTACATTAGATTATACTAATAAAGTTAATGTTCGCCGCGAGAACTGTCAAGTCCCGGGGCGCGGAATTTCAGGCAAATTTCGTGCGAATTATTGCCTTGCGTCGACCGCAAGGGCTAGAGATGCCGGCATATCGCCGTCAGCGTCTAGCATTCGACCCGTTGCCTCGACGCTTTGCTGAGGCGTTACCGGCAGCACTTAGCTCCTGTGCCGTTTCAGCCAGTGTTAACCGCCCTTTACAAACGATGACTTTCAGTTGGAGTAGACGCACTAGTGGGCCTGCGAATCAGGGAATGACGCCTCTTCCCAAGCAGCATCCCCTGAGAGCTTGTGAAAAAACCTCTGCAAGCACCTCAGGAGCCGAGCGGACGGTGCCAAGTCGCGGGACCTATCAAGTAGAAGGACGAGGACCGAGCAGCGGCCAACGCCTCCATCGGGTCGCGCAGCAGGTTTGCCATAGGCGCTGAGACGATCGACTGCCAAGAAAGCTGTGAAGAGCCGTCGATCGACCGCACCGCGACCTTGAGGAAACGATCATCGTGACTAAGAGACCGGTTGAAATCGATTCAACGCCCACTGACCCGTTCGAAACACACGATTTCGAACGTCAGCCTCCGGGAACCATACTCCGGGATTTTGAGACCCTGCTCAATCTGATCGGCGATCAGGGGATGCCCGTAACCCCGGCCCATGTGTTCGCCATGAGTTCGCTGGAGACGATTAACCGCAGTCTCAGCCACCCGTTGGAATTGCATCTGAAGCGAGCGTCGCAGAAATCCTATCCCGCTATCAACGGCCTTTATCTGCTAGTGCGCGCCACCGGCCTCAGCTCGATCGATACCCTCTCCAAGCAACCGCGGATCATGCTCGATCCCATCGCGTTGGAATCCTGGCGTTCGCTCAACGCCACTGAACGCTATTTCGCGCTGCTGAAAGCCTGGTGGGGGCGCGGTAGTGAAGAAATAATCGGCGAACGCCGGGGATGGCATATGGATGTTGTTTGGAAACTCATCGAGTTTCGTAAACGCCTCCCGAAAACCGGCATCCTGACGTTGGCCACGGTTCGGGATACGGACCCGCTGCGATACTATCCCGGCTACTACAACCTGGCATTGATGGACCTCTTCGGCTTGCTCGAAGTTCGCCCCCAACCGCCATCCGCAGGCCAGGGTTGGTTACCCGGCTGGGTACGTGTGACTGATTGGGGCAACACCCTACTAGGCAGTTACTCCGAGTTCATGAAGACCGCGCTGGCTTGCGAGGTCGGGTCGGGACTACCGATGCGTGGCTTCGTGGAGGAGGTTGATCCTTGGGGTTGCTTCGAGCAGTGGGCCAACTCAGTTCGCCCGCGCATCCCGGCCTGGCGAAAGGAGTTACAGCTCCCAGCCCCGATCTTTCGGCCGGATGGGCATGTGTTCAAGGTTTCGTTGCGCGTCAAGTGCTGGAGGCGCATTGCCATCCGCGGCGACGCCTATCTCGAACAGCTCGCCGCCACGATTCTGGATGCGTTCGACTTTGATTCGGATCACTTGTACTGCTTCCGCTACAAAGATCGCTTCGGCCGCAGCGTCCAGATCGATCACCCTTATCTGGCAGGTGATTCCGACAATACGCTAACGGAGGATGTCAAAGTGGGCGAGATACCCTTATCGAAGGGCACGCGCATCGAATTCCTGTTCGATTTTGGTGATCAGTGGCGATTCGATATCCAAATCGAGAGCATAGATTTCACAGGGGACATCAAGACACCTCAGGTGTTGGAAAAACACGGTCAGGCGCCGAGCCAGTATGGAGATATTGACGAACAGTATGATGATTGACGAAAAAAGTCCAGGATCTCAGCAGATGCGAGGCAGCGGTTCGCCCATCAACCGGTCGACAATGCGTTCGCCACCAAAGGCACTTCTCAGGATCACTAGGCCCTTCGGATCATCGAGGACCTCGCCGATGATCGCTGCCTGCCGACCTGCGGGATGAGCACGCATTGCTGCCAATACGGTGGCGCTCTGAAGCCTTGGAACGGCCGCCACGAGCTTGGCCTCATTGGCCAGGTAAAGCGGATCCAACCCCAGCAACTCACAGACGCCCCTGACCTCCTCGCGAATCGGCAGCGCCGGCTCATCGAGCCGAATAGCCACCCCGCCCGCTTCAGCCAACTCGTTGAGCACGGCGGCAATGCCTCCACGGGTGGCGTCTCGCATGGCGTGCAGGTCGGGACAAGCGCCGAGCATGGCGCGAACCAGGCTATCCAGCGGGCCACAGTCACTTTCGATCACGACATCCAAGCCCAGTTCACCGCGCGCGCTCAGAATGGCCACCCCGTGATCGCCGAGGACGCCACTGAGCAGAATGTCATCCCCCGGGCGAATGCGTTTCGCGGCCACGTGCACGCCACTTGGGATGACCCCGAGACCGGTCGTATTGACAAACAACTTATCCACCGATCCGCGGTTCACGACCTTCGTGTCCCCGGTGACGATGGCCACCCCAACCTGCTTCGCGGCGTTGCCCATGGACAACACCACCCGCAGCAAAATACCGAGATCCAGTCCTTCCTCGATGATAAAGCCGCAGCTCAAATAAAGCGGACGTGCCCCACTCACCGCCAAGTCATTCACTGTACCGTATACAGCCAGACGGCCAATGTCGCCGCCTGGAAAAAACAGCGGATCCACTACGAAGGAATCTGTGGTGAAGGCCAACCGATCCCCGAGCGAGACGAGTTCGCTGAGGGGAATCCGAGCCTGGTCTTCTAACGGTGCTAGCAGGGGGTTTTCGAAGCTACGTAGAAATACGGTCTCGATGAGGGTACGCATGGCCTGACCGCCGCTGCCATGGGCAAGCGTCACGACGCTATCGCGGATCAGCCGGCCGCCCTGAGCCCCATTGTCGGTCATAAAAAGCGGAGTGCTTACCCTAACCGAGCAGCCTGAGGAGTTGGGGGCGCTGCGTGCGGCAGCCGGATACCGCCAAACTGATAATAAGCCGCACAGGCCCCTTCGCTCGAGACCATCAGCGCGCCCAGAGGCGTTTCCGGACGACACGCGCTGCCAAAGACCCGGCACTGCCAGGGCTTGAGCAAGCCCCGGAGCACTTCACCGCACTGGCAGGCTTGGGGATCAGCTGCTTCGAGGTTCGGGATGGAAAACTTACGCTCCGCATCATAGCGCGCGTAGGCGTCCCGGATACGAACGCCAGAGTGGTCGACATAGCCAAGCCCTCGCCACTCGAAAGACTCGCGTAGCTCGAAAATCTCTCCAATGGCGTCAAGAGCCTTCTGGTTGCCGGTCTCCGACACCACCCGACGATATTGATTCTCCACCGCAGAATGCCCTGCAGCGAGCTGCTTTAGCACCATCCATAGCGCTTGGAGGAAATCTAGCGGTTCGAATCCAGCCACCACGAAGGGTTTGCCATACTCCTGAGCAATAAAGTCGTATGGCCGCGTGCCAATCACCATACTGACATGGCCCGGACCGATAAACCCGTCAAGATGCAACGCCTCGCCATCCAACAGCGCCTTCAGCGTGGGCACGATGGTGATGTGGTTGCAGAAGAGCGAAAAGTTCTCGATGCCATCCCTGTCGGCCTGAAGCACAGTCAGCGCCGTGGCAGGCATGGTCGTCTCGAATCCGAGGGCGAAAAAGACAACGTCCCTATCGGGATGCCGACGAGCAAGCGCGAGGGCATCCATGGGCGAGTAAACGATACGCACATCAGCGCCGTCTGCTTTCGCCTGCAGCAGGCTCTTCGCCGAGCCCGGTACACGCATGGCATCACCAAAAGTGGTTAACATGATCTCAGGCTGTTCTGCCAACGCCACGCAGTCATCCACCCGGCCCATGGGCAACACGCACACGGGACATCCTGGACCATGCACGAACTCCACCGCGTCGGGCAGCAACGCCGCCAAACCATATCTAAATATGGTGTGGGTGTGTCCGCCACAGATCTCCATGATCTGCAGCGGTCGTCCGTGTGTCAGCGGAATCTGCTCTGTCAATCCTTCGATCTTGCGCAGCCACTGTTTGATGTGCTTCGATTCACGGAATTCGTCGATATATCGCATCGGTCTAGCCCTGGTCGACGGACGCATGGGTCGATGAAGCCGGATCGGCGGTACGCTCCAACTCATCGAAGAGTGCCAGCGTCAGGCGCGCCTCGGCCTCGTCGAGGCGCGCCATGGCAAACCCCGCGTGGACCACCACCCAGTCCCCAAGGCAACTCTCAAGAGGATGGTCTGCATCGACGACGCACCCGATATTCACCTGGCGCCGAACGCCGCCCACTTCCACCGTCGCCAGATACCGGGCCCCATCGTCGATGGCAACGATCTGAGCGGGAATGCCGAGGCACATGGTCGTGATACCGCCTAAACGCCGCTCGCGGCTTGCCCCGACAGTCGCTGGAGAAAGTCCTGCCTTTGTTTCACGAGCCAGGCGATCCAGTCTTGCATGCCATCGCCGCGGGTGGCCGACACCGACAACACTTCAATGCCGGGATGGAGTCGACGCGCCGCCGCACGGGCTCGCTCGACATCGAATTGCACATAGGGCAACAGGTCCATCTTGTTGAGAAGGAGCACGTCGGCTGCGCGAAACATATCGGGATATTTTATCGGCTTGTCGTCGCCCTCGGGGACCGACAGAATGACCACCTTGCACGCCTCACCCAGATCGAACGACGCGGGACACACGAGATTCCCCACGTTCTCGACGAACAGCAACGACTGACTCGCCAGGCCCAGGGATCGCACCGCTCTGCCGACCATATGGGCATCCAGATGGCATCCCTTACCGGTGTTGATCTGCAGCGCAGGTACCCCCGCTTGGCGGATACGATCGGCATCCTGGGTGGTTTGCTGATCCCCTTCGATCACGGCCATAGGGAACTGGGCTCTGAGCGCCTCGATGGTGCGGATCAGCAACGTGGTCTTGCCGGCGCCTGGGCTGGACAGCAAATTAAGCGAAAAAATCCCCTGTTGGGCAAGGTAACGGCGATTGGCCGCCGCCAACGCCTGATTCTTGCTGAGAATGTCCTGCTCGATGCGCACCATTCTAGCCTGGCTCAGCCCAGGAGCGTGGGCGCGCGCCGGCAAGGCGCCATAATCATGGTGCCGGGTATCGGTTTCACACCCATGCCGGTGCTCGTCACCGTGATGATGCCCGTGGGAGGCGTCATGGGGGTCGTGGTGATGCCGGTGCGCGCTAGAGTCACCGTCCATCACCATCTCGCTCTGGCCACAACCGCAAATGTCACACACTATTCTACCTCCAGCTCTTTGATGCGAAACTCCTCTCCGCCGGTGATGTGGACGGGGCCATCGCACTGCGGACAGGTGTCGAAGCTGGTTTCGAGCGTGACTTCCTCGCCACACCGAAAACACCATCCTCGCCCCGGAAGGTCAACGATCTCTAGTCTAGCGCCGTCCGCCAGACTGCCCTGCATCACCACATCGAAGCTAAACCGCAAAGCTTCACACTCCACGCCGGCAAACTGCCCCACCTCTAGCCAAACCGTCCTGACCCGCCGATAGCGATGGACAACGGCCTGCTCCTCTATGATTTCGAGCAGGCTTTCACACAACGACAGCTCGTGCAAACTCACCTCAGAAGCTGTTTTAAAAATGTCACGAGCGCCGACAAAGCAAGGCGCACAGCGGTGACAAAATCGTCGGAAACGATTTTGAACAGCTGCAAGCTGGCCCCGAAGGGGCGAGCCCCAAGGATGGGGCGAGTCACCACCGGAGTGTACAAATACGACCGCTTCACAGCCTTTCACAGCACCTTGACCCGCACCAGCTCCTCCCCCTGTGGATCCACAACATGCACTGCACAAGCGATGCAAGGATCGAAGCTATGAATAGTACGCAGTATTTCCAACGGCTGGTGTGGATCGTGGAGCCGGTGTCCGACCAGGGCTGCCTCATAGGCACCTGGGCGCCCCGCTGCATCCCGAGGACCTGCATTCCAGGTGCTCGGCACCACTGCCTGGTAGTTGGCGATCTTGCCGTTCTGGATCACGATCCAATGGGCGAGTGCGCCGCGTGGCGCCTCCATGAAACCAACGCCTTGCGCCCGCTTCGGCCAACGGGAGGGTTCCCAGAGGGTCTCATTGAAGGTCTTAGTATCACCGGCCTTGATATTGGCTACCAGGTGATCGTACCAGACCGGCATCTGGTCGGCGATGATCTTAGTCTCTAAGGTCCGCGCCGCCGTGCGGCCCAGAGTCGAGTACAGCGCCGTCAGCGGGACCTGCAGCCGTTTTAGCGTGTCATCCACCAACGCCTTGGTCAGCTCGTGCCCGCTACCATAGAGCATCAATACCCGGGCCAACGGTCCCACTTCCATCGCGCGACCTTTCCATCGGGGTGATTTCATCCACGAGTAGGCCTGCTCCACGTTGAGATGCCGGTAAGGGGGAAGCGGGCCAGTGTAGTTCAGAGTGGTTTCCCCCTGATAAGGGTGCAACCCTTTGTCCTTCCCGACGCTGTAGTCATACCACGAATGGGCCACATATTCTTGGATCTCCTCCAAGGTATGCAGATCCACCGGCTGAATATTGGCGAGATCGCGATCGACGATCACGCCCCCCGGAATCAGGTAGCTTGCTGGATCATCCATACCCTTTTCCGGGAAATCCCCATAGGTGAGGAAGTTTCCAAGGCCCTCCCCCTGTCCAGCCCAGTCCTTGTAAAAACCGGCGATGGCCAGCGTATCCGGGACGTAGACCTGGTCCACGAAGGTACGCATCTCATTGATGATGGCCTGCACGTGAGCCAATTGCCTGGTATTGAGCGCCGAGTCGGAATCGAGATCGATGGGTGAAGGCACGCCACCGACGACAAAATTGGGATGCGGGTTCTTACCTCCAAAGATAGCCAACAGCTTGGCCACTTCCCGCTGCCATGCTAGGGCCTCCAGGTAGTGGGCAACCGCCATGAGATTGGCTTCCGGGGGCAACTTATAGGCCGGATGGCCCCAGTACGCATTGGCGAAAATCCCCAGCTGCCCTGCGTCGACGAAATCCTTGAGCTTTTTCTGGGTATCGGCAAAGTAACCCCGAGACGACTTAGCATAGGGGCTCACCGTCTGCGCCAGTTCGGCCGTATCCCGCGGGTCTGCTTTCAGCGCCGAGAGCACATCGACCCAGTCGAGGGCGTGCAGATGGTAGAAATGCATGACGTGATCGTGCACATATTGGGCGGCGATCATGAGATTGCGTATGAGTTGGGCATTAGGTGGAATTCGGTAATCGAGAGCGTTTTCGACGGCGCGCACCGAGGCGATCCCATGCACCAGTGTGCACACTCCACAGATACGCTGGGCAAACGCCCAGGCATCTCGAGGATCCCGTCCCCGCAGGATCACCTCGATGCCCCGCACCATGGTCCCCGAGGAATAGGCCTCATCGATGGTATCTCCCCGCATTTGGGCCTCGATGCGCAGATGCCCTTCGATGCGGGTAATCGGGTCGACAACAACACGCTCAGTCATCCTGTTTACCTACTTGCTTGGCCAGCATGCCCTTAGAAGCTGTTTTAAAAACTACTGCGCTTGCCATAGCTGCGTTGCGCAGCGGCTCGCCGTCCTCACGCCTTGGCGGCGTAACCTTTCGCCCAGGGTGGTCGGCAGGGACAGCAGGGCCT
>CAZUZO010000096.1:0-13496 GCA_964624765.1 uncultured Thiotrichales bacterium
AGCACCGCCCAACGCCGCTATCGGGTCGTGTAGCAGGTTTTTTCACAACCTCTCACATCCCGACATCGACACGATCTGAAATCCGTCTACTCCAGATGCCTCGAGAGGTGGGATGCACTCATATTTTCTCGACCAACAGGGCAGTTGCCTCGTCTTTCCTCAGACTCAGAGAAAAACCTCTTACCTGAATCTCAACAGGATCTCCCAGGGGCGCGAAGCGTACCACCGTAAACTCTGTCCCCGGCGTCAGTCCCATCGATAGGAGCTTCCTCCTGTAGGACGCTGTGTGAAAGCGATCGTAATCGACCACCTTACCTCGGTCTCCTGCAGCCAGATCACGCAAGCTAATCGCCATTATCCCTCCCTCAAACTGTCAGAAACGGATACTCTCCTGAAGAAATGGTCGCCAGTAGCAAGCATGCCCTCCTTAGGTAACAACTGAGGCAACCATAATTTTGTGGGCCATCCCAGCACCTAGCGCAAGTCGCATGTCCCCGCGGGCTACAACCACAGCGCCATTCTTGTGGCGCTGGACGACCTGGATCACGGTTTCCAAGTTGAGACCCATTTCGATCAGCCGCTTCTCAAGACCCCTGCCTGCTCGAATAAAACAGATCCGGACCTTGTCTCCTTCAGCGGCCATTGCCAGTGGAAATAAACGTGCGTTCAATACCGTTATTTGCGATTGGTCTGGCAGCCTGGCCTAGCGCCTACCCAGTTCCGACAACGCGGTTCGCACGCCCTGCCGGGCATAAGTTCAAAGGGTGAACGGGCTTTCAGCCTTCCGGTGGCCGGATAACTTTGAGGTTGCTAGCCGTATTGAAAAAACCCGACGCTGGGCTTGAAAAGTTGCGAAAGCCTCAACCGCCATTGCGGCAATTGGCGCAAATCCCATAGATGTAAAGGCTATGGTCAGTCATCGCAAAACCTGCCCGCCTAGCGATTTCCGCTTGCCGTTCTTCGATCACCGGGTCCGCAAATTCTTCAATCCGGTTGCATTTCACGCAAAGAATATGGTCGTGGTGGGCGCCCTTATTAAGCTCGAATACCGACTGCGCCCCTTCGAAGTGGTGGCGCAGCACAAGATGCGCTGATTCGAATTGGGTAAGGACCCGGTACACGGTAGCAATACCGACGTTGTCACCCGCATCAAGCAAAGCCTTATAGACATCTTCAGCACTCATATGTCGCTTGCCACTACGGTCCAAGATCTCAAGCACTCGGACGCGCGGCAAGGTAGCCTTCAAGCCAGCCTTCTTGAGCTCTGCATTCTCCACAACGATCCCCTCTCTGGTTCGGGCGCCGATCCATTACACGTATCGATCACGGCCGAGCCGTGCGACTCACGGTAAGACGACCTTCTGCTGTATGAACGGCCAAGAAGAGCTAAGTATAACCACAAACGCAATGATTTCCATTTATCGCTATACCGGCCTCAGCACGCTGGCGCTAGCCGGCTACCTCTCTGACCGTCAACGTCGCGGTAAGCGGGATAGCCATCAACGGCGTGGGATGGCGAGAGAAGGTGCTATGGACACAGACGAGATGATCGCGCTTCGCTATCGACACCGCCCTGAAGAAACGCTAGCGGTCCACCGAACCTAGCGGTCCGTTGCGGTATGGCCGACCGCCTCCCGGCCCGGTCGCGTATCGTTGAGGTCAAGGAAGCTCTTCCAGAACATTGAGCAGTGCCGGCCTTACAAGCTGTTTTAAAAATGTCACGAGCGCCGGCAGAGCAAGGCACGCAACGGTGAGCCACCGGAGTGTACAAGGGAGTACATGAGGATGGCGAGCCGTTGCACAACGCAGCTATGACAAGCGCAGTAGTTTTTAAAACAGCTTCTTAGGCACCGTGCCGTGCACGTGTTCAGAACAGCTCCTCATGCGCGCCGGCCACCAGGTCCAGGAGGCGTCCGAAATCCTTCGGCGAAAGTGTCAATCAAATTTATAACGGATCCCCAAATGCCAGTTGTTGTCGAGACTTCGATCAGCAACAGACATTTCCCGCAAACCGAAAATACCCTTCAAATTTTTCGTCAGATCGAGCTGCGCTTCCACGATATCAAAATCCAATACATCTTGGTCGGCTCCGGAAGTCAGGACTTCCGGAGAATAGTAGTAGCTACCCCGTAGGGTCAGCGGCAGTTTTATTATTTTTTCGGGGAATTTGAAATCCCAACCGCCACCGAAACCCAACCCAAAAACATTATTGCTTGGATCCGCGAGCCGCGATATGTAAAGACGGCTGCCAAGGGAGAACTTAAGGTTGGACTTTAACGGTGTAAAATCCTCCAGAACCTCTGTGGCCAGTCCTCCAGTGAATTGGAACGAATTATCGGTATTCAAGTAACCGCCGAGAAGAACTTCTTGTTGTCCGGTGCCGATAAGACTGACGTCACGGAAATACCGTGCTTCAAGTGTTTCATTGCTGAACAATACATCGATGCTCTGCTCACGATCGCTCTCAGCTTGTGCAGGTTCGACTTGCTCAGCCTGAACCATAGCCGACGTAACAAATAGCCCGTAGAGAAAATAGCGTTTCTTTATCATCTGCCTAGCCCCTTAAGTTATTCATTTGCGTTCCCTTATGGCCGCCTGGGATCATATCATATTTTTTCAAGCTAATGATTTTTCGTGAACTAACATCATGTACGAGTCAGTGTGATACTCGTAACCGTTCAGACCCCCCCAGCGGATTGCGGGCCTTACGAAGGTAAGTCTTTGAACCATCTATCACAGGCTCCCTAAAAAGGGTGAGGGGTCTGAACGGTTACGATACTCTCGGAGGCTTTACGTCTGTCACAACGTGCTGTTGCCAGACCCAACGGTGGCTCCGCTGGATGGACATCACGCAGCCCTCCATCACGCTCCCACCGGCGTTCTGCTACCCGAAGCGAACATTCGAAGCGCGTCCCTTCGTCATGCTCACCGTTAGGCGCTCTTTGCTCGTTATGTTACCGGTGCCCTCAGAGCTTATGAAAAACCTGCTACGCAACCCAATAGCGGCGTTGGGCGGTGCTCGCTCCTCGCCTATCGACTTGATATGTCTCACGGCTTCGCGCCGTCCGCCTGGCTCTCGTGCCACTCGTACGGTTTTTTCACAACCTCTCAGGCGGCAAAGCGACCTCAGGACGGTGAGTCACGCAATCATCACCGCGCAACAGAGTTCTTCTCCTGCGCTCAACTTGGCAATACTATGCTCCCTATGAAGAAAGGGCGTTGGCAATTCTGGGTCGACCGCGGAGGCACTTTTACCGACATCGTGGCCAAGCGACCGGATGGGAGTCTTGTGGTCCATAAACTCCTGTCGGAACATCACGAACGTTACACCAACGCAACGCTCCAAGGGATAAGGGATCTGCTCGGCATTGCCCCGGATGCCCCACTGCCCACCGAGCAGATCGAAGCCATCAAGATGGGCACTACGGTCGGCACGAACGCCCTTCTGGAACGTAAGGGGGAACGTACCGCATTGGTGATCACACGCGGTTTCGGCGATGCGCTTCGAATCGGATACCAGAACCGTCCGGAGCTATTCGCTCTGCGTATCGTGTTAAGCGAACCCCTGTACGAACATGTCATCGAAGTTTCAGAGCGAATGAGTGCCGCAGGGGAAGAACTCGAACCGGTCGATATCGAAACCACCCGTCTAGGGCTCCAGAAGGCCTTCGATGCCGGCATCGGGGCGGTCGCCATCGTGTTTCTGCACGGCTATCGCTACCCTGAACACGAGCGTCAAGTCGCGCGGCTGGCGCGCGAGGTCGGCTTTCCCCAGGTCTCGGTCTCTCACGAGACCAGCTCGTTGATTAGGCTGGTCAGCCGTGGCGATACGACTGTGGTGGATGCCTACCTGTCACCACTTCTGCGCCGTCATGTGCAGGGTATGCTGACCGCTTTCGACCGACCGGACAACGACACTCGGCTCCTGTATATGCAGTCCCACGGTGGGCTCATCGATGCACACTTGTTTCAAGGTAAAGACAGCATTCTGTCCGGCCCAGCAGGGGGCATCGTCGGTGGCGCGATCACCGCTAGCCGAGCAGGATTCGACCAAGTGATCACCTTTGATATGGGCGGCACATCCACCGATGTGGCGCACTACGCGGGTCAGTTCGAGCGGCGCTTCGAAAGCGAGGTCGGTGGGATACGGCTGCGTTCCCCGATGCTCTACATTCACACGGTCGCCGCTGGCGGAGGCTCCGTGCTGCACTTCCAAAACGACCGTTTTGCGGTCGGACCCGACTCGGCAGGCGCCGACCCGGGACCCGTTTGCTACCGCCGCGGAGGTCCATTAGCCCTGACCGACTGTAACGTCCTGCTAAACCGAATAAGCCCCGATTTTTTTCCACGAGTGTTCGGGCCCCAGGGCAACCAACCCCTCGACGCAGCGGCTGTCCAGCGTGCGTTCACGGCTCTTAGCTGCCAAGTAGCCAATCGCACTGGCCAGTCCTTCACTGCGCAAGAGGTCGCGGAAGGATTCTTAGACGTCGCGGTGGAAAACATGGCTGCCGCCATCAAGCGCGTGTCCTTACAACGCGGATATGACGTTAAGGGGTACGCTCTCTCTTGCTTCGGTGGCGCGGGTGGGCAACATGCTTGTCGCATCGCCGATGCGCTCGGGATCACGCGCATTTTCGTGCACCCGTTGGCGGGTGTACTGTCGGCCTACGGAATGGGGCTTGCCGACATACGGGTGATGCGCAGCCACACAGTGGAACGGCGGGTGGCCAATAATAGCTGGCACGATCTCAAGCCGTTATTGATGGAATTGGAAGCCAAGGGGCGAGAGCAGCTTGGGTGTCAAGGTGTCGCCGAAGCCATGGTCAGCACTCTGCACCGGGTGCATCTGAAGTATGAGGGCACAGACACGTCCCTGGTCCTGGACTTTGCGGAGCGAAAAGGAGTCGAAGAACGCTTTGCTCGCGAGCACAAGAAACGGTTCGGCTTCGTGATGGAGGGGAAGCCCCTAGTAGTCGAAGCAGTCTCTGTAGAGGTCGTGGGACGTACCGAGCCCCTCGAGGAGGCCGGATTCGAAATGACGGAAACAAAGGCGTTCGCGCCCGCCGATTCGGTCAAAATGTACTCACGAGGGCGGTTCCATGAGACTCCGGTGTACCTCCGCGCCTCGTTACCTTACGCAGCTCGCATCTTGGGTCCAGCGCTCATTGTGGAGGCCACGGCCACGACCGTAGTGGAACCAGGCTGGCAAGGAGAGGTTACCGCCCGCCAGCACCTCGTCTTGAGTCGAATCGTCGCTCCCGAGGAAACCGCCTACGGCACTGCAGCTGATCCGGTGTTACTCGAACTATTCAACAAGCGTTTCACGTCGATAGCCGATGATATGGGCTACACGCTGCAAAACACGGCTTACTCGGTGAATATCAAGGAGCGCCTGGATTTTTCCTGTGCCGTGTTCGACAGGTCTGGCGACTTGATTGCCAACGCTCCGCATATCCCAGTCCATCTCGGTTCCATGGGAGAAGCCGTTAAAGGACTCATCGCCAGCCTTCCACAGAGGCCCGAACCGGGGGATGTCTATCTGACAAATTCCCCGTTTCACGGTGGCACTCATCTTCCCGACATCACGGTGATCACGCCTGTTTTCGATCGCCAGGCCGATGCGCTCATCTTTTACGTGGCTTCACGGGCCCACCATGCGGATATTGGCGGCACAACGCCCAGTTCCATGCCGGCACACAGTCGCACCTTGCACGAGGAAGGCGTATGGACCTCGGGGATGAAGCTTGTCGATGCTGGACGTTTACGTGAACAGGCGGTTCTTGAGTGGTTACGAGGCGGGCCCTATCCGGCCCGCAACCCGTCGCAAAATCTTGCCGATCTCCGCGCCCAGATCGCCGCCAACGAGAAGGGGGTCCAGGGATTACAGCGTCTGGTAGAACAGCACTCCCTGGCAACGGTCGATGCCTACATGCAACATGTCAAGGATAATGCCGAGCAGGCCGTGCGAAACGTTTTGGAGGTACTCAAGGACGGCAGCTTCGCCTATCCCCTGGACGACGGCCACGAGATCCGCGTAAGCATCTCGGTCAACCGAGCAGAAAGACGTGCCTACATCGACTTCACCGGCACATCCAGGCAGCATCCGGGCAATTTCAATGCGCCGCGTCCTATCGCCATAGCCGCCGTACTGTATGTCTTTCGCACCCTCATCCAGCAAGATGTCCCCCTCAACGCCGGTTGTCTGAAACCGCTCGAGATCTTCATCCCAGAGGACTCGATGTTAAATCCCCGTTATCCAGCCGCTGTGGTGGCCGGCAACGTGGAAACGTCTCAGTACATAGTGGACGCCCTTTACGGCGCCCTGGGTCTACTAGCCGGTTCGCAGGGTACGATGAATAATTTCAGTTTTGGGAACCAGCGTTGGCAGTACTACGAAACCATCTGTGGCGGGTCCGGTGCCGGTGCGGATTTCGCCGGCACGGATGCCGTGCACACCCACATGACGAATTCGCGCATCACCGATCCCGAGGTGCTCGAATGGCGCTATCCGGTGAGACTAGAGTGCTTTGCCGTGCGTAGAGGTAGCGGCGGCAACGGCCGCCATCGCGGTGGGAACGGTGTGGTGCGACAGATCCGCTTTTTGGCCCCGATGACGGCCACCATTCTGTCTAGTCACCGCTCCATCCCGCCCTTCGGGCTCGCGGGAGGGCAACCGGGCGCCTGCGGCCGCAATTCTGTCAAAAGGTTCGATGGGCGCCTGGAGACGCTCGATGGCTGTGCCGCAGTGGAGATGGCGGCAGGCGATCTGTTCGTCATCGAGACCCCTGGGGGTGGAGGCTACGGCTAGTCATAAATATCCTACCCGCGCGGTCACGGCGTGCCGCAGCCGAAAGGCTAGGTTTGCAACCTGCGTTGTCCCTAGGTAGGCGGCGAAACAATGACCAAGGCCCATGAGGAGAGAGTGATGAAAACGTTTGAGCGAACCCAGGATGTACTAGACCATGCTCGGTCGTTCCACCATCAGGTGGCCGACCTTTACCAACGTCTAGAGGACAGAACGGAGAAAGAGCGCGTCAAGCTACTGTTGGACTACTTGCAACGCCATGAGAAGCATCTAGAGGAGAGCCTCTCTCAGTACGAAGAGGGAGCCTCGAAAAGGGTTCTCGACACGTGGTTTCAATACAGCCTGGAACAGGACCCATCGGACATACTCGCAGACATCGAACTCAAAAAAGATATGTCTGTCGACGACGTCGTTCGGCTGGCACTGCGTCTGGATGATTATCTAATCGACCTCTGCAAGAGCATGGCGGATCGAGCCGACATTCCCGAGCTCAAAGAACTCTTCACCAACCTCTGCGAGCTCGAACAACAGGAAAAATACCGGCTAGCGAGAAATGCCCTGCGACTCGACGAGATGTAAGAGCCACCTCAGAAGGCGTTGGCAAACCATGGCAGCTCTCCGTAGGCAGGGGCAAAGCCTGTGAGCCCTATTTCCCTATGGCAGTTGGCTGTTGGGGGGATCCTAAGCTGCTTTCAAGCCACGAACCCCAGGAGTAGGCTCCCTTTTTCGCAGTGGGCGTGCCAACGCTTTCTGCAGAGCGGGGTTGTCGGCCCCTCTCGGATACGGCAGGTGGTGCGCGAGCTGCCACTGACGATACCGCCGCGTTGAGATGCGTGGTAGCTCGCCCTTCTTGGGGCTCGCCCGGTCCGCCTCGAGCGCGAACATTGGACCGGCTAAATCGGCAGGGCACATGGCAGTCGACCTAACCCAATACCTGGTGATTGGCATTTCGTCGCGGGCTTTGTTTGATTTATCCCGTGAGGACGAAATATTTCGCACCCAGGGTCTGAAAGAATATGAAGACTATCAGCTAGAAAATGAGCACGTGGTGTTGAAGCCCGGCTCCGCCTTCCCACTGGTGAAGGCGATTCTTCACTTGAACGATGTCGTCCCCGGCAAGCGGCAGACGGAAGTCGTCATCATGTCGAGAAACGCGGCAGAAACCAGTCTACGCATCTTTAATTCTATCGAACACTATCAATTAGACATTACTCGCGCAGCCCTGACCGGTGGGGCACAGTTGGCACCCTACCTTCACGCCTTCAGCGTCGATTTGTTCTTGTCGTTGTACGAAGACGACGTGCAAGCAGCCATCAATGCCGGGGTGGCCGCAGCACTTCTCTATGAAAAACCAGAGAATCCGACCGACGAGACCATCGAACAGATCCGTATCGCATTTGATGGCGATGCGGTGCTATTTTCCGATGAAGCCGAGCGCATTTATCAAGAACAGGGGCTCGATGCTTTTGTCCAGCATGAAAAGCTCAACGCAAAGAAGCCATTGCCCGAAGGACCTTTCGCTCCGCTCCTGAAAGCCATCTCCTACATCCAGTCAGAACACACATCTGGTCCTGCCCTGATCCGGACAGCTTTAGTGACGGCACGCAACAGCCCCGCCCACGAAAGAGTGATTCGTACCCTGCGTAGCTGGAATGTCGACCTTGACGAGACTTTTTTTCTGGGCGGAATGCCGAAAGGCGAAGTCCTCAAGGCCTTCAAACCCCACATCTATTTTGACGATCAAACCGTTCACTGCGACCATGCATCGCGTTATGTTCCCACTGGCCGAGTGCCCTATATGATGAGACCAGCGAGCGAGGGAAATACCAGTCACTTAGACGAGTCGTGACTACCCGTGCACTGAACGATTCAGCCTCAAACTCGCTGTCTGTGGCGTTGGTCATCGTCTCCGCAGCTTGATGACCTTTGCCCTGGGTGCACCCAACCCCTTGGGGCCGGGGAGGGCCATGAAGACGTGCCTGGTGGCTGGGATCCGGCATCCTTGACGCACACACCCTTGCGCCAAGGAATTCGGTTGCCGAAGGTTGGAGCGCCAAAGGTACGCTCCGAAGAACAATCTTACGAATCGATGATCAGGGCCGGATCCTGCGCGCCAGCGGGTCGAACCTCACGCTATCATAACGTTTGGATTGAGATCACTCCCTGTCGGAGCAACTCCGACTAGCTGTTGCAAATAGGCGCTGAAATCATCCTTGAGCTCTCGATGTTTCATGGCATAAGCGACGTTGGCTTTGAGATAGCCCAGTTTGCTGCCGCAATCGTAACGTTGGCCAGCGAACTGCCAAGCCAGAACGAGCTCGCGCTCGAGAAGTTGGGCAATCGCATCGGTCAGCTGTATTTCACCACCGGCTCCGCGGGTGGTGTGTTCTAGGATCTCGAAGATAGTGGGTGTCAAAACGTAGCGACCCACCACGCCGAGCTTAGAAGGGGCCAGACTCGGAGCCGGTTTCTCGACGATCCGCTTCACCGCACCGAGCCGCTTCTCTATGCCATCGACGGCAACAATGCCATACTGATCCGTCTCGTTAGGCGCGATCGCCTGTACCGCCAAGACACTGCTCTGGTGCCGGTTGTAAACATCCACCATCTGCGCCGTACACCCATTTTCCCAGCCATCGATAAGGTCATCGGCAAGAACGACGACAAATGGCTCGTTCCCCACCACCGGTTTCGCACAGAGCACCGCATGACCGAGCCCTAAGGGCTCTGGCTGCCGGATATACACACAGGATACGTGACTGGGCAAGATCTCCCGAACCTCGGCCAGCAGCTTGTATTTCCCCTTCGCTTCCAACGTCGCTTCGAGCTCTCGCGCCTTGTCGAAATGATCCTCGATAGCCCGTTTGGCTTGACCTGTAATGAAGATCAATTCCGTGACGCCGGCGGCCACGACCTCTTCTACTGCATACTGAATGAGTGGCTTATCTACAATGGTCAGCATTTCCTTGGGGCTAGCCTTGGTGGCTGGAAGAAACCGAGTCCCGAGGCCGGCTACGGGGAAAACTGCTTTGCGAACCGTCGAATTCATCGTTTCACTGCTCCCGCTAAACCTGAGTTCAACTCAATTCAGTACACAACGGCGGAGTGAGCTCCTGCCTGCTCTAGCTACTGGCTGCATAATGGAAAAGGCTCCCCAGGCCACTTTATGGACTTGGGCCATTCACAGCCCGCTAGCTCATGCTTTTACTTCAGCGCCATTGCGGATGACGGCGCCTATTAGACCCTAAAGTTAGGTGAGCCACATAGGACATCCCTCACACTGATTAGGTGAGGAGTTTGGCTTTTCAGAGAATTTCTCAGCGAGGCACACCCGCACGACACACGGTGCTACGGCCAGGTCCGGTAAGATACATCAAGCCGGTTCAGGCAAGCTGCGATCCCCCATCATGCACGCGTTACGATCCCCAACCGCTCGGCTACCTGGCGCGCCGGCGCATCGATCATGGGCGAAATCACAATGAGTCGATTCGCTTGGCGTTGGTGACGTCTCTCATAGAATCGCGCCAGGCGTTCGAAGATGTACATCCCGGCCTTGTCGAGGGACGACTTCAGCTCACAGATCAGCAGCAAGCCGTCCTTGATGATCCCATCGAGTTCCACCTGTTCCGGCCGCCCGAACACCACGCCTTGGTCATCGTATTCGTTAATGTTGATGACCTGCACACCGAAATTCTCCTCCAAGATCCCAGCTAGCGCATCCCGAAATGCCTTCTCGGATTGCAGCGCCCAGGGCACCGATGGAAGGTCGAACGTCTTGGCCTGCGCCATACCCGCTGCACCGATTGAGAGCAATACTGCCACCTGTCCCCCGACGCCGCAGTGATAACCCACCGCTGACATCGGTTCGGAGCACCGCTCTTTTCCTGTAAGATAGCGGAGGCGAACAAATCCTATCAATAAAGCCAACCTACATTGCTCGATTGCGCCGAAAACTGGGACAGGCGGGCCAGGCGATCGAAACGATTAGGGGTGTCGGCTACCAGCTTTCTTCGGAGGGATCGGGACCGGATTGGACGGATGTCAACACTTCCCGGCCAGCACCGCAGGGTAAACCTGTTCTGTTGGCTCACCCCGTTGAGCCCAGATGAATACTCCGCCCGTCATTCCGGCTCGGAAGCCGGAATCCAGTCGCCAAGGATGGCTACGGCCGAGCCATCAACACCTTGACAGATCTCGACGGGCGTAACCGGTCTTCCGCGCCCTGAGTAAAGAGGTACCGGGGCGGGAAAGCTCAGAGGTTGTGATAGGCTCCTCATGCAGAGGGCATGATGTGAAAGTAAACATAATCCTATCCGAGCAGAAGGAGCCTATGGTGACCCACCTAGAGAAGAATGAGTCATTTGGCAACGTTGAGGCGCTGACCGGCCAGGTGAAGCGGCACATCGAGAACGTTCAGGGGATGGCCAAACAGGGGCAGACGGCCCATGAGACAGAGCGTACCCTTTTGGCAGGGCGTGTTAGCGCTGGGGCGTAAGCTGATGCAAGTGTTCTTCGACAGCCTCGGCGTATATACACTTATTGTCCGGCTGCTCGTCAAACCCATGCCCCGATAGATTATTTTCTTGACCGGATGTATATATATTGCGTATATAAAGTATGGAGTTTGAGTAGGACGAGGTCAAGGAGCAGGCAAACCTCAAGAAGCACGGCATTAGCTTCGATGAGGCAAAACAGATATTTGATGGTCCTGTCCTGACACGGGTTGATGACCGGGAAGATTACGGCGAAGTCCGAGAAATCAGCCTCGGCATATTGTCGCCAGACGCGCCGATGGTGGTGGCGCACTCTGCGCGGGGCAGCAAAACGCGCCTGATTTCCGCCCGAAAAGCCAATAGCCGGGAAAGGAAGGTTTTCTATGAGTATCTCGAAAGAACGCTTGAAGAAAATTGAGACCTTGAAGGACAAGGATATTGACTACTCCGATATCCCAGAAACCGATGAAGCTTTCTGGGAAAAGGCCGAGCTACGAATGCCCCGGCCCAAGAAAGCGGTTTATCTGCGCCTTGACCAGGATTTGCTTGACTGGCTGAAACGCCAAGGGCCGGGGTATCAAACGCGCATTAACGCGATTTTGCGTTCCTACATGGAGACACGCAAGGCTGAACCGTAACACCTCCCTCCCCTAAAAACACTATAATCAATTCGGTTGCAGCCGCGCGGCCCTGCAGCCCATAGGCGCCGGTTTGAGAGTCATTGGGGGTTGAATACGATGTGAAGAGATGGCCGATTCAAGGTTTTGCACAACCTGGCAATCGGAGACCGATCACAATGAACCTGCCATCGACCAACACGGATGGGGCATTTGAACGCCTCTTACAAGAGCTGCCGGAGGACAATTGGGATCGGGCGATCGAGTTCAAGGCCTTTACGCGACCACGCAAGATTAAAACACCGGCACAGCTGCTCCAGGTGGTGCTGTGCGACTACGGGCTTGACCAGGCACTGCGAGAGACGGCGGGCAACGTCACGTTATTGGAACAGCGCATCGGCGACACGGCAATCCACAAGCGCTTGCAGGCGTGTTGGCCCTGGGTCTAGGTTGCTGCTAGAGCGGATGCTCGGGGCCAACGCGGCGCCACTGCTCGAGGGGGGTCACGCTTCGTGGTGGTGGACGGATCGAGGTAACCGGGGCCGGGAACGAACGGCACCGGGTATCGGCCACACATTGCGGGGGACTGGGTAAAGTTGCACCTCATTCATGTCGAGGTGACCGACAAGCACCCGGGCGAAGCATGTCGGTGACTGCCCCCTGCAAGCAGGCGATGGGGTGCTCATCGATCGTGCTGATAACCCGGCGCAGCGGCTCATCGAGCAGCGCCTGGCCGTTTAGCAAACCCGAATCTTGCCTGCGATATTCCGCCCATTACTTAACTCTCTTCAAAAATAAATGACCCCGACTGGGGACCTCTACCGGCGCTAGCCCCAAACACAGTTAAGCTATTCGAAAATAGAGCTATTGCACCCTGCGTTTACCCGCCACTTTGCAATCTCAGCCTCGCAGTCCCTGCGCACCGTCCGCCGGGCTCTCGAACCACTCGCTACGTTCTTGCACAATCTCTCAGCGATTCAGGAACCATTCAGGTTGGAGGAAGTACGCTGTCGCCTCGACCCTCAAAGCGATTCCCACACTTCAGGGTATGAATAGGAGACTAGACATGAACGTGAAGCATCTCATCCCTACACTCTGCGTAACAGGCTTGTTAGCCATCGGTCTCGGTACACCACAAACCGTAGAGGCGAAAGATTTTGCCAGCTTTAGCTACCAAGCGAGCCACTCCTGCAAGGACTGCGGTCATCATCGACACCATCGGAAGCATCGTGGCCAGCACCACTCCAAACACGGGTACAGCCATCGTCCAGGTCACTCCTATGGCTACTGCCACTACCCCAAGCGCTACCACCGCCGGGTAGATGACTACTCTTGGCCACGCTATGGCTACTACTCTAGGCACCATGGCGATGGCGCGGTAAGCTTCGCCTTTCGTTATCGATAACAAGCTGAACGGGCCACTTCAGAGGGGCGAACCATGGGGGGAAGAACTTTCCCCCTCATGGACAGCGCTTGAAACCACTGTTGATCCGTCGCACGAATACCAGGTCATTCAGGGGGAATTCGATGCGGCATTCGCAGTGGCTTGCCCCCGAATGCCCGACGGCTGACCATAACTTC
>CAZUZO010000097.1:0-13296 GCA_964624765.1 uncultured Thiotrichales bacterium
CGTACATTAACGAGGAGAGTCCCGTGTTGAGGAAAACCATCGGCGTGGCGGTTGCGGCCGCCCTGTTGGCAGCGGCTTCGGGTGCCCAAGCCCAAGCCGCCCGTGACTATATTTTCATCGTTGGCTCGTCGACGGTGTATCCGTTTGCCACCGTGGTGGCCGAACGGTTCGGGAAAACCACAGGCTTTAAGGCCCCCAAGATCGAATCCACCGGTACCGGTGGGGGGTTAAAGCTGTTTTGTGGCGGGGTAGGCGTACAGCACCCGGATATCACCAATGCTTCGCGGGGCATCAAGGCATCGGAAGTGGATACTTGCGCTGCGAACGGCGTGCAGGAGATCACCGAGGTCAAGATCGGCTATGACGGTATCGCCATCGCCAACAACGTGGGGGCGCCGCCGATGGCCCTGTCGCTGCGGGAGGTCTACCTCGCGCTGGCCAAGGAGGTGCCGGATCCCAAGGGCGGTGATCGGCTCGTACCCAATCCTTACCGGACCTGGAAGGACCTGAACCCTGAGCTTCCGGATACGCGCATCGAAGTTCTCGGCCCGCCCCCCACTTCCGGGACCCGCGACGCCTTTGCCGAGCTCGCCATGGAGGGGGGATGTTCGACCTTCGACTTCATCAAGGCCATGAAGGACAGAGATGAGAGTAATTATAAGCGTGTTTGCCACACGGTGCGGGAGGATGGTGGCTATGTGGAAGCGGGCGAGAATGACAACCTGATCGTCCAGAAGCTGGGCGCGAACCCGAAGGCGCTGGGCGTATTTGGCTTCAGCTTCTTGGACCAGAATCTGGACAAGATCCAAGGCGCGATCATCGCCGGTGTGGAGCCCGATTTTGACTCGATCGCGAGCGGCGAATACCCCATCTCACGGAGCATTTATTTCTATGTCAAGAAAGCCCATGTGGGGGTGATTCCCGGCATTCGCGAGTATCTCGAGGAGTTTACCAGCGAGCAGGCCTGGGGGCCGGAGGGTTATCTGGCGGACCGCGGCATGATCCCTCTGCGCGATGAAGAACGTGAGCAGGTGCGCGCTTCGGTGGCCAATCTCGAGAACCTGGATCTCGGTGGGGGGCGCTGAGCCGCGTTCCCTTATCGATGCGCAACGCACCGGCGGTGGCTCCGCCCCCCGGTGCGTTGCGCCCGGCTCGCGATGGAAAGCAGGTCTTTGTGAGCTACCAAAACAAACAATAGGCTAACGCGGCACACTCGGGGTAGAGTCTTGGCCACATCAACGCTCATATTGGTGCTCCTCGCCTTGTCGACGCTCGGCTATCACCTCGGACGGCGGCGTTCCCTGGTGGTCGGTACGGCGGGAACCGCTACGGTTCCACAGCGTCTGCACTCCCTTCCCAGCTATTATGGGCTCTATACAGCCCTATGGTGCGGGATTCCCGCGCTTATCCTGTTTGCCGCCTGGATCGCGCTCCAGCCGACGAT
This sequence comes from uncultured Thiotrichales bacterium, assembly GCA_964624765.1. Lineage (GTDB taxonomy): Bacteria > Pseudomonadota > Gammaproteobacteria > HK1 > HK1 > JAGTVB01. Next base: position 1,445 of record CAZUZO010000097.1, read on the forward strand.
CATTACCCAGCTCGTCATTGCTGAGCTTCCGGCGGAGATCCAGGCGCTCCCGGAGGCTCGCATCAACCTGGTGGTGAACGATATCAAGAACTTGGCTAGCGGCAATATCGTTTCTGGCCAGGTCGACCCGGTTATGCAGGCCGCTGCCGACCGCTACTTGCAGCTGCAGGCGCTGAGCTCCGCGGCCCTGAGCGTGGTGGTGCTGGCGCTGGCCATCGGCGGCATCTCCATCGGCTGGCGTTCCGTCTCGCCGACCCTACGGGCCCGCAACATAGTGGAGCGGGTCATCAACATTTTTCTCATTGGGAGTTCCTTGATAGCCATTCTCACCACGCTGGGTATCGTGCTATCGGTGCTGTTTGAGGCGAGCCGTTTCTTCCAGGCCGTGCCGGTCACGGAATTTCTGTTCGGATTGCACTGGAGCCCGCAAACCGCCATCCGCGCCGATCAGGTGGGGGCCTCGGGGGCATTCGGGGCGGTACCGCTGTTTGCCGGCACCATGCTCATCTCTGCCATCGCCATGGTGGTGGCCGTTCCCATCGGTCTGTTGTCCGCTCTGTACCTGTCGGAGTATGCCAACCGGCAGTTTCGCGCCGTGGTGAAGCCGCTGTTGGAGATCCTGGCCGGCATCCCCACGGTCGTCTATGGGTTCTTCGCCGCCTTGACGGTGGCCCCCCTGGTGCGCGAGGCAGGCATGTCGGTGGGACTGAGCGTGGCCTCGGAGAGTGCATTGGCGGCCGGGCTGGTGATGGGCGTCATGATCATTCCGTTCGTTTCCTCACTGTCCGACGATGTGATCAATGCGGTGCCCCAGGCTATGCGGGATGGCTCCTTCGCGCTGGGCGGAACCCATTCCGAAACCATCAAATACGTCCTCCTGCCGGCTGCGCTGCCAGGCATCGTGGGCGGGGTATTGCTGGCGGTATCGCGGGCTATCGGCGAGACCATGATCGTGGTCATGGCGGCCGGGCTGGCGGCCAACCTGACCGCCAATCCCCTGGAGGCGGTGACTACCGTCACCGTGCAGATCGTGACGTTGTTGACCGGCGACCAGGAGTTCGACAGCCCGAAGACCCTGGCGGCATTTGCCCTGGGGCTGGTGTTGTTCGTAGTCACCTTGATGCTAAACGTCATCGCGCTGTACGTGGTGAGAAAATACCGAGAGCAATATGAGTGAATTCAACCCGCATGCCGTTTCGCCGGGAGGAGAGAGCCAGCTCCGCACCACGGACATCATGCGCCAAGGGTTGGCGGGTCGACATCGCGCGGAACGGCGCTTTCGCCTGTACGGGTTGATCGCGATCTTCTCCGCCTTAGCGTTTCTACTCTTCCTGCTTACCAGTATCGTCGCCACCGGTTGGCCGGCTTTCCAACAGACCTATGTCGAGTTAGACATTTATTTCGATCCAGAGCAGATCGACCCGGCGGGAACGCGCACCCCTCGGGCACTCTCCAGGGCCGATTACCCGGCACTGGTGCGCGCGACCCTCAGAAATGCTTTCCCGGAGGTCAGCGACCGGCGAGAACTGCGCCAGTTGTACAGCCTGGTGAGCGCCGGAGCGGGGTTCGAGCTGCGTACGAAAGTCATGGAAAATCCCGAGCTCATCGGTACCAGCAAGACCATCTGGGTGCCCACCTCCGACGATGTGGATATGCTGATCAAAGGCTATGTCGATCGGAGCTTGCCCGAACGGCAGCGCCGATTGAATGACCGGATGATCGGCTGGGTCGACCAATTGGTGGCGCAGCAAAAGATCGAGAAGCGGTTCAACGCGCTGTTCTTTATCAACGGCGACTCGCGGCAGCCGGAGCTGGCCGGCATCCGTGGCGCCGTGATGGGTTCGTTGTATACGTTGCTGGTGACCCTCAGTCTAGCCTTTCCCCTCGGCGTGGCGACGGCTGTTTATCTGGAAGAGTTTGCGCCCAAAAACCGCTGGACTGACCTCATCGAAGTCAACATCAACAACCTGGCGGCGGTGCCGTCTATCGTGTTTGGTCTGCTGGGACTGGCTGTATTCATCAATTTCTTCGGTTTGCCGCGCTCGGTGCCACTGGTGGGAGGTCTGGTCCTGACCCTCATGACGTTGCCGACCATCATCATCGCCAGCCGAGCAGCCCTCAAATCCGTTCCGCCCTCGATCCGTGAGGCGGCATTGGGGGTGGGCGCTTCCAAGGTGCAGATGGTCAGTCATCATGTCCTGCCGCTGGCCATGCCGGGGATGCTCACCGGCACCATCATCGGTATGGCGCAGGCGTTGGGCGAATCGGCGCCGCTTCTGATGATCGGCATGATCGCCTTTATCGTCGATGTGCCTACCGGGCCCTTCGACCCGGCCACCGTTCTGCCGGTGCAGATCTTCCTTTGGGCGGATAGCCCGGAGCGCGCCTTCGTTGAGAAAACGGCGGCGGCTATCATCGTGCTGTTGGGGTTTCTGATCCTGATGAACGCCTTGGCTGTTTATCTGCGTAAGCGGTTTGAACGACGGTGGTAGAGGATGGCCGCCTCCATTATTGCCATGAGGGCGAGTAAACGAACAGGTGAAACAAGATGAACACGAGCCCGATGCCACAGCAGAGAGCTGCGGCACCGATTCCGGACCCAGTGGTTAGCAAGCCGTCCATCGTTGAGCCCTCTTTCCAGCAACGAGAGTTTGCCGGAACGGTGGGCAAGATCACCGTGGACAATCCCAAGATCGTGTCGCGCAACGTCGATGTCTACTACGCCGACAAGCATGCCATCAAGAACGTGAGTCTGGATATCGGTTCCAATGAAATCGTGTCCATGATCGGCCCTTCCGGATGCGGCAAGTCGACCTTCTTGCGTTGTCTGAATCGCATGAACGACACCATCGATAGCTGTCGGGTCACCGGCGAGATCCGCCTAGATGGCGAAGACATCAATAACGCGAAACTCGATGTGGTGCAGCTTCGAGCGCGGGTCGGCATGGTGTTTCAAAAACCGAATCCTTTTCCCAAGTCTATCTATGAGAATGTCGCCTATGGCCCGCGCATCCACGGCCTGACCCGCAATCGAGGGGATCTGGATGAGCTGGTGCAATTGAGCCTGGAGCGGGCAGGCCTCTGGGAGGAAGTGAAGGATCGTATGGATCAGCCGGGGACCGGACTCTCCGGGGGACAGCAGCAGCGCCTGTGCATCGCTCGGGCGATTTCCGTCAGCCCGGAAGTCATCTTGATGGACGAGCCGTGCTCCGCCCTGGATCCCATCGCTACTGCCAAGATCGAGGAGCTGATGGACGAGCTGCGCCAGAACTATACCATCTGCATCGTCACCCATTCGATGCAGCAAGCGGCCCGCGTGTCCCAGCGCACAGCCTATTTTCATCTCGGCGATCTGGTGGAGGTGGGGTACACCTCGGATATCTTCACCAACCCAAAGCATAAGCTAACTGAGGATTACATTACCGGTCGTTTTGGCTGATGGGTTGAATCCTCACCGGTTTTTGGCAGCGCATGGGCGTTGGTCCAACAGAAGGTCTCACGACGATGGAACAACATACAGTGAAGCGATATGACGAGGAACTCCATACCCTTCAGAGTCTGGTGCTCAAGATGGGGGGGCTCGTTCAGGAGCAGATCGAGGGAGCCATCAAGGCCTTGGATGATGAAGACTTGGATGGCGCCAGGCGGGTGGTGGCCGGGGACCAAATGGTCAATGGCTATAACGTCCAGGTGGATGAGACTGCGGTCCATTTGATCGCTCGTCGCCAGCCCGTGGCCTCCGATCTGAGACTCATCGTGTCGTTGGAGAAAGCCGTGAACGATCTGGAGCGCATCGGTGACGAGGCGGCCAAGATCGCCCAGATGGTGCTGCGCATCTATGACAGTGATAGCAATGCGCCCAATCACGGTCTGCTGCGCGACGTGCCGCCCATGGCGCGGCTGGCTGTGGGACTCTTGACAGGCGCGCTGGATGCCTTGGCGAGGATGGATATTAGCAAGGCGTTGGAGGTGGCGCGCCGGGATGCCGAACTCGATGAGGCATTCGGAGCCGGCATCCGCCACTTGACCACCTATGTCATGGAAGATCCGCGCAATATGGGCCATGCCATCAACACGGTGTTGATCCTGAAGGCCTTGGAACGCATGGGGGACCATTCCAAGAACATTGCCGAGTATGTGGTGTATTACGTCAAGGGAACCGACATTCGCAGTCTGGAGGCCAAAGACCTCAAGGGCGTGGAGGCATCCTCGGAATGAAGCGTGCGGCTTTAGTAGGCGCCGCCTGCTGGCTGTTGGCTGTCGGCGCCGGCGAGGCGCGGGAGCAGATCCGAGTGGTGGGCTCCGGCGCTCCTTTTGCCTATGCCCATATGGTGGCCGAACAGTTTGCTCAAAGCGCTCACCATCGGGCCCCGTCCCTCGATCTCACGGGGGCGGCGATCGGCTTTCGCCAGTTTTGTGCCGGTGTCGGTTTCGAATACCCCGATGTCAACGTGACCTCGCGACCGATGACGGTGGCAGAGTTCTCGAATTGCCAGCAACATGGCGTGGCCAGTATCAGCGAGATCGCCGTGGGCCAGGAGGTGTTGTTGCTGGTCAACGCGGAGAGCTCGCCACGGCTGGCGATCACCGCCGCCGAGCTGTTCAGCGCCTTAGCCGATCGAGTGCCGGTCAATGGCGAGCTCCAGGTGAATCCCTATGAGCGCTGGAGCGATATCCGCGGAACGCTTCCGGACGTCGCCATCCAAGTGATGGGCCCCGCGCCGGCCTCACCGAGCCACGATGCGTTGATGGCGCTGGTAATGGACCGCGGCTGCCAGTCGTTTGCGAGCCTACAGCAGCTGGAAGCCGATCGCCGTGAGCAGGTGTGCCGCACGCTGCGCCGGGATGGGGCGTATCTCGACGGCATGCGCAATGAAAGGGAAATGCTGCAATGGCTGCGCGACAACCCCAACGCCTATGGGCTCATGAGCTACCGGTGGTGGTATGAGGAAGGACAAGGTGAGCTGGTGGCCAATCCCATCGATGATGTGCCGCCCTCCGAGGAAAAACTGAGCGACGCCCGTTATCCATTGGCGCGGCCGGTTTTTCTGTACGTCAAGAACCAGCATGTCGGGCAGGTGCCCGGCCTGCAGGAATTTCTCTATGAGTTCACCGCCGAACGCACCATCGGCCCGGATGGCTATCTGGTGGACAAGGGCTTCGTCCCGCTGAACGATCGCGGACGAAACCGTGCTCGAGAGGCCGTGCTGAGCCTGCAACCCATCAGCCGCGAGTAGCGACCATCGACAGGGGGGCGTACTTGGTGATGAACAGCGTGCTTGCGCTGGCGATCATGACCGGTTTAAGACAGCTGCTACGTTTTCAGCACTTCAGACAAGTATTCGCGGATCTGATCCTCGACACGTTGCTTCATCGGGCTGAGCAGCCATCCCAGCTTGACCTGGACCCGCACTTCTGATCCCTCCAGATCGATACGTCCGGTGATACCACGGCGCCTGAAGTGGAGGGATCCCCCTTCCCAGTGATACTGCAAAGGGAAGCTGTCATTGACGCGTTCCGCGATGTTCTCGGCTAGCGCTCGAGTCTCATCGGGGCGCAGGGCATGTTTTTGCCGAATCTCGATATCGGCCAAAGGTGGATACTCCAAGGTTTTTAGCTAGCATACAAAAGGGCGGGAGGTGAGGCTAGGGGGCTTACCACCTATCAGTTATGGCTTATGGAGAAAACAGTCTGTCATACCGGCATGGATTGCCGGTATCCAGAACACAGGGATGTGATGCCGGGTGGCCCTCTATGGCCACTGGGTTCCGGCAATGCCTGCCGGAACGGCGGGCATGATTAAACTGATAGGTGGTGAGGCTGAGGGGATGGCTGCCGGCATGCAGGGGCCAATCGGAAAAGCGTGGCAACGGCCTGGTTGCCCATGAGCTCGGTCGAACCCCATGCCCTGCCGGCTCAGGCGCAGCCTCTGCAGCCCCGCGATACCTGCTTCCACTGCGGTTTGCCCTTGCCCCGGGGCGTAGCGTATCCCGTGCACTTCGAGGGCCGTGCACAACCGACCTGCTGTCCCGGTTGCCAGGCGGTGGCGAGGGCCATCATCGACAACGGACTTGGCCGGTATTACCACCACCGCACGGCGCCGGCGGGAACTCCTGGAGAGCCCTTGATCCCGGAGGAACTGCGCGAGCTCAAGCTGTTCGACCAGCCGCAAGTGCAGCGCCAGTTCGTGACCGACGCCGCGGATCCCGTCTCCGGACAGGCGCTGCGTGAGGCTTCGCTGATCCTCGAGGGCATCACCTGTGCAGCCTGTGTCTGGCTGAACGAGCAGCACGTACTCACCCTGCCAGGCGTGGTGGAGTTCAGCGTCAACTACTCCACCCACCGGGCGCGGGTGCACTGGGATCCGGATCGGCTGGTGTTGTCGGATATCCTGCAGGCGATCCGCGCCATCGGTTATCGCGCCCATCCTTTCGATCCTGGGACCAGCGATCGGACCTTGCGCCGGGAACGCCAGGCGGCCCTACGGCGGCTGGCGGTGGCGGGTTTGGCTATGATGCAGGTGATGATGTTGGCGGTGGCTCTCTGGCTCGGCGCCGGCGACGAGACCCATGGCGATCTGTTCCAGTTTATGCGCTGGGTGGCTGCCCTGCTGACTACCCCGGTGGTTTTGTATTCCGCAGCGCCTTTCTTCCGCAGCGCCTGGCGCGACCTGCGACGCCGCCAGCTCGGGATGGACGTGCCGGTGAGTCTGGCCATCGGCAGCACCTACGCTGCTAGCGTGTATTCGGTGATGCTAGGCGGTGGCGAACACGTCTACTTCGAGTCCGTGGCCATGTTCGTGTTCTTTCTCTTGGCCAGCCGGTACCTGGAGTTGATGGCGCGCCAACGTGCCAGCCAGGCCCTGGACCGGCTGGATCGGCTGATCCCGGCGCTCGCGACGCGGATATCAAACGACGGTCGCGAAGAGCAGGTGCCGGTGACAGAATTGGTGCCCGGGGCTCGGATCCGTGTGCGCCCCGGCGAGTCCCTACCGGCAGACGGGGTGGTAGAACAGGGCGAGTCCACCGTCAACCAGGCCTTGCTCACGGGTGAGTCGGAACCCTGTCTGCGCCGCCCCGGTGATGCGGTCATCGGCGGCACCATCAACGTGGATGGCCCGTTATTGGTGCGGGTCACTCGGGTCGGCGCCGAGACGACGCTGGCGGCGATCCAGCGCCTGCTGCACCGGGCGCAGACGGAGAAGCCGCGGCTGGCACGGATGGCGGAGCGAGGTACCGGGCATTTCGTCGCCGCGGTGCTGGCCCTGACTGCCGTGGTGGGCTTGGCCTGGTACCTGTGGATTGCCCCCGATCGCGCCTTCTGGGTGATGGTGGCCATGCTGGTGGCGTCTTGCCCCTGCGCCCTCGCGCTGGCGACGCCGGTAGCCATCACCGTCACGACCGGCGCCCTGTCGCGCCTCGGTCTGTTGCTCACCCGCGGCCAAGCCGTCGAGAGCCTGGCGCAGACCCGCGTGCTTTGCTTCGACAAGACCGGGACTCTGACCGTCGGTCGACCCGAGTGGATAGCCACCGAGGTGCTGGCGCCGGGGCGCGACGCCGAGGAACTGCTCGAGCTAGCGGCGGCGCTGGAGCGCCACTCGGAGCATCCGCTGGGCCAGGCGCTGGTGCGTGCCGCCGGGGCGGGGCCGAGGCACCCCGTGGAGCACCCGCGCAACAGCCCAGGGCGAGGTCTAGCCGGCTCGGTGGAGGGTGTCGAGGTGCGACTCGGCACGGCCGAATTCATCGGCCTCCAGGGCGCCCCCGAGAGGTTGCAATCGCCACCGGATCAGACCCTGATGTCGCCGGTTTGGATCGCCTGTGACGGGGAGCCGGTTGGCGTCTTCTGGCTCGCCGATCAGCCCCGCCCGCAGATGCGCGAGACGGTCGCTGAGCTGCGCGCCTTGGGTATCGAGGTCGTGGTGCTCTCTGGGGATCGGCCGGAGGCCGTGGCCGCCTTTGCTGAGGCGGCCGGCATCAAGGAAGTTCACGGTGGCATGACCCCGGAAGCGAAGGTCGAGTACGTGCGGCAGCGCCAGGCTGGGGGCGAGATCGTGATGATGGCCGGTGAAGGGATCAACGACGCCCCGGTGTTGGCTGGCGCCGATGTTTCCCTTGCCATGGGCAGCGGTACCCGCATCGCGCAAACGCAGGCCGACCTGGTGCTGATGTCGGATCGCCTGGAGGCCATCCCTGCGGCGATCCGCCAGGCTCGCCAGACCCTGCGCATCGTGCGCCAGAACATCCTCTGGGCGGTGGGTTATAACGCACTGGTGTTACCCGTGGCGGCCGCCGGGCTGCTGACCCCCTGGCTCGCGGCCCTCGGGATGTCCCTCAGTTCGTTATTGGTGGTGGGCAATGCGCTGCGGCTGCGCCGTCCCAGCGAAACCGCCGGGAGCCGGCGTTAGGGGCCGAGTAACCCCCCGCTGCGCGGAGTGGCGACGGTATCAGGCGCTCCTCCTAACGAGGGGGTGTGCCGATGGGGCGCTTGGCGGGGGGGGACCAATAGCCCCAATCGCTGCCGCGCCAGCGTGACGGCATCGCATTGAAGAAAAGGAGCGCGCAGCGGGCTATCGAATGAACCGACTTTCGCCATAGGCCGCGGTAGAGGCGGCGCTGGTCGTGGGCATAAACGATGAGGTTCGGGTCATAGCTCACAGCGAATCCGGCGCGTTTGACCCGCCAGACGAATTCCGAGTCCTCATTGCAGACGAGTTCTCGATCAAATCCCCCCACCGCATGCAAGACATCACGACGCACCGCGAGATTGGAGCCGGTGGCCGCCGGGGCTCCCAGCCGGTGGGAAAGGTGCTGACCGTAGGCGAACCACCGATAGTAGCGCTTGAATTCGTGGTGGGATTGCTTTGGGCCATAGACCGCATGCCAGCCGTCGTGCCGGCACAAACGTTGGAAATACTCGGCATGAAACGTGACGTCGGCATCGGTGAAAACCAGCCAGGCGGTCGCGGCGACGTTCGCTCCGAACTGTCGGGCTTGGGTGATGGTGCCGGGCTCTTCGAATACCGACGTGCGCTGCGGGCGCCGGCGGCGAACAAGCGATGCAGTAGCGTCGTCACTGGCATCCACCACCACGAGATTGACTTCGTCGGGCAGCGAGCCAAGGAATGTCACGATGTTCTGGACTTCGTTGCGAGTCGGAACGATGACTGTAATGTCCTTCAAGTTCATCAGCGTATCCGCTATCGGCTGGATGGCTTGCGGTTCCGCGGTGAAACCCGGCGTACCCAACCGGGTCATGCGCGTCGGAGCGTCCGGTTGGCGACAAAACCTGAGAGGTTGTGAAAAAACCGTCGCGAGCGGGCCGAGAGCTAGGCGGACGGAGCGCAGTAACGAGACATATCAAATAGATAGGCGAGGAGCGAGCACTGTCCAACGCCGCTATCGGGTTGTGTAGTAGGTTTTTTCACAACTTCTGAGGCCTGCAGATGCCTTGGCACCAGCGTCGCCGCCAGGGATACCGTAGCGTTCGTCGACGCACGCCAGATTCGGCTTGCAACGGCTGATTTCGCAGGCATCGCGTTGGTCGAGGAGGCGTGCGCTATCGTCAACCCAGTGCAGAATGTGCAAAGCGCCGGCATGGTTTTCCACCAGTGCCGTGCAGCTTTCCACCCAGTCACCCGAATTGGCATACAGAACCTGGTCCATCTGTTCCACGGTAGCCTTGTGGATGTGACCGCAGATCAAACCGTCGACCTTGCGCCGTTTGGCTTCCAACGTCACTACCTGCTCAAAGCTACTGATAAATTGCACAGCGTTCTTGACCCGGTGTTTCACATAGGCCGACAGCGACCAGTAGGGGAAGCCCCAGCGGCGTCGCAGCGAGTTAAACCAGCGATTAACTACCAACAGTACCTCATAGGCGCCACTGCCGATAATCGCCAGCCAGCGCTTATGCTTAACGATACTGTCGAATTCATCTCCGTGTAATACCAGTATTTTTTTGCCGTCTGCGGTTTGGTGAATAGCTTCCCGTTGAATGTGAATGCCGTTGAATTCGCTGCCAGCTAGATCTCGCAACAAGTCATCGTGGTTGCCGGGCACGTAAATGACGCGCGTACCGTTTTGCGCCTTGTGGAAGACCAAGCGCACGATGTCGTTATTGATCCGCGGCCAATACCAACCATTTTTCATTTTCCAAAGATCAAGAATATCGCCTACCAAATAAAGGTACTCCGAGCTAGTATGGGTGAGGAAATCAAGCAAAAACTCCCCTTGTGCCCCCCTTGTTCCCAAATGGATATCGGATAAAAAGATTGCCCGATAATGAATTGGCTGCATATAATCGCCTTCCTAAAGGTTGCGCCTCGGCGGCGAACATACCTCAGCTTGTTTATGGTTGTATGAAGGTTTCGTGAAGCTTATGTGAAGGAAGGCGTGATGGTGGCGGGCAAACCGGTTCGACAATGAATAATATTCGACATCTTATCAAGGCTTTCTTTTATTCTCTGGCCGGGCTGCGGTTTGCTCTCTCCGAAACTGCCTTTCGGCAGGAGCTGGTGCTGTTTGCCATACTGGCGCCTTTGGGTATGTGGTTGGGGCAAACGCCAGCAGAAAAAGCGCTGTTAGTGGGGTGCCTCATGCTCGTGCTGGTGGCGGAGCTCGTCAATTCTGCCATCGAGGCTGCCATTGACCGGCTGAGCTCCGATCGCCATCCACTCTCCGGCCGGGCCAAGGACATGGGTTCGGCGGCTGTGTTTCTCGCTATCATCAATGTGATTGTGGTCTGGACGGTGATCGTGGTGGCCCCGATGTTGCCTCTGAACGTCTAAGACCGCTTCTTAGGGAGCCGCTTTGGACCAAACCGAGTCGGCAGCCGACGCCACCCGAGTAATCGGATTCTCGACGACGGCTTCCCAGAGCGCATGGCGGGTCACTGTGCGCTTGGGGTTGGTCGCGTGGCGGTGCCTCTCGGTGGCGGCGCACATGACTGCCCAGGCACGGGGATCGGCTGCCGTCGAAGTCCGTCAACGGGCGGGCTGCGTGCACCATTTAGCGACGCAACTGTGTCGCGATCACGGTATTCAGGTAGTGGTGGAGGGCCGTGTGCCCGATCGGCCGGCTATTTTGGTAGCCAACCACGTGAGCCACATGGATCCGCTGGTCATCGCGACCGTGAAACCGGTTTTGCCTATCGCCAAGGCAGAGATCGCGCGATGGCCGTTTATCGGTTGGGTCGGGCCTTATCTCGGCGTCATGTTCGTGAGACGGGATTCGGTGATGAGTGGGGCAAGGGTGCTGCGCGAGTCATTGCGTGCGCTTCGGCAGGGAGCGTCGGTGCTGAATTTTCCCGAAGGTACCACCACCTTGGGTACCGATGTGCTGCCTTTCAGGCGCGGTATCTTTGGCCTTGCCGCGATAGCCGATGTGCCGGTGATTCCTACCGCCCTACGTTTCGATCCCTCCGGACTGGCCTGGGTTGGGGACGCCTACTTCGTTCCCCATTGTCTGCGGGCTTTTGCCCGATCGCGCTGGACCGCTTACGTGCGCTTCGGGGAACCTCTGTATGGGCGCCGCACGTTACCCGCCGAGGAACTCGCCAAGGCGAGTCGCGAAGCGATCGCCCGCTTGCTGGGAACGATGCCTCGAACCGTTGCCAGCCCCGATCAATCCAGAGGGACGGGGGTCTGAAAGCTTGTAAAGAAACCGGTCGCGAGCGGCCCGCGAGCCAGGCGAACGGACCAAACCGAGAGCTATCAGGCAGATAGGCGAGAAACAAGTACCGCCCAACACCGCTGTCGGGGAGTCAGGCCCGCGATGGCAGATGCCCTCTGTAGGCGCCCGCCTTAGAAGCTGTTTTAAAAATTACTGCGCTTGCCTGAGCTGCGTTGCGCGGCA
>CAZUZO010000098.1:0-13188 GCA_964624765.1 uncultured Thiotrichales bacterium
CCGACTTGAACATTGGCTGGGATCGCTACCACGAATGTCTTAGGAGCGCTATATCTGATATGTCTCTCGGCTTTGCGCCGTCCGCCTGGCTCTCGGGCTGCTGGCTACGGTTTTTTCACAACCTCTCACCGAAACGGCGTGCCTGTTCCGCCCCCACCGGAAGCCAACCGACCATACACAGCGCCCAGCACGACACCGTATACCAGGTGCTCCCCTAAGGTCACAAGCGGTTGCACCGGGCTCAGATCTAGACCGAAATAGCCCGCCCCGGCAAGCGGCATTACCGTCAGCCATACGAGCAACGCCGCCATGGCCCCGAATGCAAGACCCTTCTGCCAAAACCATCGCCCTGGCAGTATCGGCGCCATCACCGCAAACACCCAGCCCCACCAAATGACGCCGATGCCTACGTAGAGCACCCATCCGGTGATCGGGCTCGGCAAGTTGAGCGCGACGTTCATGCTATGGGCCAGCCCATCGAGCGCGGTAACACTATCGAGCCGCGGTATCCAGCGCCCGATCGCTACCAGCACCGACAGCACCGCCGTCGCAACGAGGCCCGCCAACATCCCTCTCAGGACATCTCGATACACAACCGCCTACCCTGTCCGCAACCTGTCAATGACCCGCCCCCAGGTGGGATTCGACAAGCTCCCCACTCCGAAAACAGCGATCAGCCGATTCCCATCCCAGATTCGCGATGTCGTATCAGAGCGGCCCACCCCCGCGAGCAGACGGATCCCCTGCAAAGGCAGCGTCCCCAGGCCCCGATACCACGAGCTGATAGTCAATGCTGATCCGATCGCCCGCCACCGGCCGAAACAAGCTGTCGGCAAACGCCACATGGTCAGGATGCTCGCGGTAACTGTCGATGACTGCCGGATGTACGAAACGCACCAGCCACGCATAACGGTAGCGAGCATCGTCCTTCACCGCCCTGCCGGTCGTCACGCTACGTACCCCTGGAATGTTTGCGAGCCTCCTGCGCCCCTCTGCCATCATGGTCTGCACCTGATGCTCCGAAATGCCGACCACGTTATAGACGATCAAGTGCTCCACAGGGAACCAACCTCGACACTGGGCCAGTATTTCTGCTGCGCGTCCAGCGCTGTCCCAAGCACGCATACAGCGTTCCGTCTCCACCCCGATCGCCCCACGAACGGCCTTGTCAGGACCAGTATACCCCTGTGGGGAGCTTCCGTGGCGATCCCCCTCCATGAATTCTCCAGCCCCATCGGCAAGCGCCGTGCAGTGGTTGATCTTCGACACACCGTGGGCGCTCAATCGCCGAAATCCACCCTCGTCGAGCCCTGGGTCAACATCGATCGCGAGTGGTAGGCCGAGTGCCGCATGGATCTGCTCTAAGCGATGGCCATCCCACTTCGGCTCGCCCTGCCCGCGAGCAGGCGCCACCCCGGTAGACACGGTCAGGAAATCGACGCCGGTGCGTTCCACAAAGGCCTTGACCGCAGCCACCCCCGTATGGGCGCTTGCCGCGCTTGGGAGCGCTGTATCCTCCCCCTCTAAACCGGGCACATCGCCAAGTGCTGCCCCCACTGGCACACCACAAGCGCGGCCCATTTCCACCACACTCCGGGTGCGATCGATATGGTCGAACAACGGCTCGCGGGAGGCATCCACGGTGATGGCGTTGAAGCCCAGTCTTATCGCCCAAACGGCCGATTCGATGCTAGAACCTCGATCGAGCTCGATCGCGACGGGCACGGTCGCCCGCTGCGCCGCGGCTTCCACAGCCGGTAGCAACAACTCGAAATCCAAGTGCTCTGCCTGGGCCTCGGCCAGGCTAAGAATGACGGCCGCTCGGCAACGCTCTGCTGCATCCATAACCCCTTCGAGGACGTCCAGGCCCGCTGGGTTAAAGGCACCCACCGCATAGCGGTGTCGGTAAGCGTGATAAAGCATGTCGCGCATATTGACCAAAGCCATAGGCCCCTCCTCGATAAACCGTTTTCCCACCCAAGGTACACTCTGAGGCGCATCCCACCGGGCTGCTGGCCAAAACCGGGCAGCACGCGAGAGGATCCTTGCTCCTCTTCCTTCTAAGAGGCCCGTCATCACCCTCCCAGGGTTGCTGGCAGGGACAGTCGAGCAGGCACCCTGCGCCCCCACCCCTGGTGGGATCGATACCTGACTTCTCCGGCCTGGCGTCATTGCCCGCTGGCGAAACCGGCCTGTTTCAAGAGTTCGCTCATCAATGCCCTGACCCGCGGCCCTTCACGCAACGCGAAGCTCAGGAAGGCCTTTGCCACCAAGGACAGCTCGCGACCCCGATGGTGGACGAGATACAAGTGCCGCAGGATGGGGAAGCCTTCGACATCGAGCACGGCCACCGGACCACGCACACCTTCCAAGGTTAACGTGTGAAGGGACAGGATGGCGATTCCCAGTTCCCCGACAACAGCATGCTTGATGGCTTCATTGCTGCCGAGCTCGAGCCGAACCCGGAGTTTAAGCCCTTCCGAGGCAAACAGTTTGATGACCGCATCGCGGGTACCGGAACCCGGCTCCCGCAGTATCAGGTGTTCATCGGCAATGCGGGCCAACGAAAGGCGGCGTTCCCCCACCAAGGCATGATTCCGCCCTGCCACCACCACCAACGGATTGGGCGCAAACGCTTGGGTCTCAAGCTCCAGCTCCAACTCGTCGGTTGGCGGGCTTCCCAAGATGTATAGATCATCTTCCCCTGCATGGATGCGTTCGACGATCCGATCACGATTGGTGACCTTAAGCGAAATATCGATGCCCGGATACTGTCGACAAAACTCGCCCAGGACTTCGGGGACGAAGTATTTCGCTGTGGTGATCACGCCGAGCCGCAAACGCCCGCAGCGCAGACCTTTAAGGTCGGAAATCTTGATTTCCAGATTGGCAAGGGTACGAAACATATCGCGGCAAGCCACGTATAGGGCCTGCCCGGCTTCCGTAGGACGGGTACGCCGACCCACTTGCTCAAGCAGCGTAAGACCGACGACATCGGTCAGCTTCTTCATTTGCAGAGATACCGTGGGCTGGGTGAGAAAGAGTGCCTCGGCGGCGCGAGTGAAGCTGCCTAAGCGCACGGTCGCCTCGAACACCTGGAGTTGGCGCAAGGTCACATGGCGTATGAGATAATCGGGAATGCCGAGGTGGGCGGCGACGTCTCGCCCCACGCCGTCCAACGTCAGCTCCCGCCTGGGTCGCCCAGTCACGAATCGGCCACGGTCATCGTTTCGTCAGGGTTGCTTTGGAGCACACCGTTGGCGCCCAGGCCTCCGGCAGCCGACACCCTTGGTAGCACACAAGGTGTGTGCGGCAAGGATTGCCGGACCCAAGCCGACAGGGACGTCTTCACGGCGTCCCTGTCGGCTGCCCCAAGGGCAAAGATCATCCAGCTGCCGACACGATGACCAACGCCCACGAATCTATCGTCTGGAGACGTCCTGGATAACTAAGGAATCGGCTTCGGGCACTGCTGCGCTTGCCAACAGCGGCGCTGCCCGGAGCCGGCGATCCTCGTCTATTCACGACGTATAGACAGTGGTTGACTCCGAATCGCCCCGCACACATGCACGACGATCCGTCGGGGCAAGCTGCGGCACTACCGCTTCATTCCCCGCGGTGTCGCCTGGCTCCGCCGGCGCTACCCTCCTAGCAAGCAGGTTCGCTAGTCTATGAACGGTACGACGGCCCGCGGCCCCCATACTCCGATCTGTGCGTCAATCCGGCCAGCGCAACCCGCCCAGCACATAATCCGGAGCTAGAGAGGCATTCGGGCGCGGACGCTCGGTCCCAGCATTTAGCGGCCATACCGCTGGCCCCTTGCGTTCGGCGCTGCGTCTAAAGGTGGTCGGGGACTTGCTCTGCACGGGCTTATCGCTGCCCTTACCCTTGCCTCCGGCCTCAGCAGCCTGGTCTGCAGGCATCTCTTCTTGTTTGCTCATCGGTCAAATTCCTCGGAACCTAGCTTTTCAGATTTGGCTGGCACCCACCTTCGATGTACCCTCCGAGTCTGCGGTTGCCTCCACGCCGGCATCGGCGAGCAGGTCGTCCATCCGCGCCGCGAAACGTTGCCGGTCGGCTCCTATGTCCTCAGTCCCCTCATCGGCGTAGACGGCGACATTGACATAGGTCCGGCCGAAACTGATATCGGGATAGTACCCTTCCTGCTCAGAAAGCTGCGCGGTACGCTCGAGAAACGCGCGGGTCGCCTCGTAGTGTGGGAAATGGAACCGACGTTCCAATCGCATCGGACGCTTGCGAAGGGACCAGTCAGGGTGCATGCGATCGCTCCTCCAATGCATCTCGTGGGTACCATCGGGCACCCAAAGGTAACGGCGTGCTCATAAACTACGGTGCCTGCCGAGAGCTATGCGGCACGTGCCGGCTGCTTGCCTATCCATCCGACAACACTCGCCTCTGACTGCCATCCGCCCCACTCGGTACGCTTGCTTCTTCACCGCCCCTGAGGTCCTGTATCCAGCGAACGAGGGCGTCGGCGTGTGCTTGTTCCTCTGTTAACAGCTGCTGGAAGAATACTTGGCAATCGTGCTCTCCAACACGGTCACAATAGCGGCTTGCGTCTCGGTACAGATGAATGATCTCGGCTTCCAAGCGGTAGTCCTCCGCAAGTAACTCGATCAATGTACGCCCGGCACGTACGGGACGCAGCTGGGAGGCGTTGGGTGCGAATCCAAGGCTTAGCATGTAGGCGACGATGCGTTCCGCATGTTGCATCTCTTCCACCACCTCCCGGCGCAACTGACCACTGACGTCGCGCATACCCCACGACTCTGTCAGCTGGGCCTGCGTCATGTATTGCTGTACGGCAGAAAACTCCAAGCTTAGGGCACGCCCCAAATAACCCAGAATCCTTGGACGACTCGCCAACTGTGTGCTCCCCATCGCCATGCCCCCCACTCGTTCGTTACCGACGGGGTGGCTCCTTCTGGGGAGGGCGCACCGGCGTCGGCTATGCTCACCGCAGGCCTATCCCCGCTCCGGACGGTTACCCTCGATGATGACCGGCTGGCGACCAAGGATCGGCTCCACTTCCCGGTGGGGCCGAGCAATGATATGCGCGGCCACCAAGCCGTCTCCAACCCGCTCACAAGCGTCAGCACCGGCACGCACCGCCGCATTGACCGCCCCGGTCTCGCCGCGCACCAACACCGTCACATAACCTCCGCCCACGAATTCCCGCCCAATCAGCCGAACCTCCGCCGACTTGGTCATGGCATCGGCCGCTTCAATCGCCGGCACCAGTCCCCGAGTCTCGATCATCCCTAACGCAATACCATAGGTTTCACTGGCCATCTTTCCACTCTCCTGATTTGGTCCTGATCGACTCCAGCACCGAATTTATTGACCGGACAACGCCTTACCCGCGCCGGGCGGCAAGATCGGCTCCACTTCTCGGTGCGGCCGAGCAATGATATGCGCGGCCACCAAGCCGTCTCCAACCCGCTCACAAGCGTCAGCACCGGCACGCACCGCCGCATTGACCGCCCCGGTCTCGCCGCGCACCAACACCGTCACATAACCTCCGCCCACGAATTCCCGCCCAATCAGCCGAACCTCCGCCGCCTTGGTCATGGCATCGGCCGCTTCAATCGCCGGCACCAGTCCCCGGGTCTCGATCATCCCCAACGCTATACCGTAATACTCGTCAGCCATTTGCCTTTTCTCCTCTATTGGACTCTTAAACGCAAATCAAATCTGCAATCTGACCTCACCGACTCCGCCGGTCGAGATCATCCGTCGGGGGGACAGGCTGGCCCTCAGCCTCCCGCTCCCAGGAATCGATGATGCCGCCGATGGTCAAATCGGTGAGGACATTGAAATCACCCACCGCGTAACGTGCCGCCGATCCGCTGACGGTAAAGACCCAATTCCCAGGTCGAGCACCCACCGGATCCACGGCTACCTGCAGGCTTCCACCGTCCCCGCGCAGCACCCGCAGACTCGCGAACTTAAGCCCGGCCACTCGGCTAGTGCACACGAGGTTGGCAACCACTTGCAGGATTTCCACCTCAGGCTCCCTCGTCCCAATAATCGATGATACCTACGATGGTTAAATCGCTCGGATACTCCTTGCTACCGGCCGCTTCGCGGGCGGCCGAGCTACCCACGCAAATCACCCAGTCCCCGGCCTTACAGCCGACGGCATCCACCGCAACCAGCTTGGTCTTGCCATCGCGAACCACCTGGAGATGGCGATGTTCCAATCCTGGAATACGATTGGTTGACACCAACGGCTTTTCCACCTGACAAATTTTCATCAATGACCCTCTGCACCCGGTTGCTGCACTAGGGAGGAAGTCACCACCTCAATAGCGAATCGCTGCTGGAATCGCGCCCCGCGCGCAGGGTGTGCAACCCCCTTGGTGGCTTGTTCGTAAGCCGCTAATGGCCTCGGCCCTCGCGCCCTCACTCAACCCCTGGCGCCGCCGGAGAGCGTCACTAGAGCACCTTTCTCGGTGCTACCGCTGCTGCCGGTAACCCTCGCCACGGGCTCGGCCACAGACTCATTGCGCTTGAAGGGCAGCACCGTCGGCAGGGCACTCATGGGCCCGCCACGGCGCGTCGGATTGCGCCGCGCGGCCGACGTCCCCTCGGTGCCCGTCACGCGCTCGCCTCGCTCCCAATCGTCTCCTGTGATCCGTAAACCTCCACCCATACCTTCCCCAGTGATGCGAGACTTCAGCTGAGCCTGCGCTGGCTGCACCACCCCATCCGGCGACGGCTCGCTGACCGCCGGTAACGGGGTCTCTGGTTCTTCAGCGCCAAAGCGGAACTGCTCTGTCCCCGTGACCTTCCCCTCTGCCATGCCGAAGGGTCCGGTGATCTGACCGTGCTCATAGACCGTACCGGTCACACCGAGCCTTTTGCGGCTGCGCTGTGCCTCGCGCGCCGGGGAGCTGATACTGAATGAGTTCCATGGCGAGCCGACAAGCGCCTGAGGATAATCAGCGCTACCAGGGCCGGTCGCCTGCGCCGGACACGCTTCGGCATATTGATCGTGGCCAACATAGGGGGTTCCGGTAATCGATGCGCAGGCGCCGCGCTCTGCACCGGTCAGGCGGCCATCCAGACCGGGCTGCTGGCCGGTCAAATTCGGACCCGGCGTCATGGCGAGCTGTCTTGCGCGCGCCTGGGCAAGCCCCTGAGCGTTCACGTCGCAGTAACGCTGGTATTGCTCCAAACCCGCGTAGGGGGTCCCCGTAATGGCTTTACAGGTACCCGGCTCGTTACCGGTGACGACAGCCCCGCGGCCCGTTTGGATGCCGGTGACCCGCTGGCCTTTGGCGGTTCGGGACAGTTCTACTTTGGGCGCCTCAGGCTGCGGGATAGCTTCACAGAAGGCTTGATACTGTTCTAAGCCGATGTACTCGTCACCGGTAATGCTACGGCAGCTCCCGGGCTCATCACCCGTCACCCGAGTGCTCCTTCCGACGAGCGTACCCGTGACGCTCCCGCCCCCAAGGGTACTCGTTAGCCTCACTTTGGGCGGTGCCGTGCCGTTGCCACCCGAAACATACTCGGTACCTGTCAGCATGCGCGCAGCCCCCGGCTCATCGCCGGTCACCTTGTTCGACCGGCCGACGCTGGTGCCGGTCACCGGCTGACCCTTGCGCGTCTGGAAACGGCTCACTTTGGGAGGCCCCGCAACCCCGGCACTGCCGCAGTAAACGCCTGCTTGTTCGGCCGACACATACTCGGTACCCGTTACCCGCTGACAGGTACCCGGCTCATCGCCCGTCACACTGACACTTCGACCCACTTGGGTACCCGTTATCGCCCGTCCCCCCACCGTGCTGGTGACGCCGACTTTATCCGGACCCGGCACCGCCTCGGACTGGCAAAAGGCGCGAAAGATGTCGGCACTGAGGTACTCGGTGCCGGTAATGGGGCGACAGGTACTCGGCTCGTCGCCGGTCACCCGCATACTGCGACCGACCTGGGTACCGGTCACCGCTTGCCCGTGGCTGGTCTCGCTGACGCCGACCTTCCAGGGCGCATCCTGGGCGGCCCCTTGCGGTTTTGGCCGCACACGCCCGCAGGGAGCGCTCCTAGAGCGTCGTCTGCCGCCGTGGCGATTGCGCTCGGAACGCACCTCGCGCGCAAGCTCACGGCCGCTCAGATCGGGGTCGATCTGACGCGCCTGCTCCGCCGGTGAGCGGCTCCTATCCTGCTGATAGGCAGCCGTCTTACCGCGTGCCGCCAATGCCCGCCGCCTAGCTAAGGAAAACTGGCGTCCCTCCGGCATCAAGGACAACGCCCGTTTCCCCTGCCGGGCACCGGCTACGAAACGTATGTCATGGTTGCGTACCGCTCCCGACGCCGCTTGCCGAGCCGCTTTGTCTCCTTTGCCTTCCCCACCGCAACCGCAGCCACAGGGCTTGGCAGGCGTTGGCGCTGGCACGCTGGTGGGTGCCGGGGTGGCGCGGGTACGATCCCGCTGAAGAACTGCAGTCTTGCCCTGTGCTGCCAAGGCTCGGCGCCTGGCAAGGGATAGGCGCCGCCCTTCCGGCATGGCCGAAGCGGCTGGCTTGAACGCCGGCATAGCTTGGTGCAGGCGCTCCTGTTCGGTACTCGGAGCCGCGGCAACGCTTTGCCCGGCGCTTCGCTGCCGACCGGCGCGCCCTAGGTGGGGGTTCGTGGACGTGGTGGATGCACCCTCGAACGCCGTACCCACTCTTGCGCTAAGCTGGCCTCCCGTCGCTTGCGCGGCCCGCCGCGATCTCGCCGCTACGCGCCCCTCGAGGGCCGCCGGCGCCGCCACGGTATCTGCAGCGGCAGCCGGAAAAGAACGACCGGCATTGCCGTGAGCGGCGTGCAATGAACGTCGGGCTCTCGCGGCGGCGCGGCCCGACAGCACTTTGTCAGTAGCAGGCTGTGCCATAAGGTGGCTCTCCTATCCCTTGCGGTGTCAGTAACGCTACCCTCGAAGCGCGGTTATCCGCGGCCTCGATAAACCACGAACGAGGTTCCCTGGCTCTGGGTATAGTTGTCATAGCCCACCAGGCGCACATGGTGATCCGGATAAGCGCGATGGCAGGCTTCCAATTCGGCTACCACCGCATTCAAATCCGCCTCACCAAAAAACGGCAGCTTCCACATCGCCCAATAGGGACTGAAGGCACGGCTCGGATGCTCGTGCTCGATGGACGGTGTCCAGCCCTGGGCCAACAAGAAGGCGATCTGGTCGTAGAGCTCGTCCTGACTGAGTGACGGTAGGAAAGAGTAGGTCTCATAACTGCTGATGGTTCGGTAATCACCGACATCGTGACTCGTGCTGGGCATGACATTGCACCTCTTTGCGCTCGTTCAATGATTCCTGGGAGTCGTCGCATCAAGCCACATCGAGCTTGTCTACGGTCTCGAACTCGAATTTGATCTCCTTCCAAGTCTCCATCGCCGCACCGAGTTCTGGGCTCGACTTGGCCGCCTCGGTCAGGATCGCTTTGGCCTCCTTCTCGAGTTCGCGCCCCTCGGCCCGAGCCTTGACGCAGGCCTCCGCCGCCACCCGGTTGGCCGCAGCCCCCGCCGCATTGCCCCACGGATGCCCTTGGGTACCACCACCGAACTGGAGTACCGCATCATCGCCAAAAATGGTAACCAGGGCTGGCATATGCCAGACATGGATCCCCCCCGAAGCAACCGCCATGACGCCAGGCATGGAGCCCCAATCCTGGTCGAAGAAGACACCACGGGAACGGTCTTCGGGAACGAAGGACTCTCGGAGCAGGTCGACGAAGCCGAGAGTGGATCGACGATCCCCTTCGAGCTTACCCACCACGGTTCCGGTGTGTAGGTGGTCGCCGCCGGATAACCGTAGGCATTTTGCCAGCACCCGGAAGTGGATCCCGTGCTTCGGGTGGCGGTCGATCACCGCATGCATCGCTCGGTGAATGTGCAACAGAATGCCGTGCTTGCGACACCACTTGGCAAGACCGGTATTGGCACAGAAACCGGCGGTGAGGAAGTCATGCATGATGATCGGCATTCCGAGTGCCCTGGCGAACTCGGCCCGTTCGTACATCTGCTCTGGATCGGGTGCCGTCACATTGAGGTAGTGTCCTTTGCGTTCGCCAGTTTCTTGCTGGGCCTTCAGCACCGCCTGGGCCACGAACTCAAATCGGTTTTGCCAGCGCATGAACGGCTGAGAGTTGACATTCTCATCATCCTTCGTGAAGTCGAGGCCGCCGCGCAGGCACTCATAGACGGCGCGACCGTAGTTTTTCGCCGACAGGCCGAGCTTGGGCTTGATGGTGCAGCCGAGCATCGGACGTCCGTATTTGTTCAGCTTGTCGCGCTCAACCTGGATACCACTCGGTGGCCCTAGGCAGGTCTTCACGTAGGCGATGGGAAAGCGT
Organism: uncultured Thiotrichales bacterium; assembly: GCA_964624765.1. Classification (GTDB taxonomy): domain Bacteria; phylum Pseudomonadota; class Gammaproteobacteria; order HK1; family HK1; genus JAGTVB01. The sequence continues at coordinate 10,377 of CAZUZO010000098.1, forward strand.
ATGTCCTCCAACCGCAGGTGTTTGACGGCCTTGAAGCCGAACACATTGCCGACGAGAGAGGTCAGCACGTTGACTATCGAACCCTCCTCGAACAGATCGATGGGATAGGCGACGAAGGCATAGAACGATTCGGGATCCCCCGGCACTTCTTCGATGCGGTAGGCGCGGCCCTTGTAATAATCGAGGTCCGTCAGCAGGTCCGACCAGACCGTCGTCCAGGTGCCGGTAGACGATTCAGCGGCCACCGCCGCCGCGGCTTCTTCGCGCGGCACACCCGACTGGGCCGTTATCTTGAAACAGGCCAACAGATCCGTATCCAAGGGAACATAATCCGGTGTCCAGTACATCTGGCGGTATTCCTGTACCCCCGCAGCGTAAGTTTTTTGGCTCATGAGCAACCTCCTCATTCATGCGATGAAAATAGGCTCGACAGAACTCCTGCGGCCCCCCTTCCCTTGGACGGCACACCATAGACGCTCAGCCGAACGCCGATGTTCGATACTGCGTACGTAACGCCTCGCCACCGGCAGGCAAGCCGTTGCCAGCAATCATTCCGAATGGTAAAGAGCGATGGATAATCGTCTATCAGACCTCAACGGCCGTCGCGAAAAGCAAATTATCATGGATAAACCATTAATTCAAATTGATACCTTAAATATTTTCTATTTATTTTTATCAATACATTATCTCTTATCCCTAGAACCCTGCACGGCGCTCGACAGTACAGTGGAGTGCGGGTCGATCAGAGTGCGCACGCTTTCCATCCTCTGGGCGAGCGTCACCGCATCGCGCGCGCGAAGGGTGATGTGGCCGAGTTTGCGGTGCGGTCTCGGATCCTTACCGTAGACGTGCAGGTGCGCCCCCGGGATCCCAAGTAGCATCTGGGTCTCAGGCAGCTCCCCGATCAGGTTGAACATCGCGCTATGGTCGATGCCGCAACAAGAACCGAGGGGCAGGCCGAGAATGGCGCGCAAGTGGTTCTCGAACTGACTGGTCTCCGCCCCCTCGATCGTCCAGTGTCCAGAATTATGCACGCGGGGCGCAAACTCATTGGCCAGCAGTCGGTCGTCGACCTCGAACAGCTCCAATACCAGCACGCCGACGTAGCCGAGGGCATCCAGCAAGCGGGTGACATACTGCTGCGCCAGTGAATTCAAGGGGTCCCCGGGGCGCGGCACGGAGGTACGCAACATACCGTGCCGATGCGCGTTCTCCACCAGCGGATAGAAAGCCGTCTCACCCCCCTGGGCACGAACCGCGATGATGGATAATTCCCGTTCGAAAGGCACATACTCTTCAACCACCGAGGGTTGGCCGGCCAGCTCACGCCAAATCGACGCCAGCCCATGGCGGTCCTGCAACAGGTGTTGACCTCGACCGTCATAGCCTAAACGGCGTGTCTTCAACACCGCCGGAAAGCCTATTTCTGTCAGCGCGGCATCCAGATCCGCAAGCGAATGGACGCTAGCGTGGCGCGGTACCGGGATACCGATGGCGTCAAATAGCGCCTTCTCCTCGACCCGGTCCTGGGCCACTTCCAGGGCCTTGAGGGGCGGAAAAATCGCTGTATGACGGGGCAGAGATCGGAGAGCCTGGATAGGCAGATGCTCGAACTCATAGGTCAGGCAGTCACAATGCTCGGCAAGCCAACGCAGTTTTTCGTCATCGCCGTATTGGGTAACGATGTGGTGGGTCAACGCCGAAGCACAGGCGCGCGAAGCCGGATCGAGCGTGTAGAAGGTCAAGCCGAGGGGATAGCCGGCCAGAGCGAGCATGCGTGCCAGCTGACCACCCCCAAGGATCCCGACCACCGTCATCGGGTACTCCTTGGGTCAGGCGTCGCCAACACCGCCTCGGTCTGCCGGCGTCGGAAGGCGCGCAGCGCTTCCTTAATCCGCGGATCATGTGCAGCCAGGATACTCGCTGCCAGCAAAGCCGCATTCACGGCTCCCGCGCGACCGATGGCCAGCGTCCCCACCGGCACCCCGGCAGGCATCTGCACGATGGAGAGCAGCGAATCCACGCCGTGCAAGGCACTGGATTGCACCGGAACCCCCAAAACCGGCAGGGTCGTCTTGGCAGCGGTCATCCCCGGCAAATGCGCCGCACCGCCCGCACCGGCGACGATCACCTGGATGCCGCGCTCTTCTGCCGTTTCCGCATAATCAAACACTTGGTCCGGCGTGCGATGGGCGGAAACCACACGCACCTCAAACGCCACCCCCAATTGATCGAGGGTCTCCGCCGTGTGGCGCAGGGTTTCCCAATCCGAGGTCGAACCCATGATGACACCCACCTGGACCGTGGAGTGCTCGCCGTGCGACGTTGCAGCTGAAGTCATCTCAGGATCTTGTTACCCCAGACGCAAGCATAACGACAGCCTTCTCGACCGAAGCCTCACAGAGCAACCAGTCTCGGTTCGGCAGGATCGATTCCGTAAGGTGGCGACGTTGCCCCCTCGTCGCTTGCAAGTATCGGTTGCGCCAGCATGGTGCGCCGCAATATCATGATGCATTACAACACGAAGAGCAACTTCTAAGCGTCACAGGGAGAGGCTTTCAAACTCCGAAAGGCAATCGCCCTTTTGTAACCGGTTTGTAACCGGTTCGCGCTGCGTGCGCAGCGTTGCTGAATTCTCAGCCCACACCTAGCGCGACTGCTCAGGCACCCCTCGAGCTCAGCCAAGTGGGCGGCTGACTGGGGAACCCTCGAGAGATTACGGATCGGTTGGATGCCTCACTATCGTGCGTGCAACGGCTCATCATGAGGAAGCGTAAACATGCGTCAAATTGTCGAGCAACTGGAAACAACC
>CAZUZO010000099.1:0-4335 GCA_964624765.1 uncultured Thiotrichales bacterium
GCGCCGTCCGCCTGGCTCTCGGCCCGCTCGCGACGGTTTTTTCACAACCTCTGAGGTGGGCGGCTTGTTAGCCGTCTGTATACTCAAACACTCTGACCACGCGTTGCACTCCCGAGGTCTGGCGCGCAATTTCAGTCGCCTCGTCTGCTTGCTCTCGGCTTGTCAACCCCATCAGGTAGACCGTTCCGTTCTCAGTAACGACCTTGATGTTGATAGCGGCCGCCTTGGTTGAGGCCGCCAATCGGGACTTGACCTTGGCTGTGATCCAGCTATCGCTCGATCGCGTCAGCGAGGAGCTCGGCGCGGCAATAGTCACTTCGTTATGAACGCTGCGGACTTTCGGCACACCGTGCGCCAGCGCTTCGAGGCGTTGGCCGATCGCCTCGGTAGGTGCTTCGCCAGTGAGTAACACTTTGTTGTTGTAACTCGTAACATTGAGATGACTTTGCTTGCTGAGCTCGGGGTTATCGTAGAAGGCCTCCCTGATCTGAAACTCGATCATCTGGTCATCCATGATAGTCCCTGCGGTTCGGGGATCCGCAGCGAGTACCGCAGTGGTGGCGGCGCCGCCGACAACGGCCGCTGCACATCCTTGAATGAGTAGTGCCGCAAAGCCGAGTAGCGGGGCCAGCAGAGGGGAGCGATTCATTGCACGTTTCCCGGCCTCAGGGGGCGTTGTTCATTGTCTGAATCTGGTCTCTTTACCAGGATACTTCAAAAGCATTTCGAATCCAGGACAGCGAGGGCGAGTCGTTGAAGCCCGATACGGCGATGACGTCGAAACGGCAGGGTGGCGAAGTTGCGCCGCCGTGGCGTCCAAGGAAGTGTTGTGCTGCAGCGATGAGCTTTCTCTGTTTACGCTTGTCCACTGATTCTGCTCCGCTTCCGAAATCCGATCGACGACGGTACCGGACTTCGACAAAAACGAGGGTGTTCTGATCGCGTAGAATCAGATCGATCTCTCCCAATCGGCAACGGTAGTTCTGTTTCAGGGGTGTCAAGCCCTGTTGCTGGAGAAAATGCCGCGCGAGATCCTCCGCCCAACCTCCTCGGGAGGGCGCCACCTGTTCAAAAACACCGCTCATGGTAGGGCGGCCACAGTACTGCCGGCACGAAGTTTAGGGATCCCGTCGCGAAATTGTGCCCACAGTAGGCGACGCTGAAATTGCCGGTCTGCATTCATGACGAGTGTGCCGGTGACCCCAGGAAACTCTACGAAGGGTTGCGTGTCAAGCTGCTCAAGATAAGGCACGAGGCGATAGGCGTCTAGCCCAAAAGCGTAGAGACGGCCGTAGCGCGCGAGGGGATCCGACCACAATGCCTTCAGTCGCCCTCTGAGCTGCGCCACTCGCCCGTCCTCCATCAAGAGCCAGGGCATGTCTCCAAAGGTGATCCCATCGACGTCGGTGTCGGCGCGTGGGTCATCAATGCCGGAGAACACGTGGGAGGTAGCATAGACTGGAACATCGGCGGCATGATAGAAGCGTAACTGAGGTACTAGTTGCCGCGCTTCACGAGGAAAGGCCGCCATGAATATAAAATCGATATCCTGCCGTCGCCGTGGGACGTAATTGAGCCGCCGTTTTAGCGTGGCCGTGAGTGCCTGGTGTCGTTTTTCGCTTGCATCAATAGTGAGGAGTCGCCGGATGACCGGCGCCATGTTTTCGGCATCGTTGGGATAAACCCGCGAGGCGGCGACTGTGCCGCCTAGTTGACTCCATGTTTGCGCGAAGGCTTGACCGACCCGTTGTCCCCATGATCCCTCTGGGAATAATACCGCCGCATTGCGATGACCATCTTTCCAAGCACGCTCGGCAACCTCTTGAGCCTCGGCTTCGGGGGACAGTGAGAATTGATAGAGCTTGGCCGTTTCGAGCGTTTCGCTGGCGGGCAGCGGGCTGTCCACCGACCCCGGTTTCGCTGCGTCACCGGGAACGTAGTTGAGCGCCAGCGTCGGTACGGAGAGGTCGGGAAGCTGCGACCAGGCCGCGACCGATGGTTTGTCAAGGGGGCCCACGACATAATCGGCTCCCTCGCTGACGACCTTGCGGTGGAGCTCGGGAATGCTGGTTGAGGTGGTGTTGTGAATGGTGATGGCCGGCCTTGAGGGGCTTGGATCATCGAACCAAGCGGCGACAAACCCATCGCGGATGGCTTGAGCGGCGCTGGCAAAGGGACCTTCAGAGGGCAGCAATAAAGCGATCTGGCGGGGCTGGGAGGTTTGTCCGTGGCTCAGGGTGATGAGTTCGGGAACGATCGCCTCGCCGGCGGGGTGCTGCGGATAGCGGGCGCGCCAGACATCCAGTCCCAGATGAAACGCTGCGGGGTCGACCAATGCCTTGCGTGACAGCGCGGCGAGCTCGATCCAGCCGTCGAGGGTGGCCGGTGGAGCAGTCGCATATTGCGAGAGTACATCGGGATGGGCTCGGGCCAGCGTCTGCCATAGGTCTTGGCGGTTGGCACGAATCGCTTCAGTATCCAGCAGTATCAGCTCAAGGGTCACGTATTCGTTGGCTGCGGCGATGAACTGCCCGAGTTCGGAATACGCTTGCGCGCGCAGCCGGTAGGCCTCTGCCCTGTGCTCTGCTGACACCTCCTCAGCAACAGCCTCCGGCAGGATCGATAACACCGCTTGCGGACGGTTTTCCGCAAGCGCGATGGTCGCTAGCAGCAGGCGTTGGCGTTGCTGCAGGCCGAGGGAGGCCAGCGGTGAAAGGGGTTGTAACAGGAGTTCGTTAGCCTGCTCCAGTTCATGCATCTCGATCAGCAGGGCGGCGGCTTCGAGACGATAGCTATCGGCTTCGGGAGGGTCAACCGCGTTGGCGAGCCGCAGATACTCGTTACTCGCCTCCAGCAGCTTGCCCTCCTCGCGCAGGGCTCTCGCCATTTCGTCGGCAGGCAGGGGGGGGACTGCCGGTTGTGGCGCCGGCGGTGGGAGCGTTTGACACCCCATCAACAAAGCCACCACGACGATGGCGAGTAGACAGTGCGGGCGAATGAGGTGTGACATAGAGACCGCCATAAGCGCGAGCGCAGCGATGGTGAGCAGTATTTTTGACGAGAGGCTAGGCTGTCAAATGGAAGCTGGCGTTTTTTATGTTGTGGCGACCCCGATCGGGCATCTCGATGACATCACCCGCCGTGCCGTGCAAGTGCTCGGCCAAGTCGATCTGATCCTGGCCGAGGATACACGGCATAGTTTACCCATGCTCAGACGTCTTGGGATAGATACCCCTGTGCAGCCGCTCCATGAGCACAATGAGCGTCGATGGCTAGGGCCGATCATAGGGCGTGTGGAGGCGGGGGAAAATGTGGCGCTGATCTCGGACGCCGGCACCCCCCTCATTAGCGACCCCGGCTATCTACTGGTGCGCGCACTGCGGGATCGCGGTTTGTCGGTGGTTCCTATTCCTGGTCCGAGCGCCTTGACTTGTGCCCTGAGCGCCGCCGGCGTTCCCACCCATCGCTTCGTGTTCGAGGGGTTTCTGCCGCCTAGGAGAGGGCAGCGGATTGAGCGTCTGCGCTCTTTGGAACGAGAACCTCGCACCGTGGTTTTCTTTGAGGCGCCGCATCGCGTACTGGCCCTGCTGCAGGATCTGGTGGCTGTTTTCGGCGGGGATCGTCCTGGGGTGGTGGCGCGCGAGCTCACCAAGGTCTTTGAAACCTTCCGACGGGGTACCCTCGTGGAGCTGCATGCGTGGTTACAGGCCCATCGGGAGCAACGAAAGGGAGAGTTTGTGATCCTCGTTGAAGGCGCTCCGGAAGCCGAACGCTCTCTGCTTAGCCTGCGCAGCGAAGAGACCCTGCGCGCTCTGTTGCCGGTGTTGCCTGTTAAACAGGCCGTGTCGGTGGCCGCTCAGCTTACCGGCCAGAAGCGAAACGCGCTGTATCGACAAGCGATGATGCTCGTAGAGCGGGGGCTTTGAGCTGCCGTGGGCTCTCGGCGCTGCCCCGCGACTCTGCTGTCGAGTCAAGAGATTGACATGGGCATGGTGGGCTAAACGTCGTCTGATTGGCGATCGGGGCTTGTAGAATCGAAGTTGGTATGGGGCGAGTCCCCACTGCCGTGTACAGGGGAGTACGCGAGGATGGTGAGCCAATGCTTGACGCTGTGAAGACAAGCGTAGTGGTTTCCCGGTGAGTTTCTTATTTTCCGAGTAACGTTATTCCTGCGGGGGTCTGGTATAGGTTGTGCATCGCTTCGAAAGCATGCAGCTCGGTGTGATTTGCTTCATGTGGAAGGATTGGGTTGAAGCAAAATCCTATACAGGGAGTCTCGCCCCATGTTCGGCACCAACCGTATCTACGGCTATCGAGTCTTGGCGACTTCGCCAA
>CAZUZO010000099.1:4435-11241 GCA_964624765.1 uncultured Thiotrichales bacterium
CCACTGGCCTATAGCAATTCCCGCTTTCCTTTATTCTATAACTCGCTTTTTAACGGAGCCTATGCCTACTCATTTAGTGGCTCAGCCACAGTGCGAGAGGCGGATGAAGAGGTCGCATTGAACATTCTGGAGGCGGCGCGTGGCAAGCCTCTTGAAGCAGGCAGGGAGATCCCCCTAACGATGCCCGTGCAGGAGGTCGGGATCATGAGGGCCTATGGAGGGGGCTTTTTCGAAGGTGAGGGACGGGCTGTCGTTTATGGCAAGGAGATCACAAACCGCTACGAGTGCAGCTATGGAAGGGACCAGAAAATTGGCTATATGGCCTCGGCCGATTGCATCGTTACCTCGACAATCGAGCTGACAGCCGGGCCCGTGGTGGAGACGTTTAGGGGCCAGATATCATTGGTGTTTAACAATAGCAGAAATGAAATTCAATTTCTGATGCCTGCGTTGAGACATCAAGATTCTGATCTCGATATCATCGTGAACGTCACTGGCACTGCCAAGAAAATATAGCTCTTCCGTCCAGGGAGGGGCGGTCGCCCTTCCCTGGAAATTTTCCCGCTAGCATTCCGCAGTTGATTGTAGGAGAGGGCGGTTTAGACCGCCCGGCCTACAGCCCATCGTCTTGATTTAAGCTTCATCCGCAACACGGCGGGGCACGCGACGCGTCCTTTGTCTCGACGCAGTGAACAATGCAAGAAATCCTCTCCGCTAGGGCATAGAAAATTCACTTCAAGTAAGCGAATGACATCTCATTTCATAGGTCGGAGACCCTGTAAGGGAAAAACATGGAAGTCCATCCTCTATTTTCGGAAAGTTCGTCAGTCATTCATTTCGTTTTAGTTTCGCTCAGTTCATTTGTTTGCTCTTGGTTCTTGATCAAGCTCCTTACACCGACGGCTGAGTACATCGGCTTAATGGACATTCCCGGAGGACGCAAACGTCACAGGCACACTACGCCGGTCATCGGGGGGATCGCCATCTACTTGGCTCTTTGGTTGAGCGTCATCGGTCTTGGCTGGGCAGGCATCGAGACTCGCTATGGCATAATGTTGCTTGTGTTCGGCGGAGCGCTAGTTGCTACCGGGGCTGCCGATGACCGCTTCGATCTGAGCCCGATGGTGCGTTTCGCAGTCCAGCTTGGGATCGCGCTCGCGGCTGCCTATTATGCTGATATCAAGGTCGAAGAGCTTGGAGCCTTGCTTTCCCCTACCGGCGTTACTCTAGGAATATTCGCGTTACCCTTTACCGCATTGGCTATTGTAGGTGCCATCAATGCCCTTAATATGGTGGACGGCTTAGATGGTTTGATGTCATCCTTGACCGCTGTGATACTCGTGTTGCTCATGATCAGTGTGTGGTTAGGAGGTTATTCACCAGGGCTCCTGGTTCTGTTGGCCAGTCTGTTAGGGGTTGTATTGGGTTTCTTCGCTCATAATGGTCGCTTCGGTCAGGAAAGCCGAGCGCGTGTCTTTATGGGCGACGCGGGTAGCATGTTTCTGGGTTTTATCATCGCGTGTCTGCTGATCAGGCTTGGGCAAGATCCTGATCGTGTCATAACACCGGTCACCGCTGTGTGGTTGTTCGGCTTGCCACTTCTTGATACGGTGCGTTTAATGATGCAGCGTATTCTTCGAGGGCGATCCCCGTTTAAGCCTGACCGTTTGCATCTTCACCATATTTTGTTGCGGTCTGGATTAACGGTGAATCAGACGGTCGTCACCATGACTTTTCTGCAAGTGTTGCTAGGAGTATGCGGCCTCGTAGGGTTCCATGTCGGTATGCCAGAATGGGTTATGTTCTATGGATTTGTGACAGTGTTTATCCTTTACTATTGGTGGACAACCGAGGCTTGTGGATTCGTGCGTTGGGGGAAACGTAGGATGAAAGATTTGCGGGGTACTCCTGCCGCTCAGGAGACATAGGTGGTCGCCATTTCGAATCATAGCGGTCAACGACGTCCGAGCGCCACTGACGACATGCATCGTAGCTTCATCGCCGGATGCCGGTAGCCGAAACATCTGGCAAGAACAGAGACGGGACTGGGTGATGCTTTCATCGCAACTGTCCCGATAGTTCCTGGATGAATCACTTGGCTGGCTTGAGAGAGCTAGCCAACATCATCGATCGGCGATTTGGTATTCTCTACTCGCCCTGCTGTCCGCCGGCGCGCTATCTCTAGCGGCCTACTCCAGCCCTATGGTGCCCAGTCCGCGAGGCCTCGCGTTTCGCCACAACTGAAACCATTCCGAGGCCTTTCCCCAACGCCGAACGCTTTCGGTACGCAGGGTCCCGCCGAGGATAACGTGGCGCACCGATGGCGGAACAGGAAGCTGCACACGTCGTCTCCCTATTTTGATTGCGCAAGGTTCGGTTCATGGCAGCTGATCAGGTTATGGTTTAGTCGGTCTGCTACCGGTTTGGCGGAGGAGAGGGTTGACCCATACGCCGCCCGAGCACCACGACCGACATACTGAAGCGCTAGTTTGTGATACTCATCTGTGATACTCACTGGCCCACCCACGCCTTTTTGTGCCCGATGTTCAGTAGCAGTCAGACTCCTAGGCGACGACGCCGACCTCTACAGGGCGATTTATGGAACCGTTAGGCCGCTGCTGGCCGGCGAAAAAACGGTGCCCCAGGTGGGTAGAATTTGGCTCATAGCCCGATAGAAGCGTGAGACTTCCGCAGTGGACACGTAGACAATATCCAGAGGTTGGAGCTCAAATCGGGTGGAAAGCAGTAAGGCATCAGGCTTCTCCGCATTCAGATGGAAGACGACCGGTGTGGGAGGTTGGCCATCGCTGCCTTCTGCGCCCCGGATGACATAGATACGGCTCGCATTGACGCTGCCCTTCTCGAGCCCTCCTGACTGCGTCAACGCGTCGGCCAGGGTCATGTGTCCCTTATGCATGAGCTGCACTGTTTCTTTCTTAACTTCCCCCATAACGAAGATCTTGTTGGTTTGGCGGTCAGGCACGTGTACCACATCACCATCTACAAGCATGATATCTCTTTGAGCTTCACCACTATCGATGATCGCTTGCACATCCACCAGCATCTTCTTGGGCATGCTCGAGCTCGTGTCGCGGGAGACCATCACACGCCGCAGATCAGCTTCCAGGGTTGGACCCTCACAGGCGTTGATAGCGTCGACCACGGTCAAGGGAACATCGGTAACGGGCAACGTTTTCGGTGTCCCGACCTCACCGGTCACAAACACTCTTTGACTACGAAAGGCAGCAACCCGCAGGTCCACTTGTGGATTAGGAATATACTCGCTGAGCAATCGGGTGAGCTTTTCCCGTATTTCCGGTAATGTGAGACCGTCCACCGACAATTCACCTACGTACGGGAAGAATATTGTCCCTTGGGCATCCACTCGGTGACCTGTGATCTCTGCAGAACGGAACTCACCGGCAGGTATAGTCAGTTCTGGATGCTCCCATACTGTGAAAGAAAGAATGTCTTGTGCTCCAACACGATATTCGTAGCGCTTGATGTCGTCTTTGGCGCTGGATTGTGGCCGCGCTTGAGCTGACAAACTCGGTTGCAAGCTTGCGAAGGTTGTACTGACCAATTGCGGATAACTGGCGCGACTGGAACTTCTTGGTAGATATCTATTTGTTGCGGTATCTGAGGCTAGGAGCTGCGACGAGGCCAAACCTGTTGGAAACAACTCAGCATTAATCGGGATTAAAGGGACTGTGCCTTGGGCGACCTCTAGCTCTGTTGGATTTTCCTGCCAGCTGGAACGATCGAGATACTGTCCTGGCGCGATGGCACAAGCAGTATAGAAAAAAGGGACCAGCATGACGAAAAAACACGACAGTATTCGCGTTAACATGTTTCTAGGTTGCACTTTTGCTAGTCTTCCATTGATTCGTTTTGTGGATACGTGGTATGGAATTATTGGATTGTGGCCATCGTTTCGATACGTAACATGCTTTTTCCGCTTGGATCGATTGTCGACACCATGTTATGCCAGGCGACCTTGACCAGGGAAATGATGACTGACAAGGCGTTTACCTGTAATCGTACTGGTATGAGTAAGTCTTTTGCGATAAGGTGTGATATCCTCGAGCGTTGGTGCGGACTGAAACATCGTTGAATATGAAACCATTGGGCATCACGCCAATTTGTCTGATACGCTTCAGTGCTTGTTCTATCTCTTTCACGGGATGCATGCCAGCGCGTAATACAACGAGATTTGTTCCCGCGTGCTTGGCGACGATAGCAGGGTCGGTAACAGCCAGTATGGGTGGTGTATCTATTAGCACGGTCTCGTAGTGCGTCGAGGCATACGCGATTAGCTTCGCAAAACGGTCACTCAGTAGAAGCTCAGCTGGATTGAGGGCAGGCGTACCATTGGGTAACAGATCGAGAGTTTCGATCGTGGTTTTACGGATTGCGGCGTCGATATTCATCGCATCGCTAAGGACCTGAGATAGCCCCTGTGTACCGTCGATGGCGAAGTAGTCGTGAAGGTGCCCTTTTCGCATGTCGGCATCGATCAAGAGAAGACGCTTGCCGCCTTCTGCCATAACCACAGCCAGGTTGGCGCAAACGAAGGATTTTCCGATGTGAGGGCTAGGCCCAGAAATGCAGACTACCTTATTGGGTGCATTCATGGTGATGAACTGTAAACTGGTGCGCAGGCTGCGCAAGCTCTCCAGTGCATAATCTCGTTTATCCACCATGGAAAGGAGTTGCGGAGGTTGCCCGTGTCGTCTCAGTTTTCCTTGGTGAGAGGCGATGCGGCTGTGGGGGATCGACGCATAGACGGGGAGACCGAGCTGCCTTTCTAGTTGGTCAGGATCATCCGTAGCGTGGGTTAACGCTCTTCGCACAAACGCTATCATGGTGCCCGTGAATAACCCCAGCAGCAGGGCGATTATCAAAGTGAGGCCCTTGCGCGGCTTGACTGGGTCTATAGGGACGTAAGCGCGATCCAATATCCGTACATTTCCGAGGGTACCGGCCTTGGCAACGCGTAGTTCTTGGGCTTGGTTAAGGAGCATAACGTAAAGCTCACTGGCCACCTTAGCGTCGCGCGCGAGCCTCAGGGTCTCCCACTCCGTCCCCGGTAAGGCCTTGAGTTCTTTTTCCAGTGTGTCACGGAGGTTATGTAGCTGCGTTAACTGCTGTTCGAAGGCTTTGCGAGCGGGATGGTTGAACGTGAACTTGCGCTCCAACTCTGGTTCTTGCAACTTAAGCTCGGCTATTTTTTTCTCGACATCGGCGGCTTTATTGAGGATTTGCTGAGCTTCCAAAGTGAGATCGATGGAACCCGTCTCGGCACGATGTTTCTGGAGCAGTTGTTCGGTCGTATCGGCCCTATCTTTTAGTTCAGGCAGCTGGCTTTCGAGAAATTCCAGCATCTTGCTCGCTTCTTCGGAACGGCGTTCCACGTGTTGCCGCACGTAAGTGTCCGCTACGGCATTTACCGTCTTAGTGACTAGGCTCGGATCAGGGCCCTCCAGTGTAATGACAAGTATCCCCGTTTGACGTCCTCGCTCCGAGACAGTTAAATCCCGGTGAAGTTTTTTGATCGCGACGATTTTGTGCACCTTCAGGAGTTTAAAGCGGATACCGGATGCTGCTCGCAACTCTCTCACATAAAGTTCAGTACCAGCAAAGGGGCCCGTTTTAGTGACTGAGGTTGTACCGACTCGTCCAGACAAGATGTGCTGTCCTTCCTCATCGAACAGATCGTAGCTTCCATTGCTGCCAACAAGGAGTGAGAGAGGCCTTCCGATTAACTCATCGGGTAGGGACAGGCGAGATACCTCGATGTGCTCGTTGCTCCAGGCATAATCAGCACCGAGCCACGAGATCAAGCGAGCGGCAGTCGGGGTGTTTGATAAATCATCTGGCTCCGCATTTTGCGAGCGCCGCGCGATGGAGGCTCCGACTAATGGAAAATAGCCTGGCGTGGCTATGATGTCTAAATCGAGCTGTTCAACCACCGTGCTCAGCACCCTTCGGGTGGTCAGGATTTCGATTTCTGCTGGCGTCTGTGTGTCCCCTACAAGCAGAGAGCTTAGTGCTCCAATATCGCTGGTCGGTGCTGCCTTTGCCTCGACCTGTATCACGGCATCCGCTTGATAGGAAGGGGCAACCATCCACAAATAGATGCTTGCACACAATAGAGAGAATAGCGTAGCGAAGGTGATGAGTTTTCGGCTTTGGAAAAGGGTTGCGATATATTCTCCAAGATCTATTGTGTCATCAGAATCGCAGAAATCATGCTGCGGGGTCTTAAAGGTGCGTGCAGCAGCACTCATGTTATTTTCTCCGGCTAACTGTGCTAGGGACCGAGGGGGCTAATGACCTTCACGATGGCTAGACTAGCCGTGGCGCCCATTGCCTCACGCCTCGAACAATAAGCTCCGTAACTGTCTCGAAGACGTCAGCTGCTTGGCCATATGGATCCGGTATTTCAAAACCGTCCCAATGACCGAGGGAGTAGATCTTGCCGCGAGCCCAGGGAAAGTGATCCTCAACGGTAAACCGTTGCGTGGTTTCCATGACTAAAATGAGATTCGCTTCGGTTACCATGCCCTGGGTAACCTGCCTGGCGCGATGTGTCGAGACATCAAAGCCGCGCTGCTTCATCAGCGCTACAACTTGTGGGTCGGCGGGACGTCCTTCTAGTGCTCTAATCCCGGCGGATTCCACCCGTATACCGTATTCTTTGGTCTGGGCTTGCAGTAGACACTGTGCAATAGGACTGCGACAAATATTTCCGATGCAAAGTGTCAAGATAGAAGCAAACATCTCTCGATGGTCCTTTTAAGTGC
>CAZUZO010000099.1:11341-13124 GCA_964624765.1 uncultured Thiotrichales bacterium
CCGATGCAAAGTGTCAAGATAGAAGCAAACATCTCTCGATGGTCCTTTTAAGTGCAAAGACTTGTTCTGCGATGGAGTTTGATCGATTGTTAAAAATTGAGGCTAGGACGGATGAGCCGACGTACAGTTTATCTTGGCGTAACTAACGAGTCGGTTCGGAAAATCTGGCGTTGGCTACAAGGGCCGATAAGTATAGCAAACATTATCAAAAACCTCGACGCATAACGCAGCATTAGTTGTTACAAGCCTAGTGTCCAATAATGCCTAGTGTGGTTACTATTATTGGTCTTAAAGTTCCACAACGGAAAGTAAGTTTTTGTTTTATAGGTGTGACCGATAGACAGGACCGGTAGTCAGAGCATGTTGAATCTTAATTGGGCGAAAAGGGAAGTTTCAGGCTGGTGACTGATACAGTTGACTCTGCGCTATATCAAAGAAAAACGAATCGCAAACCGATCTCGCCGATATGGTAACGAGGGGCTTCATATTTTGAAAGCTCCGTATTGAAGCCGCTGGTATGAAGGTATCGGTACCCGGCAAACAACGCGGTGTTTGTCCATGGCGTGAATGTCACGCCTGTTTTTAGTTGGTAAATAACGGTGCTATCGTCTTGAATACGTTCAAGATCTGATGATTTGAGTTCAACAATTCCAAAACCGATTCCAGCGCCGACGTATAAGGAAGAGATGTTATTGGGCCATGCGTCGAGATACGCATTGAACATTCCTCCTAATGTTGAAAGCCGGCCAGTTGCAATGGTAGTGGATTTGTCTATTATGGATTTGCTCAGATCGTTAGTGAGATAGACTCCTTCTTGACCAAATCGAACGGCAATATTTGTAGATATGTTGGCAAGAAAACCCATTTCTAACGCGGCCTGTAGCCCTCGTTCATATTGAATAGCGGCATTGGCGGTATTGTTATGGCTGTTAGAGAGTCCAGCCAGACCGGCTGATGATTGAATATAGAACCCCGTCTCGGAAGCGAGTGCCGGAGTCAAGAAGGCGAAGAGTAGTATGACAGCGCGTTTGTTCACTGCCGTGATCGCGGCTAGGTTATAGTGCAATTTAGGCATGGTATTTAAAACTCGTAGGCACTAACCGTCACTAGTGTGGCGGATTTGTTCTGACGATACTGTCATAGATGAGCCAGCCTAAGCTCATAGAGCAACGAGAGGGCATATACGGCTGCGAGATGTAGCTGCATTATGCAAACAGCAAGCCAGGTGTGCTCTGCCAATGACGTGAAAGGAAATGGCATTGATCCTTGTGGAAGGCGACAGCGGTCGAAGGTTCTGATGGCTAGGGGCGATCCGCGATGGGTGAAGGGCTCAATGCGGGTACTTGGCAGCTGACTGGTTGGAGATGCAGAGGGGAAGGGCACGAGTGTGCTGCAGTGGAGTAGAGTTGGTTGTTGCTTGGTGGGAAACACCTTGCGGCAACTGGGCGTGTGACCAAGCTCGCTAGAGGGTAGGCGTCAGATGAGCCCTGTGCCGGTGTTGCACAGCAGCCAGCATTCGTGTGGTTTTGCTCGGGACACTCTCCGTTTCCTTTGCTCTGCATGGCGGGAATCTCAGCCGTTTCCAAGAGTCGACAGCAGGGCCCGTTGCATCGAAAGCACCATCCAAGGATGCGTTGCTACCCGGTGACGCCCGCGGATCGGCTATAGGGCTATGAGTTTTTTTGGCATACAACACGGAACAGGGTGTGTAACCAGTCAAGCTGGTGTACTGAGAGGTTGTGAAAAAACCGTCGCGAGCGGCCCGAGAGCCAGGCGGACGGAG
>CAZUZO010000100.1:0-12942 GCA_964624765.1 uncultured Thiotrichales bacterium
AAGTTCTTCCTGGGGATGCGCTGGCCCAAGGATGCTACCCAGTCGGGTGGCCTGTTTGATCTGCCCAGTGCTTGCAAGGCGTGCTGTTCGATGACCCCTGCGGCACCGGATCAGAACCGTCCTCGGCCTTCGGCAGGGGCGTATCGCCCCGCGACCAGGGGTCGCGGCTGCTGGGCGGCCGGGAACTGTTGTCGGGGTTTTGGTTGAGCCGCTCGCGGGCCTCCTTAAGGTCCGCCAAAAGGCGCGCTCTGAAGCCCCAGCAATGCGACGGGATCGCGCTCGAAGAGCCGGCGCAGGCACCCCTCGTCGAGTTGGCGCAGATTGTGGTCTTTGAGTTGCCCGGGGCAGCGGGCAAGCGGTTGTATGAGTGCCCATGATTAATCATCCCGTTACCAGTGTTTTCTCAAGTACCTTGTCGGATACGGAGGTTGGGAGGTGAACGCTTACCTAACAACGACCCGGCAGAACTCCAATTTCAAACGAGCCAGCACATTTTCGCTTGTTGAAAATTCCAGCGGGATGTTCACGTCTTGAAATAGGGTTGCCGATCGGTTTTCCTGGAGCCGTCGCAAGAAAGCCGCCGATTAAGTTCCCCCGCGACGGCGACCGTGAAGGTGTCCAGCAGGTTCTAGGCCGCACCGGGATCGATACCACCGGTTATGCAAAGCACTGTCTAATGGGTATCCTGGTAGAGACTCAAGAGGGTCTCCCGCGCGGGGCATACGGGCACCTCAAAGGCGTCTACAGCCAGCACGACCAACGGTGGTGTGGGTGGCGCTTTCTATCCTGCGTCTTCTAGGCGAGGGCCGGTTTATCCTGCCCATGATGGGCAAGCGCCTTGCCGGTCGGGGTGGCTGAAGCCGTGAAGCCGGGTGGGGCGATCGGATCAAGTCCCTTGTGTCCCCTGGCGCCACTTTCGAGTAACGGCGAAAGGGGCTGACTGACCGGCTTTGGTCACGCCGCACGGGGTACTCGGGCAATTTGGGCAAGGGGTGGTCTACTGCACAGGGTATATCGCCACCTTCGTGGAGGCCGGCACGGTGCCTCCTCACCCCGGCTCCAGGCGCGGGGGGAGCCCGCCCTTTTGTGGGAGCGTTCGGGAAAACGCTCGCCAGCCGCTTGCCTGGTAGGCGAAGCGTCACAGCATCCAGCGGATTGCCCAGCTTTACTGTTCGGACAAATGATTCTTAGCCAGCGAGAAGCTGGGTCCTGGCACGCCGCCACCCGTTTATCCCGTGGCGTTACTGGGGAGGAGGGTCATCTGCGTGCCGCGACCGCGTCCGACACGACACGCCGATCGGTCACTTCGTTCTGCGTTTTCACCAGGGGAATGATCCAAGACGCGACCCCATTCTCCCCGCGCGAAGATACGGGCAGCACGGTGAGCAAGGTTCTGCGCCCGTTGCTTGAAGACGATGCGCAGCACAAGGTCTTTTTTGAGTCGATGCTCTGGCTCCTGAGGCAACTAAAGGAACACCGCCCTGGCGGTGACGGCAGCGCGGTCCCCTTCATACGTCACTTCGGCCGGGTGGGTTACGTGGGCGACAGCGATCTGGAGCCGCTGGATCAGCCGCTCGCGCTTTGCCAGGCGCTGGTGGCCCGCACCGACCGGGATTCCTATGTGGAGGAAGTGCTGGCGGACCAGCCTACGCCATCCTCGGTCCCCTAACAGACGCTCAACGGCCCACCGCCTGCGATCGGCCCACAGATCGATAACGATTACAACGGCATGCGCCGTACGGGCAGGCTGCTCGGTGACGACGGGTTTCTTGAACAACGAAACGGTTGACCGGCAGGCAGGTCCGGCCAAGGAAGCGGAGGCCGAAGGCTGGGGGGGATTAGGTACGTCGTCACCAGAACTATGGTAACATAATTCCTATATCATATTCCTATCGGAAAAAGGAATGAAAATAGTCAATGTGAGTGGTTTGAAAAACAACCCTACCGAGGCGCTGCGCAAAGCGCAACGCGATGTGGTGGTGGTCATGAATCGGGATAGGCCAGACGCCTTGCTAGTGGGTGTTGAGTCAGCGGGGGTACTGTCGGTCACGGGCGTAAAGCTTGCCTTGGCAACGGCCCTGTTTCACGATGGCCATTTGTCCCTGGCACGCTCGGCCCGGCTGGCGGACATTTCGGTGAGTGACTTTGTCTCGCATATTTCCCGCCTGGGGATTCCGGCCGTGCGGCTCGCTGCGAATGAAGCCAAGAAGGATATGGATACCCTGGAAGAATGGCTAGCCACCTCGTCCTAACGGATGCCAGTCCGCTGATCGGGCTGGCCAGGGTGGACGGACTCGCTTGGCTTGAGGCGTTGTTCGGCGAGGTCTGGATGCCTCCCGAGGTCAGGCAGGAGGTGCTCCCCGACATGGGGTATCCGGAAGAAGAAGCGATGCGTGTGGCCGAGGCGAAGGGCTGGCTGAAAACGTGGGCTGATCCACCGTGCGATCCCGCATTGCCTGATCTGGACGAGGGTGAGGCGAGCTGCATCCGGATTGCCTTAGCGCATCAAGCGCCAGCGCTACTGCTCATGGACGAACGGGCGGGCCGTGCGGTGGCGATGGAGCAGGGCTTGCGTGTGGCCGGAACGGCAGCCGTCATCGGCATGGCGAAGTCCAAGAACCTGATTGTCTCGGCCCGCGAAGTGTTCGAGCGTCTGCACGGTTCCGACTTTCGCATTTCGGCACAGGTCATCCACGCGATTTTGCGACGGGTCGGTAAGTGATGATTGAGTGTGTTACTGGCTACTCACACCGCCGCTGCCTGGGTTTTTCCTCGGGGCACCGACACCCTCTGTCAGCCTTTCGCGACGCCGTCCGCGCCCGCCGCCAGCGGCGGAAAGAAGGGCTCCACCCTGTCCTTACCGGTACGGCGCCGAAACAGCAGGTCCACCTGTCCCGGTCGGTCAATGAAGCGGTGCCGTTGAGAAAGTCATACCAGTCCTCCGGCGCCTTCGAGCGCGGGCACACCCTAAACAATATAGCGCACCTACCTGATTTGTGGACTAACCAGACCTGCCGACTTGAACATTGGCTGGGATCGCTACGACGAATGTCTTAGGAGCGCTATAGGTAGCCCATTCCGACGCCGAACAAAGCGAGATCGATGCCCGCCACGACGAGCGGCAGCGCCCCCTCCGGCACACTAACCGGCGCCGCGGCGGCATCCTGCACGCGGCAACGATGCCGCAGGCACAAGCTGAGGGCGCCGACACGTAGCCCCAAACCGTTAAACGAGGTCAAGACTCGCTCCTCGAGGCTCCACAGGCAGGCGGTGGTGGGCATCCCTGGCGGCGGGTTCAGGTAATCGGCCACGTGGCGTAGGAAGTCGTCGCGTGGAAAGCAGCGCCGCGCCCAGATCGGCCAGGCCTGGTCGCCGACGGCGAGGCTATCCCGGTCCCCAACGCTGACCCGATCGGTGAAACGCGCCCGCTCGAAACAGAAGGGGTAGACGAAAATAGCGAAGGAGTGGGCACTGAGTCTCATCAAAGGTTACCGTCGGTCGGTTGGGCCGACGAAGGCGACCCAACCTTTGCTTCCAGGGTGCATGGATGGGGGTTCGCGTAGCCCGGATGGACCGGAGCGGATTCCAGGCCCGCGCTTGCAACGTAAGAAGCTGTTTTAAATACTACTGCGCTTACCATAGCTGCGTTGCGCAGCGGCTCGCCATCCTCATGCACTCCCTTGTACAGTCCGGTTGTTACGCGCCCCATCCTTGGGGCTCGCCCCTTTCGGGGCCAGCCTGCAGCTGGTCAAAATCGTTCCCGACGATTTTGTTGCCGCACTGCAATACGTAACCGTTCAGACCCCTCTCGTCCCGCACTGCGATGGGTTTCGCTACGCTCAACCCATCCTACCAAAAAACAATGGCTTGTAGGATGGGTTGAGGAACGAAACCCATCAGTCAGGGCTGGAGCGGCGTTTGTCCCTGCAAGTTGGGTTGAGCTCGCCTACAGATAACGCGCCGGTATCTGAATGATCGTGTCAGTCAGTGGCTCGATTTTCTCAGCGTTATTGACCAGAATTCCCAGTTTGGCCTGGGTATCGCTCATGAATATACGCAGCGCCGTGAGCATGCGGTGGTTGATGTTGTGTCCTAGCTTAATTCTAACGGGGATCAGCCCAAAGGGTGCGTCGATGATCAGATCGATCTCCGAACGGTCGCGGGTACGGTAATAGTAAAAATCGACGCCGGAAGCCATGGTGCATTGAAATCCGCGGATCATTTCCTCGATCACGAAGGCTTCGAAGGAGGCGCCGGCAGCGGGGTGCAGCAGCAGATTGTCCACGGTGTCGATTTTGAGCAGACGATGGTGTATTCCCGTGTCCCTGAAATAGCCTTTGGGCATCTTTTGTACTTTCTTTAGGCTGTTGCGCTCGAAGCTTCTGATATTTCGCCAGATGAAGGTATTGTGAAATATTTCCAGATACTCTTTCACCGTCACCGAGCTGACGTCCAGCGCCCGCGCGATTTCCGAATAGTTGAGGATGTTCCCTGAGTGAAAGGAGAGCGCCTGAATGAATAACCGGTAGTTTTGCACATTGATCCGTGTGAAAAGACGTTGAATATCTCGATGGATGTAATCGGTGAAGTATTGGTCCATCCACAGCCCATAAAACTCAGGTACCGTTTCGCCCTTGATCCTCGGTTCAGGGTGGCCGCCGTGCAACCAATGGGTGTATACCTGTTGAATGTCTAGCCGCGGTTGCAGATTCAACAGTCCTGCAAGATTAGGTTTGGGCTGTGCTAATAGCTCGTAAACCGGCGGCAGGCCTTGCTCGTAGAATTCTGCGGCTTTGAAAGGCGACAGCTCGACCGTGGCAATACGCCCCGCCAGGCTTTCCGTTAACCCCTTCACGATTTCCGGGGAACTGGACCCGGTGAGCAGATAGCGCCCGGTGGTCTTGCGGTCCTGATCGATGATACCCCGCAATACCTGAAACAGCTCCGGATACTGCTGCGCTTCATCGATAATGGTCGCCTGCGGGCGCCGGCCGAAAAAACCCAGCGGATCGCTGCTGATCAACCGATAGTCGTCCGGCCGCTCCAAGTCATAGTAATGCCAGTCCGGGCGCAGTTTTTTCACCAGCGTCGACTTGCCACATTGGCGTGAGCCCACGATGGCGACCACTGGGAACATCGAAAGCAGGCGATCAACCTTGTCTTCAAGAAACCGAGTTTTAGCCATCATTCGTAAACTCTGACTTTAAAAATGATGGTTGTCAAGCCGGTGATGCTCGATTTACCGAGAGTTGTCTTCAGCAGAATTGTCTAGTAGCGCTGAGAAGCTGTCTTAAGAATGTCGCGAGCGCCGGCAGAACAAGGCGCACGGTGGCGAGGAACCGGAGTGCACAAGGGAGCACATGAGGATTACTCGCCCCATCCCTGGGGCTCGCCCCTTTCGCGGCCAGCCCGTGGCTGTTCAAAATCGCTCCGGGCGATTTTGTATCGAGCCAGTGCGCAACGCAGTTATGGCAAGCGCAGCAGGTTTTAAAACATGCTCTGAATGGGCTTACCGAACGGAGTTGCTGGAAACTATGGCGCAAACGCTATTGGATGGCGGAGGGAAAAAGCGCAAGATGGGTAGGGAGAAGTTGAGCTACCCTATCCGACTTTAGCGAAGCGAGTAAACGGGGGAGGGAGGAAAATTTCGCGGAATGCCTCGTCTGGAAGGCTCGGTGCATTGGCTGTTGCGGTGCGCGGATCCCCTTGCGCACTTCGCGCCATTCGGGCGGGTGAAGAACTATGACAAGGTGCTCACCCGCATTGGGCGTCTGCGTCAGCGTGACTCGCGGGTGGCCCGTTACTATGACATCCGCATCGAGAAAGACGCGACCAACGGTAACGCCACGATTCTCCAATGGACGCGTATCGTCCCGCCCGAGGATACCCTCCCCGGCGTCGACTGCCTGCGGACCAATCAGGCCCAATGGGACGAAGCCACCCTGTGGCACACCTACCCCATGCTCACGGATCGGGAGGCGGTGTTCCGCTCCTTACGCTGTTTGGGACGGCCCGTCGGCGGCGGAGGGTAGGGCGGTGTCCGCACGGCTGTGTGGGTGCACAGGTGGCGCCGTTGGATCAGGCGTTAGGGGTATTGCCGCACCCACGCACGGGAGCGAAAGTGCAGAGTATGGGCTGTCTGTTGGCAGTGTTTGGGCCGTATGAGACGGCTTGTCGATTGCTTTACCCGTTGACCGGAGTCTCACTCGCCGGGGGGACATTATGGTGGTGGGTCCAGCAGGTTGGGCAGGGGATCAGGGCGCAGCGAGCCGACGAGTGAGCGGGGTTGGTTGCCGGGACGTTACCGCCGGCCGAACCGTTAGCTCCGGGTCTGGAGGCCCTGCCGCTTGTGATGGGCGTAGATGGGGTGATGGTCCCCTTTCGACCGCACCCCGGCACGCCGAAGGGGGACACCCGCTGGCGCGAAATCAAAGTCGCGATTTTAGCGCGCCTGGGCCAACGGCTGACCCGCCATGGCGAGTGCGTTACCCGCCTGTGCCAGCCCCGTCTCGTGGCAGTGTTGGGCACGATCGCGGTGCGGGTGGTGTGGCTCTCGGATGGCGGCCGCGGTTTCTGGACGGTATTCCAGCGCTGCTTTCAGGCGGTCGGGGCCACTGCGATTTTAGACTTCTACCACGCCGCGCAAAACCGGTACAAAGGCGCCACCGCCTGGCTGGATGGGCGGACTTGCGCCTGCCAACAGGGGTTTGCCACGTTACGTCACCGGCTGCGCCGCGGCCATGAAAAGGAGGTGTTGGCGGAATGGGCGGCCCGGGTCGAAACCGAACCGTTTCCTCTCTCCGCGCGAGAAACCTTAACCAAGGTGTATCACTATCTGAAAACGCATGAAGATCACATCCGGTATGACCCGTTCAAAGCCGCCGATTTGCCGATTGGTAGCGGCTTGGTGGAAAGCGCCTGCAAGTGGCTCATTCAACAACGCTTCAAGGGGGTAGGCATGCGTTGGAGCGAACCGGGGTTCAAGCATCTGCTCTATCTCCGCTTGGCATGGGTTAACCAACGCTTTGATCGTTTCTTCCCGGCAATGATCCCCTCCCCCAACTAGGAGATACGCCCACCCTAAACCCGCTGTTCAAAAACGGCTTTACCGCCACAAAGCCGACTGACTATTGGTTTTGGAGCGTCCCGAGGTGCCCTTACACACCCATGACGCCGAGAACGATCTGCAGGCCATGGTCATCGTTTCGTCAGAGTTGCCCTGGAGCACACCGTCGGTCTCCAAGCCTTCGGCAGCCGGACCCCTTGCGGCAAGGGTGTGTGCGGAGGCGGCCGGACCCAAATCGACAGGGACGTCTTCACGGCGTCCCTTGCGGCCTGGGGTCGGCTGCCCTCCAGGGCAAAGGTCGTCAAACTGCCGAAACGATGACCAACGCCGATCTGCGCAACCAGGCCAAGAAGCGCCCGATCAGCGCCGGCACGCGAAGCGACCCGGGGCGGCGCAGTTGGGACACGTTTGCCAGCTTAAAGAAAACCTGCCGAAAGCTCGGGGTGTCGTTCTGGAGCTTCCTCGTCGACCGCGTATCCGGTACCCACACCTTCCCCGGTTGCCGGCGCTCATTCAGGCTCGTGCCGCCTCGCCATAACGTCCCGGACTTATTGATCTGTTACCCTCAAGATGTGTCAACGTGTCGATTTTTCGGCCCTGGCCATCCCCGGCGGCTAGCTTCCGGCTTCCCAGCCGGAACGACAGGCGTATTGACCGGGGCTGAACGGCTTAGCCAGTAGAACGCATTTCCCTGGTCCTACTCCCCGCGACCCATTGACCGTCTTCGCGGTGTGCGCCACAATCACCTGCGGTCTCATGTTTGGGCTGCCCCTGCAGCCGCTTCGCGTTGGCTGAACGTTGGCAGCTGTAGGGTCTAATTGAATTGGTTTTAAACGTCTACGCAAGCGATGGGTGCCGCTATTCGGGCGATTCTGGATGCACTTTTACCTCAAGGCCTGATCCGCAGGCCGCTCATAAATGGGTGTCTGTGGATTCTTTTCGCGATAGCGTTCTTTCAGTCGGGCATGGCATTCACCACGTGGGCACTGGAGCCAGGAAGCTTTCGGGGCGGCTCAGATTGGTTTTGGGCTATTCTGTTCGCGATCCTCCTTCCCGCTTTCTTGATCTTCAATCGGCGCCACGACCGCGGCCCCGGGCACTGCATGGCGAAAGCCTGTGAGCGAACCAAGTCGACGCCAGGGTCTCGGCATCAGGGTGGGTCTTCCGGTGTTGGGCCGAAGCCTTAGAAGCGGTTTTAAGGACCATTGCGCTTGCGTGGGCCGCATGGCAGGGCGGCTTGCTGTGGGCTGCCTTGTGCACTCCGTCGGTCACCCGACCCATCCTTGGGATTTGCCCCCTGGGGGCCCGCTTTGCAGCTGTTCAAAATTCTTCCGGACGATTTGGCGCCGCCGGCCCACTAGCAACGACGGCACTCGTGCTATTTTGCGACAGCTGCTCGGTGTTGTGGGCCTAGGCATCGAAAGCCCGCTCCGGTCATCACAACAGCCCAAAGTGGCAAGCTTCTAACGAAAAACTACGGTCCCATTCGGCCCCGGCGGGAGAATGGCTCAGAGGAGGATCGGTTGTGTCCCACGACAAGGTCTACGAGGTACCCTTCGAGGTAGCCCGTAAAGCTCACATCAATCAGGAGCAGTATCTGGCGATGTATCGCCGCTCTGTGGAGGATGTGGATGGGTTTTGGGCAGAGCAGGCCGAAGCGTTCGTTTCCTGGTTCAAGTCTTGGCACCGGGTAGCCCGGTGGGATTTCTCCAAGGGAGACATCCGCTGGTTCGAAGGTGGCAAACTGAACGCCGCCTACAACTGTCTGGACCGTCATCTAGATACCCGTGGCGATCAGGTGGCCCTCATCTGGGAGGGGGATGCTCCGGACGTTGAACGGCACATTACCTATCGAGAGCTGCATGCCGATGTCTGCCGATTCGCTAATGCCCTGAAAGCCCGTGGGGTTCAGAAGAGCGATCGCATCTCAATCTACATGCCGATGATTCCGGAGGTGGTGGTGGCAATGTTGGCCTGCGCTCGTATCGGCGCCATCCACTCCGTGGTGTTCGGGGGCTTTTCGCCGGAATCTCTGAAAGATCGGATCTTGGATGCCGACTGTCGGGTGTTGATCACCGCCGACGAAGGCCTACGCGGGGGGCGTCCGGTGCCCCTCAAGGTGAATGCGGATAAGGCTCTGCACGACTGCCCCGATGTGCACACCGTGTTCGTGGTCCAGCGCACTGGAGCAGTTGTGCCTTGGCTCGCCGGGCGAGATGTTTGGTATCACGAAGCCATGGAAGGGGCTTCCCTTGATTGTCCAGCGGAACCGATGGACGCCGAAGATCCGCTGTTTATCCTTTACACCTCCGGCTCGACCGGAAAACCGAAAGGCGTGTTGCATACCACCGGTGGCTATCTGGTGTATGTCGCCATGACTCACCAGTACGTCTTTGATTATCGTCCCGGCGACATCTATTGGTGCACCGCGGATGTGGGATGGGTGACGGGTCACAGTTATATCGTCTATGGGCCCCTGGCCAACGGGGCCACCACCCTGGTGTTCGAAGGCATCCCGACCTATCCGGATGCGGGGCGTTTTTGGCAGGTGGTGGACAAGCACCGTGTGAACATTTTTTACACGGCTCCGACCGCCATTCGCGCCTTGATGGGGCAGGGGGATGAGTTTGTTGCCAAGGCGTCGCGAACAAGCCTGCGCTTGCTGGGTACGGTGGGGGAGCCCATCAACCCGGAAGCCTGGGAATGGTACTATCAGGTGGTGGGGGGCGGCCGCTGTCCCGTCGTCGATACCTGGTGGCAGACCGAAACCGGCGGTATTCTAATCACGCCATTGCCGGGGGCCACTCCGCTGAAACCCGGCTCTGCCACCCGCCCGTTCTTCGGGGTCGTCCCGGAGATCGTCGACGCCGAGGGGAACGTCCTCGAGGGTCCAGCCGAGGGCAATCTGTGCATCCGGCAGCCATGGCCGGGCCAGATGCGCACCGTCTATGGGGACCATGAGCGTTTCATTGCGACCTATTTCAGCACCTATCCGGGCAAGTATTTCACCGGCGATGGCGCGCGCCGTGATGGGGATGGCTACTACTGGATCACCGGCAGGGTAGACGACGTCATCAACGTCTCTGGCCACCGCATGGGTACTGCCGAGGTGGAAAACGCTTTGGTGCTCCATGAGGCCGTGGCGGAAGCGGCCGTGGTCGGTTTACCCCATCCAATCAAAGGGCAAGGGATTTACGCCTATGTCACGCTGATGGCCGGAGTGGAACCTACCGAGGCCCTGCGCAAGGAGCTGGTCAGCCTGGTGCGCAGTGAGATTGGCGCCATCGCCAGCCCCGATGTGATCCAATGGGCCCCTGGTTTGCCCAAGACGCGTTCCGGCAAGATCATGCGCCGCATCCTGCGCAAGATAGCGGCCAGCGAGCTGGATACGCTGGGCGACATTTCCACCCTGGCCGATCCTTCGGTGGTCGACGAGCTGATCGCTCACCGGGTCAACAACGTCTAACCCCAATGATCCGTGGCCCCCGGCGAACTGCTTTCAGGGCGCCCTAGACGCGAGGAGTAGCGAGCTATGGCGAGAAGCATTTTAGTGGTCGATGACGAGCCGAATATCGTTCTCTCCCTGGAGTTCTTGATGCAACGAGCCGGCTATGCTGTGCGTACCGCCTATGATGGATGGCGAGGCGGCTCTGGAGGTGGTGCGGCAGGCGGTGCCGGATTTGGTGCTGCTCGACATCAATATGCCCAAACTCAATGGCTACGAAGTGTGTGCGGCGTTACGCTCCCGGATAGAATGGAACGACCTGCGCATCGTTATGCTGACGGCCAAGGGACGGGATGTGGAAGGGGAAAAGGGACTGGCGATGGGTGCGGACGAGTATGTGACCAAGCCGTTCGCGACCCAAGACGTGATCTCTATGGTCAAGACCCTGTTGGTCGCGATAGGTGATGCCGTGATAAGCGATGAAACCCGTGACCAGCAGGAAAACAAGATCGAGCATCGATTTCCCACTGGATGACCGATCCAGTTCACCTGGAGCTTACCTGAGAGGTTGTGAAAAAACCATCGCGAGCGCCGGCAGAGCAGGGCGCGCGGCGGCGACAAAATCGTCGGGAACGATTTTGAACAGCTGGAAGTTGGCCCTGAAGGGGCGAGCCCCAAGGATGAGGCGAGTAACAAACGCACTGTCCAAACGAGTACATGAGGATGGCGCGCCGCTGCGCAACGCAGCATGGCAAGCGCAGTAGTTTATTTAAAACAGCTTCTTAACGCCGTTTGCAGGGAAGTGGCGAAGCAAACCTGTCCGGGCGGCCACTCGCCGAACAACGGAGGTCGAAGGGGACGAGACGGCACAAAATGTGCCTATTATTCTGAATAGACATCGCGTGTCTCTACACGCGCCATCGCGAGGCCCCGGATGCTGAGTCTCGCTGATCGAGCATGTCGGTGCGTAGACGGGAAGCCCAAAACCACAAGGAGACAGTGTCACATTGAGCGCAGTGCCCCGGAATCTACACACCTCTATTTATCCTGGTCTGGAGGTTGATCCACTGGTTGCAGACGGCCATCGCCGAGGGCTAGGCAACGCCATACTGCTGGCTCGCGTTTTAGGGATGGTTCGACCCGAGGAAACGTGTGCGGGGTGGTCGGCGTCTGCTTTGGATCATCTCTGTGAGGCGGTTTGGTATCGCTATGATCGGGCCCCAGGGGTGATGCAAGAGGCGATCTACCAGCAGCTGAGAAAAGCGCGATTTCAGTTCCTGAAGAAGCGTCGTCTAGGCCTCACGGCGTAACGATTGTAGTATCGTATCTCCAAGAATGGTTTGGCCGGTCAGGGTGAGTGCGCTCCCTGCTCGAATGCATTGGGGAAAGATAATGAAGGGGGCTTTTCAGGCGAGCAGCGATGGGCAATACTTAAATGGCCCAGGGTCATCGTTTCGTCAGTGTTGATCTGGAGCACACAGTCGTTGCCCAAGCCTTCGGCAGCCGCACCCCTTGCGGCAAGGGTGTGTGCGGAGGCGGTCGGACCCAAGCCGACAGGGGACGTCTTCACGACGTCCCTTGCGGTCCCGGATCGGCTGCCTCAAGGGCAAGGGCCATCGAACTGCCGAAACGATGACCAACGCCCTTAAATGTGATTCGGTTTCAGTAGGTCGATCGCTGGGAGACCGATGCCCAGCTCGGTGGTGCGCTGTCTTGGACTCGGGCCAGTTTTCCGGCGGTGCGGCTGGCACTGACTCGGTGGCTTTCAGGATATTGCTCTGGATGCCGTGGTCCTTCGGCTTGGGTCGGTAAGCTCTCTAAAGAGGCTGGTCGGAAGCTTCAATCAGACCCGTTGGAGTATTGGAATGGGCGGCAGCATTATTCAAATACCCGGCTCTCAGATTGAAGCCATCGATACCCATGAAGCGTCCATAAGCGTTCGGTTTGCGCCAGCGCTAATCGTCAAATCGGAGGGTGTTCCAGGGGTGGATGCGAGCACCCTCTGGAAACAAGGTTCAGTGCTGGTCTTTCAGGACGGTGAGATCGAAGGCGAATTGACAGCTCTTCCGGCGACTTTGGCGGGCGGAAAGTTCACGGCAAATTGCCTGTCTTACGTCGACATGATACCTCTTCCGCTCGATAGTGCAGGCTCTATTCGGCTCGTGATAACGTTTGTTGACAGGCAGGAACAGTTTGCGATTTCCGGTAGCCATGTGCGCCTCACGTTGTTGGGACATGCCCAATATGTCGAGCATCTTCCTCCCGCCTGAGGGGGCTCCCCTCGCCATCAGGTGCCGATTTTCGGGTGGCGCAGCGAGCCGTCATCGGGTTCGGCGTGCACTGGCGGGTTAGCAAATGCTCGCATCGGTGAGTCATCTCAGAGGTTGTGAAAAACCTGCTACACAACCCGATAGCGGCGTTGGGCGGTGCT
>CAZUZO010000101.1:0-12887 GCA_964624765.1 uncultured Thiotrichales bacterium
GGTGCCTGGATCGAAGTGGTCGATCATGAGCTGAATCGCTACGGAATGCCGGAGATTCGAGACCGCTCTCCAGGCCGGTTTATGATCCGAACGGCACAGTTTCTGGATCCCGCCATTTATGCCCCTGGGCGTTTAGTGACGGTCGCTGGAACGCTGACAGGCGGTCGAGAAGGAAGCATTGGAGCTTACATCTACCACTTCCCTGTCGTGCGACCCATCAATCTCCACTTGTGGTCCTATGAAGCTGTCCATGGCCGCCATCGCCCTCGCTACCACCTGGGTGTGCACTACGGCCACGGCCACTTTCACCGACGGGGGTTTCATCGACACGGATATTACTCCCGATTTCATCGTCGGTACTGATATTTCAGTCCACAAAAAATCGCACCGGGGGTTCTGAATCAGGAGGTAACTGGCAAGTATTTCTCTCCGGCTAACCAGTCTCAAGCAAGGCATCGTCTCGCCAGCCGAAATACTCATACGCTTGGCGGTGATAGCTGGCATGGCGGCCGAGTTCCCGCCAATTTGGCATCAGAGCGTCTGCTGGGTTGGGTGTCTTCGGCGCGCGCCGATCTTAAGATGCCGTGTCCCGAATGGGGAAACCTCCATCACTGAGATTGCCTGCGATTCGACGGGTCGCCCTCGGCCACGACCAAGCGCAACTCCACCTGCTCCTGCGGCCTGGCTAGAATTTCCATCGTGGCCGCAGGGTTCAAGATCCCTCTCCGTCTCGTGGCGCACCCCCGAGCCGGATGTATCCCGTCACCGTTGCATACGACATGAAAAGAGGGTTTGCCATGAGCGATGCATCGACCAATGCTGAACGTCAACGCTTGGAGGATAACCGCAGCGGTCAGAAGAATTGGCGTCTCTGGGGGCCGTATCTTGCCGAACGGGCTTGGGGAACGGTACGTGAGGACTACAGTGCAAACGGCAACGCCTGGGAGCATTTCGATCACGACCAGGCCCGTGCACGCACCTACCGTTGGAATGAGGACGGGCTTGCCGGGCTCTCGGACGAGCGCCAGCGCCTGTGCCTCGCGTTGGTGCTGTGGAATGGATGCGATCCGATCCTCAAGGAACGCGCCTTTGGGCTGACCGGCCATCAGGGCAATCACGGTGAGGATGTCAAGGAGTACTACTTCTATCTCGACGCGACCCCCTCCCACAGCTATCTGCGCTACCTCTACAAATATCCGCAGGCCGAATATCCCTACCGTCGGCTGCTGGAGGAGAACGCCCAGCGCTCGCGGCTGGAGCCCGCTTTCAGCCTGCTCGATAGCGGCGTCTTCAACGAGAATCGCTACTGGGACGTCGAGGTGTACTACGTCAAGGCGGCTCCGGACATCATCCACGCGCGTATCCTCGTTCACAACCGCGGACCCGAGACGGCCATCCTGCACCTGCTGCCAACGCTTTGGTTTCGCAATACCTGGTCCTGGGGTGATACCGATGCGGTGAAGCCCGAGCTTCGAGCCGTGCCCCCACCGCGTGCTGCGGCGTGGACGGTGCAGGCCGATCATCCCACACTGGGGCGCTACTGGCTGTACGGCCGTCAAGCGGCGCCGATGCTCTTCACGGACAACGAGACCAATGGCCAGGCACTCTGGGGCGTGCCCAATCCCTCGCCCTACGTCAAGGACGCCTTCCATCGGTACGTCATCCGAGGCGAACGGTCTGCAGTCAACCCCGACCAGCAAGGCACCAAGTTCAGCGCTTGGCACCAGATGACCGTCGGCCCGCAAGCCCAGTCACAGATCGAATTCGTGCTGTCGGCCGAGGCGCTCGAGCAGCCTTTCGAGGGCACCGAGGTGCTTTTCTCCAAGCGCCGTGCCGAGGTCGACGTCTTCTACGACGCTCTGCTGCCGGATGCGAGCCCCCAGGACCATCACTTGCTGCGCCAGGCACTCGCCGGCCTCGTCTGGAGCAAGCAATTCTTTCACTACGACGTCGAGCGTTGGCTCCAAGGCGATGGCCCACCACCGCCCGACAGTCGCCGCCAGGGGCGGAACCGCTATTGGAAGCATTTCAAAGCCGCCGACATCATCTCCATGCCCGACAAGTGGGAATACCCCTGGTTCGCGGCTTGGGATTTGGCCTTTCATTGTGCCGCGCTGGCACTCATCGATGTCGACTTCGCCAAGGACCAAATCGAGCTGATGCTAAAAGAGACCTATCTGCACCCGAACGGCCAGATCCCCGCCTACGAGTGGGCTTTCGGCGACGTCAACCCCCCGCTGCACGCGCTCGGCGCATTGAAGTGCTTTCGCGCCGAGCGCGTGCAGCGCAGGCGCGCCGACCGAGGTTTCTTACAGCGGGTATTTCACAAACTGCTGCTGAACTATGCATGGTGGATCAACCGCAAGGATGCGGAGGGACACAACGTGTTCGAAGGCGGTTTCATGGGGCTCGATAACATCTCGGTATTCGACCGCTCGCAGCCACTGCCTTCAGGCTATAGCCTCAAGCAGGCGGATGCCACCGGTTGGATGGCGATGTTTGCGCTGAACATGACGCTGATGGCGCTGGAGCTCGCGGTAGACGATCCGGACTACGAGAACATCGCTATCCAGACCTATGAGCAGTTTCTCGCCATTGCCAACACCATCGGGGGCCATATCGATGGCGGTGTGTCGTTATGGGATCCAGAAGACGGGTTCTTCAAGGATCTTCTGGTCACGCCCGACGGAAGTTGGCACCGCATCGATGTCTACTCGTGGGTGGGGTTGATACCGCTGTTTGCCTGCGAGGTGGTCGATCAACGCATTCTGGCTCAAGTGCCGCGGTTTTGTGCTCTGCTCGACGCCCACAAGGGCGGGGCCTTTCAAGGCAACTACATTTGCGCCTGCCCGGCGTGGGAAAACGATCGCGGCGAGCGCCTGTTGTCGCTGGTCGATCACACCATGCTCCCGCGCATCCTGACTCGGCTCTTAAACGAGGAAGAATTCCTCTCCCCCTATGGCGTCAGGAGCGTCAGCCGGTTACATGCCACCCATCGGGAACTCGGCTTCTTGCCGGGCGTGGGGCAAGCGGTCATCGACTATGTTCCAGGCGAATCCAACTCCGCACTGTTCGGCGGTAACTCCAACTGGCGCGGCCCCATCTGGATGCCCACCAACTTCCTGTTAGTTCAGGCACTCGAGAAGTACTATCGCTTCCTCGGGCCGAACTTCGAAGTGCCAGTGCCTTGCCTCGGCGGACAGCGGCTTGATCTCAAGGCGATCGCGACCCTCATCGCCGAGCGACTGGTGAGCCTCTACCGGCGCGACACGAGCGACCGGGTGCAGGCCCATCCGCCGAACAGCCCCTTTCAGCACGATCCGCACTGGCGGGATCTGTTGCTGTTTTACGAGTATTTCCATGGCGAGACCGGCCAAGGACTCGGCGCTTCCCATCAGACTGGATGGACCGGACTGGTCGCAAACCTGGTGATGCGCGGTTACCGCCGAGCAGTCCCGAGCTTTTGGCGCGAAGGTCGAACAAAGCCCGGCGAGCAGGCTTCGGGCAAGTCGTCGGCTTTGGCGTGACGCAGGGACGCCATGGATCCTAGTCGTGGCGATACGAGACGGTATCGATACCGACATCAGCCAAAGAGAGCACTTTCAGCCTTTGGTCGTATACGGCAAAGGAATTCTTAGTGGTCGCGGCGCCGCGCGCCCAGCGATTCGATCGGGCGCCACTGCCGGCCGTCTTTTCGCAACAGCGTGTCGGCTTCCGGGGGGCCCCAACTGCCCGCCGGATAATTAGGGAAACTGCGGCTGGGCAGCGCGCTCCAGACATCCAGAATGGGTTCGACCAACGCCCAGCCCGCCTCGACGTTGTCGGCACGCTTAAACAGCGTCGCGTCACCGTTCATGCAGTCGTAGATGAGGCTCTCATAACCGGTCCCTGGGGTACCGCCGAAGTAGTCGCTGTAACAGAAGTCCATGTGGACGTTGCCCAGGCGCATGGTGGGTCCGGGCACCTTGGCGCCGAAAGTCATCTCGATCCCCTCTGCAGGCTGAATGCGCAGCACCAATACATTCGGGCTGAGATGGTCGACCGGCGTATCGCGGAAGAGCACAAACGGCGCCCGCTTGAATTGGATGGCGATTTCGGTATACGCAATGGGTAAGCGTTTCCCGGTACGCAGATAAAACGGCACCCCCGCCCAGCGCCAGTTATCGATGATGAGCTTGAGCGCCACATAGGTCTCGGTTCGAGATTCCGGAGCCACGCCCGGTTCCGAGCGGTAGGCCACCAACGGCTCGCCGCTCGGTAGCATGCCCGCCCCGTATTGGCCACGCACCGCCTGGGTGAGCACATCTTCCGGGGATAGGGGCTGGATGGCCCGCAGCACCTTGGCCTTCTCATCGCGCACCGCGTCGGCGTCGAAGGAATTGGGGGGTTCCATCGCCGTTACCGCCAGCAATGCGACCAGATGGTTCGATACCATATCACGCAATGCGCCCGCTTCCTCGTAGTAGCCGGCTCGATGTTCCACTCCCAGGGGTTCTGCCACGGTAATCTGCACGTGATCGACGTAGCGCCGGTTCCAGATCGGCTCCGTGATGCCATTGGCAAAGCGGTAGACCAAAATGTTTTGCACCGTCTCCTTGCCGAGATAATGGTCGATGCGATAGATCTGGTCCTCGGTGAGGAACCGGTGGATATCCCGATTCAGAGCGCGGGCGGACTCCAGGTCATGTCCAAAGGGCTTTTCCACGATGACCCGGCGCCAGCGATCCTGCTCCTGGCGGGTAAGTCCGACTTCACCGAGGTGCTCAACGATAGCGGCGAAAAAACGCGGGGGTGTGGCCAGGTAGAAAAGATAATTGCCATCGGTGTGGCGTTCGGCGTCTACCTCTTGCAGAAACCCCGCCAGACGGCGGTACGCCTCTCGGTCCTGGAAGTCGCCTTGAGCGTGGTAGAGCCGGTCGCACAGGCTGTTCCAGCGCTCCACGGCCACCTCGCCGCGCAAATGCTCGCGGATCTCGCGAGTGAGCCGGTCCCGAAATGTGTCGCGCGTTTCGTCGGCGCGGTCGACGCCGACCACCGCGAACGCCTCTGGTAAGAGGTTGTGGGACATCAAGTTATACAGTGCCGGGATGAGCTTGCGCTGGGTCAGATCGCCGCTCGCACCAAAAATCACCACGATACAGGGCCCCGCTGGCGGTGCCACGGGCGCCGCGGCGGTTTGCGGTTCCACGGTCGACATCTGGCTCTCCTTCACTTTCGTGTGACTCCCACTTCTTTGTAACGCCGGTTGCTGATCAAACGACAAGACGGAGCGGGCTAGCCGCTACCTTGTTGCTCGTGATGTCCGCCGAAGGCGTGGCGCATGGCCGATAGCAGCTTGTTGCCGAAATCGGCCTCACCTCGCGAGCTGAACCGGTCGAAAAGCGCGGCACTCAATACATGGGCGGGTACCCCTGCTTCGATGGCGGCAATGGTCGTCCAGCGCCCCTCACCGGAATCGGCGACCCGACCACCGAACGTGGCAAGCTGGGGGTCGCGCGCGAGGGCTCCGGCCGCGAGGTCGAGGAGCCAAGAAGCGATGACGCTGCCCCGTCGCCACAATTCGGCCACCTCGGCGACGTCGATGTCGTATGGGTATGCCTGCGGATTTCTAAGGGGCGCCGTCTCCGCATCCACCGCCTGCTCATGGGTACCGACGTTGGCGTGTTTTAGGATGTTGAAGCCTTCCGCATAGGCCGCCATGATGCCGTACTCGATGCCGTTGTGAACCATCTTGACGAAATGGCCGGCACCGCTCGGTCCGCAGTGGAGATAGCCTTGCTCCGAGGCGCTCGGCGTTCCACCGCGCCCTTCGGTCCGTGGAGCGCTATCTGGACCGGGAGCGAGGGCGGCGAAGATTGGATCTAACTGGGAAACGGCTTCTGCTGCACCGCCGATCATGAGGCAGTAGCCGCGCTCGAGCCCCCAAACGCCGCCGCTCGTGCCTACATCCAGGTAATGGATCCCTTTGGGTTTTAGGCCCTTAGCGCGGGCGATAGTGTCCTTGTAATAGGAGTTGCCACCATCGATAAGGATATCCCCGGGCTCCAGCAACGCGGTCGAATCAGTGAGTGTTTGTGCCACGGCGCCCGCCGGCACCATCATCCACACGGTGCGTGGCTTGTCCAAGCGACGGACAAACTCCTCGAGCGAAGTTGCCCCGGACGCTCCTTCTTCCGCCATCGCCTGGGTGGCGTCGGCGTGGCGGTCGTAAACGACGCAGGCATGTCCTGCGCGCATCAAGCGTCGAACGATATTGGCCCCCATGCGACCGAGACCCACCATACCTAACTGCATCACAGATTCTCCTCTCAAGATCACGAAGTTGGGCGTTGGTCATCGTTTCGGCAGTTTGATGACCTTTGCCCTGGGGTCAGCCGACCCAAGCCCGCAAGGGACGCTCTGAAGACGTCCCTGTCGGCTTGGGTCCGGCCGCCTCCGCAACCCACCCCTGCCGCAAGGGGTTCGGCTGCCGAAGGCTTGGGCACCGACGGTGTGCTCCAGGGCAACTCTGATGAAGCAATGACCATGGCCCAAAGTTGCGAAAGGCCATCGGCTTGGCTGCTGGTGTCCACAACGCTTCCTGCGGCAAGGCACCATTGAATAAGCCTGAGTAAGCCTGATTCCGGTGACGCGATCCGTGGCTCCTGCGCTTGCCTTCTGAATGAGCGCACTCGACAATGCGGGTCGGCACCAATGGGTTGCCGGTCGCTGGGATCGGGGTGGCCATAAACATTTCTCCCAATGCGGATGCTGGTCGAGGATGCGATGCCTGAGGCTTACCTTGTAGTCGCCCTTGACGGAAAATTGTTACAGTTGTTACTTGGCGCTCCGCTCTGCAGGGTATTAACGTTTGCGGTGGAGGCGTGCTAGCTTGGCGGCTGTGCGTCAGGTGACGGCGGCGTTTCGGTAGTGGGTACCGGCTAGCACAAACCCTTGTCTGAAGAACTGAGAGAATGCCAAAAAACCGTCGCGAGCGGCCCGAGAGCCAGGCGGACAGCGCGAAGCCGAGAGACCTATCGGATAGGCAGGCGAGGAGCCCGCACCGCCCAACGCCGTTATCGCGTGGCGTTGCAGGTTTTTGCACAAGCTCTGAGACGAAACATTCACGTGCCGAATCGGCCCTTTCTTCCCAACGATAGGGTGCTGGTCGAGCAACTGCTCGCCGGTGACGAGCAAGCATTTGCCCAATTGGTGCGTGCCTACCACGGCAAACTACGCTACTTGGCTCGCAGTATCGTCGGCGAGGCCTATGCCGATGAAGTGGTGCAGGAAACCTGGCTCGCCACACTGAAAGCTTTACCCGGTTTCGAGGCACGATCCAGTCTCAAAACGTGGATCTTTCGCATCCTCAGTAATACTGCCAAGAGTCGCGTGCGCCGGGAGATCCGTAGCATGGCGGCGGGAGATCTGGCCAACGAAAAAGAGCCGGCACTGCCTGCCGCACGCTTTGATACCAGCGGTCACTGGAGAACACCTCCGCTGCCGTGGCATGCCGAAACGCCGGAGGCACTGCTAGCAAGCGATCAACTCCGAGAGTGTCTGGAAAAGACGCTCGCGGTACTGCCGGCCTCGCAAAGAATGGTCATCGTGCTGCGCGATGTCGAGGGCATGGCGATGGCGGATGTCTGTAACATTCTAGGCGTTCAGGAGACTAACGCTCGAGTGTTATTACATCGTGCGAGAACTCGGCTGCGTGCTGTCGTCGAAGCCTACGAGCGAGGACAAGGATGCTGAATTGCCGGCAAGTCACCGACAGAGCAAGCGACTATCTGGATCAGGCGTTGCCCTTTGGCGAGCGTCTACAGATGCGGCTGCATTTGCTGCTCTGCCATCACTGTCGCCGCTACCTGAGACAGCTGCGCGCGACCGTGCAGGCGCTACCGGGCTTAGCGGATGCCGAGGTGTCGGAAGGCACCGTGTCTCAAGTGATGCAACGGCTGAAGAAAGGCTAAGCGCCAGCCGTTGTTGCGGCTTGACAATCGGGTCTTGGAAGCACAGTAGTCACCCTTACGTTACCTCGGACGCCACTCGGGGGATGTCTGCTTCGTTTGGCGTACGCTAACTGAATGGGTAGGGAGTAATAAGGCCATGTCGTTCAAGTACAGAGTCATCTCTCTCTTCTTTCTGGCCTGCAGCAACGTTTCGTTTGCGTTTGCTGGCAACTACCAAGACTTGATAAATGGTGCAGACACCGTCGACGAAGCGGTAGCGTCAATTATCGACGTCGTCGAGAAACAAGGGTACGAAGTGGTGCTCATCATAGACCACGCTGCTGCCGCTGAGAGTATCGGGCTAAACCTGCGACCTACTCAGGTAGTCCTTGCTCGGCCGCCGACTTCGCTGGAGCGAGGCTTGTTGTTTCGCAGCGCAACCATAGGGATCGACCTTCCTCAGAAATTCCTCGTGTTCGAGGACGAGAATGGTACCATCCAGCTGCGCTATGATCCCGTTGGCTACTTGGTGGACCGTCACGATGTACTGATCACCGATCTCTTGTTGTCGCGCCTAAGAAAGTCCACAGAGCAGTTCGGCGACCTCGAGGATGGCCTTGTTACCGTCGCCAGTCAGCAGGACTTCGCTACAACGGTCGATGCACTCTTCAGCGTGATCTCGGCCAATCCGGCATTTCGTATTCCGCTGGTACTCCAGTATGGGCTGGTACTCGAGTATGGAGAGAGTGGGCCGGTGCTCATCGTTTTCGGCAATCCCAATGCGGGGACCCCGCTAATGCAATCAACGCAGAAAGTGGGTTTGGATTTGCCCCAGAAGTTTCTGGTCTGGAAAAACCGCCGGGGCGAGGTGCTGATCACTTATAACGATCCCTTCTTTCTGGCCAAACGCCACAACGTGCAAGGTCAGGATGAGCGCTTGAGCGCGATCGGGAGCACCCTGGCAAGCTTTGCCAGCGCTGGAGCGGGACTGGAGAACTGAAAGAACGGTCCACCTTCACCATTGAAGTAGACATTGGGATGTCCTGGTGGTGTCCCTAAAGCCTCGCTTTCCACGCCTCACACGGTGTTTCTTCTCTGGCGCTTCTACAGTGCACACCACATCGTATCGGGACCTGGACTGCTCTCTATCGTTATCTCTCGATAGCGGTGTAACGACGCGCACCTCTATGCGACTAAAGATATAAGGTATCGGATTGGTACGAGCTAGCGCTTTGGCTAGCCCCAGTGCGTGAAGGATTCCGGTCAACCCAATGACGAAGCCGCGAGGAGAGCCCGGTGCCCATAATGAAAAGACTCACTTTGGTTGTGCTCGCCATCGGCGTGCTGTGGGTAGCGTGGAGTGCTTGGCGCCCAGTGCCGGGAGACTCCAGCCCCCAGAAACTGCTGCTGACCGGCTCCAGCACCGTGGCGCCGTTGGCCGCCGAAATTGGCCGGCGCTATGAGTCAGAGCACCCTCAGGTGCGTGTGGATGTGCAAACACGCGGTTCCTCTCGGGGCGTGAACGATGTGCGCCGGGGGCTTGCCGAACATCGGGATGGTCTCGCGAGCACTCAAAGCCGATGAGCACGATCTGCGCGCCTACCCGATCGCCCTTGACGGCATCGGCATCATCGTCCATGCCGACAACCCGGTGGTGTCGCTTAATCAACAGCAGATCATCGACATCTATACCGGTCGCATCACCAACTGGCGTGCCGTGGGCGGTGCAGAGAGGCCGATCACGGTGGTCAACAAGGCTGAGGGGCGTTCCACGCTTGAGCTTTTCCTGCACCATTTTGCCCTGAAGACTACCGACATCCAGGCGCACGTGGTGATCGGTGACAACCAGCAGGGCATCAAGACGGTGGCTGGCAATCCGGGCGCCATCGGCCATGTCTCGATCGGCGCGGCGGAATACGAGGCCAGCCAGGGCACGCCCATCCGGCTCTTGCCCATGGCGGGGGTGGCGGCGACAGTGGCCAATGTCCGCAATGGCACATTTTCCCTGTCTAGACCTCTCAACCTGGTCACCCGTGGCGCATCTACGCAACTCACAGAGGCATTTCATCGATTTCGCCCGTTCGACAGGCGTGGATGACTTGATTGCGGCCCAGTACTTTGTTCCCCCGCAACGCTGACGCCCGGCTAGCTTGGCTGCTGCGAGCGGCCGCGGCAGTAGCCGCCGGTCTGCTGCTACTGGTCCTGGTATTTCTAATCGTCGAATCCTGGCCCGTGCTGCGTCACGTCTCACCGCTGCGCTTTCTTGGCGATCCGTCCTGGCACCCGGCGGCGGGTTATTACAACCTTTCGCCCATGCTGAGCGGTACGCTCCTCGCGAGTTTGTGCGCGTTGGGGTTGGCAGTACCGCTCGGATTAGCGGCGGCATTGTTTTCGGTCTATTACGCGCTTCCTTACTTGGCTCGACCGCTGGATCGCATGATCGAGCTGATGGCCGGGATCCCTTCTGTGGTGTATGGTTTGTGGGGCCTCACGGTGTTGGTGCCGCTCATCGGCCAACTCCGTCCGCCTGGCGCCAGCCTACTCGCGGCATCCCTGGTGCTCGCGCTGATGGTATTGCCGACCATTGCACTCACCGCCCGCGCCGCATTGGCCGCGGTGCCTACCGAGTACCTGCGCAGCGCCGCGGCGCTTGCGTTCACTCCCTGGGGCACAATCCGCAACGTCGCCCTGCCGGCGGCGCGACCGGGTATCATCGCCGGCGTGGTCTTGGGGGCGGCGCGTGCCGTTGGCGAAACGATGGCCGTACTGATGGTCGCCGGTAACGTCGTGCGTCACCCTGACAGCCTATTGGCACCGATCCGCACCTTGACCGCTAATATCGCTCTGGAAATGGCCTACGCCACCCGGGACCACCGTGGTGCGTTATTCGTTTCCGGCCTCGCATTGATGGCGCTGGTGCTCGCCTTGACTGTGCTGGCCAGTCTGTTCAGTCAAGCCCACCATGGGTAGAGACGCGCTGATTTTTCACCCTCACTACACAGCGACGCGCCGAGATGCTCTTGCGCGAGCGGCACTGACGGTGGCCGTGGCTATCGTGGCCGGAACGTTCGTATGGATACTGGCCGCTTTGGACCAAAGCGGGGGCAGCCGGATTTCTTGGCAATTTCTTGTGACCCCGCCGCAGGATGCGGGCCGCGCCGGCGGTATCGCCTCCATCCTTGTCGCCACCGGGCTGATCTTGGCCGTCGCACTCACGGTGGCGGTTCCCCTTGCTCTCGGAACGGCGGTGCTGCTGGTGGAGTTCATGCCCGCCCGTAGCGCTTTGGGGAGATACATCCGGCACAGTCTGAACGTGCTGGCGGCCGTACCTTCCATCGTCTTCGGCCTGTTTGGCAGCGCCTTCTTCAGTATTTACCTGGGCTTGGGTTTTTCTATCCTATCGGGCGGGCTGACGCTCGCCTGCATGGTCCTGCCGATCCTGATCAGTACCACTGAGGCCGGTTTGCGCGCCGTACCCGAGAGCACCCGGCAGGCGGCCGCCGCCCTCGGCCTGTCCCGTGCGACCACCGTGCGCACGCTGCTCTTACCTGCCGCCACCCCAGCCTTGGTGGCCGGTCTGCTGTTGGGCATCGGGCGCGCGATGGCAGAGACCGCCGCCCTCATCTTTACGAGCGCCTATGTGGATCGCATGCCGAGCTCGCTGATGGACTCCGGTCGAGCGCTGTCGGTGCACATCTACGATCTGTCGATGAACGTGCCCGGCGGGGACGGGAATGCCTACGCGGCCGCTCTGATATTGGTGCTTCTGCTGCTTATTGTGAACACCGTCGCATGGCGTCTTGCTAGGCGCTGGCGACAGGGGACCATGGCATGACATTCGCGAACGCAAAACGGGGCGCAAGCCTTGATGAAGCGACCAACCCGGCCTACACCTTGGGGCCGCTGCAGGCGGGGCCGCCTTGCTGTGTGCCCGAACCGCTGATACAGGTAGAGAACTTGTGTTTGTGTTACGGCGACAAAAGAGCGCTCGAAAACGTCACGCTGGACGTCTATCGCGGCTGCGTTACTGCTCTCATCGGCCCTTCGGGCTGTGGCAAGACGAGCTTCTTGTCCACCTTAAATCGGCTCACTGACCTCATTGCTGACTGTCGCGTCGAAGGTCGTTCGTATCCGCATCGGCGGTGCCGACATCCTCGATTCCACCCTAGACGTGCGGACCTTGCGGCGGCGGGTGGGCATGGTGTTCCAGAAGCCGACGCCCTTTGCTTTGTCCATCCGGCGCAACCTCGAGCTGCCGCTCATCGAGCATGGCCTGGCACGACGCGGCGAACTGGAGCTCGTAATCGAGCAGGTACTGTGCGACGTGGGTCTCTGGCACGAGGTGAAGGACCGTTTAGACGCACCGGCGTTAGGCCTCTCGGGGGGACAGCAGCAGCGGCTCTGTATTGCGCGAGCGTTGGTCCTGCAGCCTGAAATCCTGCTGATGGATGAGCCGTGCAGCGCGCTGGATCCCATTGTCTCCGGCGTGGTGGAAGACCTCATCTTGCAGCTGCGGGGCCGCTATACCCTCGTGATCGTCACCCATAACCTCGCTCAAGCGCGGCGCATCGGTCATTACGCGGCGTTTTTCTGGGTGCAGGGCCAGACCGGGCAGTTGGTCGAATTCGGCCATTGCCGGCAAGTGTTCGAGGCGCCAGCTCATGAGCTGACGGCCGCCTACGTAAACGGGGTACGCGGTTGATGGCGACGACCTCGTGAACGCTACACCGTCAGTCCCTGGTCATCGTTTCGGCAGCTGCGGCCAACGGCTTGTCTCCTCTTGCGAGGTTGCAGTCTGATGCCTTCACACACATTGGGCCGGAGCAGGAAAGATTCGGTGGTTTACTACCCAGGCGCCGACTATCAGCAGCACGCACCTGCCAGGCCTTGCCCACAGTCCAGTTCGGTCGAGAAGGGCATCAGGGTGCCGCACCCGCCGAAGATCCCGAAATGCGT
>CAZUZO010000102.1:0-12880 GCA_964624765.1 uncultured Thiotrichales bacterium
GGGGCGAGTAACAACCGGAGTGTACAAGGGAGTACATGAGGATTGCGAGCCACCGGGCAACGCAGCTATGGCAAGCACAGTAATTTTTACCGTGAAAATCCCGATTTTCATTTTCGGGGGTGGCTACATCCCTCGGCCATGACGGTTTAAAACAGCTTCTAAGGTGCACGCGGGTGCGGGTGCGGTTGCCGGGGGGCGTGACATCGGGGCACGGAGACGCGACATGGTGACAGATCGCCTGACGTTAACAGGAAAGGTGGCCCTCGTGACGGGCGGGGCTCAGCGCATCGGGGCTGTTGTTACGCGTACCCTGCATGCTGAAGGTATGGCTATCGCCCTGACCTATCGCAATTCCCGAACCGCGGCTGAGGCCTTGCGAGATGAGCTTAACATGCAACGACCCGGTTCGGTGCATCTGTTTCAGTGCGATTTGCTCGTGACCAAGCTCATCCCAAAATTGTTGGAGCGTGTCATAGGAGCCTTCGGACGATTAGATACATTGGTGAACAATGCATCGACCTTTTATCCCAGTGCCATCGGTTCTGTCACCGAGTCGGTGTGGGAGGATCTGATGGGGACGAATCTCAAGGCTCCCCTGTTCTTGTCTCAGGGAGCGGCTCCTCACCTGGCGGCCTGCCGTGGCAATATAGTCAATATCAGCGACATTCATGGCATCCGACCTCTGAAGCAGCATGCGGTTTATTGTGCGGCCAAGGCCGGCCTGATCATGCTGACGAGGAGCCTCGCCTGCGATCTGGGGCCCGAGGTGCGTGTCAATGCCGTGGCGCCTGGTGCCATTCTGTGGCCGGAGCGCGGCCTGGACCAATTAAGTCGACAGCGGATTCTGTCGCGTACCGCTCTGAGACGTCAAGGTCGACCGGAGGATGTGGCCAACGCGATCTTGTTTCTGGTCAGGGATGCGGCCTATACCACTGGCGACGTGATCTTCGTAGATGGTGGGCACCTGCTCGGTGCGTAGTACGCCTGCGGGAACTATCAAACATGATTGAACACGAGCGTTGAAACGGCGCGGCGGGCGACGGTGGCAAAACGGTCAGAGGGGGCACTCTGCCCTGGGGGTGGCTAGCGCGCAACGGCTTTTGGAGACGACCAGTGCACCGGGATCGTCAGGGGCGTGGTTCTCCCGGTCGGCGCCAAATGGCTTCATTGTGCATGCGAAAGGTTCCGGCGCGCCGATCCTCGAAAAACAGCACCAGCGTTTGCTCCACGGCTGGAAAGGCTAGGCTTTCCCACGGGATTTCCGATTCTCGAAAAAGCTGCACCTCCAAGCTTTCGCTACCCGGAGCATAATCGAGGGCGAGCAGACGCGCGCGAAACATGAGATAGACTTGGTTGATTCGCGGGATATCGAGCAATGAGAAGGGTGCGTCAATGGCAACCCGCGCGTTGGCTTCCTCGAGGGTCTCTCGCGCCGCTGCTTCTGCGGTCGTTTCCCCGTTTTCCAGGAAACCTGCCGGTAAGGTCCACATGCCGTACCGGGGCTCGATGGCGCGGCGACAAAGCAGAATCTGATCCTGCCATTGGGGGATGCACCCGGTCACGAGCTTGGGATTCTGGTAGTGCGTAGTGTGGCAGGCATAGCAAACGTAACGGGGCCTGTCATCACCGGCGGGGATGCGCAGCACCAGCCGGTTACCGCAGTTACTGCAATAGTTCATGGCTTGGCTCTTGAAAGATCCTCTGCGAGGTTGTGAAAAAACCTGCTATCCAACCCGATAGCGGCGTTGGACGGTATTGGCTCCTCAAGTCTTAGCTGGCTACGGCCAGTATCCCTGTGAAATCGAAATCCACTGGCCGCAGTGGCTCTTGCAAGGTAGCGTGTTGCGCCCACAGTTGCCCAAACGTCTGCTGTTGGACCGGGTGCGTGAGGTCTGCCGCCAGCTCAGCGAGCGGGCCGAGGACAAAAGCTTGGGTGAGGATCTCTGACCGCGGAAGAGACAAGTTGTCGGTGGTCAATATCATATCGTCGTACAGAAGCAGGTCCAGATCCAGAGTACGAGAGCCATAACGGGCGCCCTCTCGAATGCGGCCACAGCGATCTTCGATGCTGCGCAGCTGTTCTGCGACCGTGAGCGGTGGTTCATGGGTGGAAAAGCTGGCGACTAGGTTATAGAAGGGGTTGCCGGCAAAACCCACGGCGTCGCTCTCATAGACCGTGGAGACGCGCAGGCGCCCGTAGTGAGCGGAAAGCAGCGCGACGGCCTGCGCGATATGTTTCTCGCGTTGGATATTGCTCCCGATGCTTACGAATGCCTCAGCCATGGGTGACCGCGATGCCTCGCTCGATGAGGACGCCGACGTCTCTAGCGCCCCGTACCGCCCCCGGCTTGTTCAACCGTAATCGGAGCCAAGGCACCTGAAATTCCTCAATAATCAATGCCGCGATCCGCTCGGCCAAGGTTTCCACCAGATGGAATTCGCTCGAGGATACGAAGTCGAT
Organism: uncultured Thiotrichales bacterium; assembly: GCA_964624765.1. Taxonomy (GTDB): domain Bacteria; phylum Pseudomonadota; class Gammaproteobacteria; order HK1; family HK1; genus JAGTVB01. The sequence goes on from CAZUZO010000102.1 coordinate 2,462, forward strand.
GACGCGTTTGGCCACCGCTTTATAATTCAGGGCATCCTCGATGCGATCGGTCTTAGCCGCGGCCGCTACATCGGCCATTATTTCCAGATCGATGACGACGGTTTGTCGTATCTGGCGCTCCCAATCGTAGATGCCGATGACGGTTTCAACGCGCAGGTCGTTTAGGTAGACGATATCCATCGATGACTTCTCTGGCGGTGACGATCGCGTTGGCGGCTCCGGTGAGCGTTACTGTCCTCTCTTGGCTTGCGCCCCTTGGGGCGGGTGCCGATCGAACGCTCGGTACACGCCGGACCAAACGATAGCTCTGCGAGGCTGTTGGCGAAGCAGGGCAAGGACGGCCTGCCGGGCCAACGGGCGGCTCGCTCTGGTGTCTGCCAAGTATAACCCGCTTGCCGGGCTGACACAGGTCCAGCCAGCACATCCGCTCTTGACCCTTGCCAGCGCAAGCGGTCCAATAGCCACCATGATCGTGCTCGGTTTTGCCCTGATCGTATTGGCCTATTTATCCGGATCGTTGTCTTCGGCCGTGATCGTGTGTCGGGTGATGGGGTTACCCGATCCGCGTACCCAGGGTTCGGGCAATCCCGGTGCGACCAACGTGCTGCGTCTCGGTGGGAAGAGGGCCGCGGCCGTGACGCTGGCGGCGGATATCCTTAAAGGTTGTATCCCGGTTTTACTAGCCCGGTCCCTCACGGACGCCCCCCTTATCCCGGCGGGTGCCGCACTCGCTGCGTTTCTGGGCCACCTGTATCCGGTGTTTTTTCATTTCCAAGGGGGCAAAGGGGTGGCTACAGCTTTCGGCAGCGTCCTCGGACTGGCATCGGTCGTCGCGCTGGCGATGGTCGTTACGTGGCTCAGCGTTGCCCTGCTGTTTCGCTACTCCTCCCTGTCGGCCTTGATCACGGCCCTTCTGGCGCCGCTCTATGCGTTTCTATTGACGCAGGAGACCCTCTATGTCTCGGTCATTGGCCTGATCAGCATCCTTACCATCTGGCGCCACCGCGGCAATCTGCGGCGTTTGGTGGCAGGCACCGAACAAAAGATCGGCGTTCGTTCAGGATAACCCGATGCTGCTCAAAGGCCACCGCGGTCTGACGAAAAACGCAAGGGCGGTCTCAGCGCCCGCCTGCAACCGGCGATAGCCAGCGTAGGCGATCATCGCCCCGTTATCGGTACAAAATTCCACACGCGGATAGTAAGCTAACACCTGCCGGCGCTGGGCGAGCTGGCTAAGGGCCGCGCGTAAGCGACGATTGGCGCCGACGCCGCCCGCAACGATTAAACGCGGCATTCCGGTCTCATCGAGGGCACGGTCACACTTTTTCACCAGTGTGGCTACCACGGCCTCCTCAAACGCCCGGGCGATGTCGGCCTTGGTGGCCGGATCGCTGCCGTGGCGGCGCAGGGTGTAGAGGGCGTGGGTCTTAAGACCGCTAAAGCTTAGGTCAAGACCCGGTCGGTCGGTCATCGGGCGCGGGAAGTGAAAGCGGTTGGGGTTGCCTGATTCTGCCAGCTTGGCCAGCGATGGTCCGCCAGGATAAGGTAGCCCGAGCAGGCTTGCGGTCTTATCGAACGCCTCGCCTGCGGCATCGTCAAGAGACTCTCCCACAATCCGATAACAGCCGAAGGCCTCCACGGCGATTAGTTGGGTATGGCCTCCCGAGACGAGCAAGGCGAGGAACGGGAAACGCGGCGCCTCCGGCTCCAGCATGGGAGCCAGCAGGTGCGCTTCGATATGGTGAATACCGATGGCCGGCACGTTCCAGGCAAAAGCAAGGCTGCGGCCGATGGCCGCACCGACCAAAAGAGCGCCGACTAACCCTGGGCCGGCGGTATACGCAACGCCGTCGACGGTTGCGGGTAGGGTCTTGGCTTGCTTCATGACTCGATCGAGTAAAGGCAGAAGCTTGCGTACATGGTCACGGGAGGCAAGCTCGGGGACGACCCCCCCATAGGGTGCGTGAATGGCAGCCTGGCTAAACACCTCGTGGGCCAGCAGACCTTGGCGCGAGTCGTATACGGCCACGCCGGTCTCGTCACACGATGTCTCGATACCCACCACGCGCATGCCCGCAGCCCCGCCCCCGTGCGGCAGTTTACAGTGAAAGTGAATGACCTATATACTATTTTGTTTGGTATGAATTGGCTAATTTTGATTCAGGAGGCGCAATGAACGGGGATAGTAGATGCCGAGTGTGCGTTTAAGAGAGAACGAATCATTCGATGTCGCCATGAGGCGTTTCAAGCGAGCTTGCGAAAAGGCGGGGGTCCTCACCGAGGTTCGCCGGCGCGAGTATTACGAGAAGCCCACCACGGTGCGAAAACGTAAGGCGGCAGCGGCAGTGAAGCGACACCTAAAAAAGCTAGCGCGCGAGGCGATGCGGAAAAGGCAGCGGGCAGGGCAACGGACTCCCTTGCGCTATGGTTTGCAGCGTGAGGGGGGCTTTGGTTGATGTGACATAGGAAGCTTCACGATGCCCGATGCCCTCAAACTACGTATCCAAGAGGATGTGAAGACCGCTATGCGAGCACGGGATCAAGCGCGTTTAGGGGTATTGCGCTTGGTTTCTGCGGCGATCAAACAGCAGGAGATCGACACCCGATCGGTCCTTGACGATGGTGGCGTGGTTGCCGTCTTGCACAAAATGCTCAAACAGCGTCGGGATGCCGAGGCGCAGTTTCGTTCTGCGGGGCGTCAGGATTTGGCGGATCAGGAAGCCTTCGAGATTCAGCTGATTGAAGGTTACATGCCGCAACGGTTGAGTCAGGCCGAGCTGAAGTCCCTTGTTGAAGGCGTCATAAGGGAAGTGGATGCAAGGTCCATGAAAGACATGGGCAAAGTGATGGCCGTCTTGAAGGCGAAGCTTCAGGGGCGCGCCGACCTCGGTGCGGTGAGTGCCTTGGTAAAGGAGCAACTCAAAGCTTGTGAATAGACCGACTGCGCTTCCCGATAACGGTATTGGGGGGTGCTGGCTCCTCGCCTATCGAGGGGCCAAGTCTTGTCAGCGCCTGGTGTTGGGCACCTCGAGCTCGGGGCGCTTATGCCGGGCTCTTCACAACCTCTCGGTGGATCGAGCTGGCCGCCACCCGCTTACACGGGTGGGCGCATGACTTGGGTGAGGTGGGGGTGAGCCGAATACCTCAGGACTTCATCGAGGAGTTGCTATCTCGGATCGACATCGTTGAAGTCATCGAGGAGCGGTGGCCTCTGAAGAAGGCCGGTAGGGAATTCACCGCTTGTTGCCCTTTCCATTCTGAGAAGACTCCCTCCTTTACCGTCAGCAAGACCAAGCAGTTTTACCACTGCTTCGGGTGTGGAGCCCATGGCACGGCCATCGGTTTTCTGATGGCGTTTGCTCGTTTAGATTTTGGGGAAGCGGTAGCGGAACTGGCCCACCAGGTTGGGATGCCGTTGCCTAGCACACCGGAGAAGGGCGGGCAAGAAGCGGGGGTTGCCGAGCTCTACGGTGTGTTGCAGCAAGCCAAGGATTTCTATTGCCAACAGCTCGAGCGATCTCACGCGGCGGTTCGAGCAAGGCATTATATTGCCCAACGAGGACTGTCCAAGGAGGTCATCCAAGCCTTCGAGGTCGGTTTTGCGCCGCCGGGCTGGCGCAATTTGGCCGCTGCCATGGGCGGCGGCGAAGTCCTCCAAGATCGACTGTTGCGCTCGGGGCTGACCGTTTCCAGGCCCGGCGCCGGACCCTATGACCGATTTCGCGATCGGATCACGTTCCCCATCCATGACCGGCGTGGGCGGATCGTCGGTTTTGGGGGGCGCGTCCTGGATCAATCCACACCGAAATACCTGAACTCTCCGGAGACGGTGCTGTTTCGAAAGCGTCGGGAGCTCTATGGCCTATTTCAGGCGCTGCAGCACCGCAATGGGATCGAGCGGGTGATCGTGGTCGAAGGTTATCTGGATGTCTTGACCCTGAGGCAATTTGGGATGGCCAACGTGGTCGCTACTCTGGGCACGGCCATCGGGTTGGAGCAGCTTGAGCGACTCTTTGGGACCGTGCCAGAGGTGATCATGTGCTTGGATGGGGATCAGGCAGGTCGTACTGCGGCCTGGCGAGCTCTCGAGATAGCCCTGCCGGCGATGCGCGATGGCCGCCGGATGAGCTTCATGTTCTTGCCGGAAGGTGAGGACCCGGATTCGCTGGTACGGCGCGAGGGGCGTGCAGCGTTTGAGGCTCGAGTGGCGCGGGCCAAGGGGCTGACGACTTATCTCTTCGAGCACCTCCTACAGCAAGCGGGCAATGGGACGTTGGAAGCACGTGCCCGTCTGGTGGCGCTGGCCAAACCGTTATTGCGTAAGTTACCGGTTGGAGCGTTGCAGCGGCTGGCGCTTCAGCATCTTGCGGAACTATCGGGAGTGGCGGCGTCAGAGCTTAGCCGGCGCCCGGCACGTCCGAAGCCGCTTGGCCGGCCCGGAAATCCATGGCCAGGTGATCCGCACCGTGCGTCACCCTCACTGGTGCACAAGACCGTCTTGCTGTTACTGCAGCGCCCGGCGCTTGCGGGACAGGCCGCCCAGGCAGGCTTCCTAGACAAGATTGAACTTCCCGGTATCGCGCTCCTTAAGGATGTCGTCGAGTTTCTGACGGATCGACCCAAGATCAGTATGGGTGCTATTGTGGAGCGCTTCCGAGAGCATCCGGCAGGCGCCGAGTTGGCAACCCTAGCGACTCAAGAATGTCACCTGTTGGACGACGGGATTGAACGGGAATTTACCGATGCCTTGCACCGGCTGTGGGAGAAGCACTTGGAACAACGCTACGAATCCCTGACGGTCAAGTGCCGCACGAGCGCTTTAGATGAGACCGAGAAGTGTGAATATCGCTCTCTCCTGCAGCGTCGAGGCGGCGCAAAAACCCAGGATCGAGCGCTGTAATAACGCTAGCATATAGTATATTTACAAGATCACCGTTACCCATTCCAGTGTAAGGCGTCGAAGGTAAACTATGGACCTTGACCAGCAGCAATCACAACTGAAGCTACTCATCGCAAAGGGGAAGGAACAAGGTTATCTGACTTATCATGAGGTGAATGATCACCTTCCCGACGGCATCGTTGATCCCGAGCAGATCGAAGACATTATCAACATGATCAACGACATGGGTATTGCCGTCCATGAGGTGGCTCCGGACGCCGATTCCCTGATGTTGCTGGAAACGGCAGTGCCTTCAGATGAGGATGATGCCGAGGAGGCGGCGGCTGCGCTGGCTAATCTCGATAGCGAGTTCGGTCGCACCACGGATCCCGTGCGCATGTATATGCGTGAGATGGGAACGGTGGATCTGTTGACCCGTCAGGGCGAGATCCAGATCGCAAAGCGCATAGAGGAAGGACTGAATGAGTCGTTGGCGGCGCTGGCGAGCTATCCTCTCACCATCGAATCGGTTTTGCGGGAATACGAAAAAGTGGGCTCGGGAGAGACTCGGCTCGCCGAGGTCATGTCAAGCTTCGTCGAGACCCCTGCTTCAGGGGGGGAGGTCGCCGACGCCGACCCAGTGTTGCTAGAGGATCCCCTGGCTGAAGACGATGATGACGATGAATCCGAGCGCATTCTGGATACGGGGCCGGATCCGGCAGAAGCGCGATGCTTCTTTGAGCGACTCAGTGGGCAATACGAGAAACTGCATCAATCAACGTCACATTACGGTTCGGTTCACCCGTGCTGTCAGGAGTATCGGGCCGCGTTGGCGGCACAATTTCTCGAGATAAAGCTTGCTCCGAAACTCATTGAGAGGCTCACGGGCAATCTGCGCAAGGTAGTGGAACGAATTCGCAGCCACGAAAGGGCGATCATGGACCTCTGTGTACGCCAGGGAAGAATGCTGCGCAAGGAGTTCATCGCGGCTTTTCCGAACAACGAGACCAATCTGAATTGGCTGGAGGAGTATTGTAACACTCATCGATCCTGCAATCGGTTGTTGCTTAACCATGTGCAGGAGGTGCGTCGCCTGCAGCATAAGTTGGCGGTGATGGAACGAGAATGCCTGTTGAGCATCAGCGATATTAAGGAAATCAATCGGCGGGTTTCGATCGGTGAGGCCAAGGCACGGCGTGCCAAGAAGGAAATGGTTGAAGCCAATCTGCGGCTTGTGATCTCGATTGCGAAGAAATATACCAATCGTGGGTTGCAGTTTCTCGATCTAATTCAAGAGGGTAATATCGGCCTTATGAAGGCGGTCGATAAATTCGAATATCGGCGCGGCTATAAATTCTCGACCTATGCTACCTGGTGGATCCGGCAAGCGATCACTCGTTCCATCGCAGACCAGGCGCGAACCATCCGCATTCCGGTGCATATGATCGAAACCATCAACAAATTGAACCGTATCTCTCGTCAGATACTCCAGGAAAAGGGAAGAGAACCCACTCCGGAGGAGCTGGCCGAACGCATGGAGATGCCCGAGGATAAGGTGCGCAAGGTCTTGAAGATCGCTAAAGAGCCTATTTCTATGGAGACGCCCATCGGCGATGATGAGGATTCACATTTGGGCGACTTCATCGAGGATCAGAATATCGCGTCGCCTGGAGAATCAGCAACCTTCGAGGGATTGCGGGAAGCTACGCAAGATGTTTTGGCTGGGCTGACGCCCCGGGAAGCCAAGGTGCTGCGGATGCGTTTCGGTATCGAGATGAATACCGATCACACTTTGGAAGAGGTCGGCAAGCAGTTCGATGTGACGCGCGAGCGCATCCGCCAGATTGAAGCCAAGGCGCTTCGCAAGCTTCGCCATCCGAGTCGCTCGGAGCAGCTTCGAAGCTTCTTGGATTGATGGATCTCGTTTGGGCCTGTAGCTCAGCTGGTTAGAGCGGCGGACTCATAATCCGTTGGTCGTAGGTTCGAGTCCTACCGGGCCCACCAAATCAATCAAGCACCTGCCTCGATTCCGGATCATCATTGTCAACTCCACAAGCAGGCGCTGGCACGGTCAATTGGTTTTCACCGTCATGCCGGGCGTTCTGCCCGCGATAGAGAGTCGTCGAGATCTGTCATCGCCTTGATCTCTCGACCATAGCCATCCTTGGCGACTGGATTCCGGCTTCCAAGCCGGAATGACAGGTGTATTGATCTGGGCTCGCCTATCTACCCGACAGGCCTCGTCGCTGCGCCCCGTCCGCCTAGCTCTTCGGCGGCTCTCGACGGATTTTTCACAACCGCTCAGTTTGGGCCGCGCCGCACGCACGGTATAGTTGTTAGATAACTTCATGCTGCACGGCTACGTAATGCGTGACAGAGCCGCTTGGGTCGCGCACGGGATACACCGACCACTCGATCACGAATTCAGATCCGTCCTTGCGATAGTTTATCGCTCGGCCGTGGAAGTCGGACTCGCTTGCCAGCTTCTCTCTCAGCTCACCGAGGACTTGTTGTTCGGTTCTCGCACCCTGCAGGATGCGTGGGGTTTTGCCGATCACCTCGTCCGCCGGATAGCCGGTCATGTCGGTGAATGCCTGATTGACGAACACAATCCTCTGATTCTCTGCGCCTGTCCCGGCCTGTGTGATCATGATCGAGTGGAAGGCGTGTTTGACTGCGATCTCAAATGCGCGGGCTGCGGCGTCGCTATCAGTAGCGGAGAGAAGGTTGGGCATGTTGCGCTCCTTTCGAGGTCGGCTTATACACTGTCTGATTGGCTGCGCTGGTTCGTCGACTAGGCTATTCAAGTTTCCACGCTTAGGTCTGGCAGCGCTCTATTGCTCGCTCGCTCGTTATTCGAGCAAGAATTTTCTTTTCCCCATGCGTTGCATGCCGGCCTGGCTGCCTATGCTTGTGTTCGAATGTCACCTCGACCCTGTTGCCATGACTACGATATCTGAACAATACTGAGGTGTCAACAAATTGTTCATATTGTTTCCAAGACCACACTGCTCGGCTGCCTACCGCTACGCTCAGCCGGTGAGGGAAACGGACGGTAGGCGGCGGCGATACTGAGAAGCTGCTTTAGGCACCGCTGCGCTTCCCTGACCTGCGTGGCGCGGTGGCGACATACGGAAGAAACAAAAGCAGGAAGCAACGCCAGGTTACCCTACGGAGGTGTGGTTGCCAGCGGCGCAAGCGCTGACGGGTGATGGGTACTGACGGGAATAAACCGGGTTGTTATCAAACAAAAAATTGACAACGTATAGACAAAGTGATTAACCTCTTACGCTATTGATGCGAGCCGCGGTCGACAGCATTCTTGGTCGATCGCCGCGCTTGGCATTCTCAGGCGTTCATTCTGCTGGTATAGGCCGGCCAATCGAACTGGGGTGATCGCTTGGCTTTGCGAGCCGGGGTTCAGAGTGGCCTGCCGACCTGGGGTACGATACTGTAAAGCGAGGGCTCGGGCTTCGCGTGGTGCTGCTGGCGGTCAGTCCGCTGCTCGACCGGGGAACAGCCATACTCAGCAGCGTAACTGGCAGGCGTTCAACCGTGTTGGTGGGCGCGGGTGCGAAGGCCAACGCGCCGCGCGAGCGTCAAGGTAACGCGGATCCAAAGCGGCTTTGCACGCCAGGCGTTGCGCCTGGTGGCAGCACCAGGCTCGGCGCAGGAAGGATATGATCATGCAAACACGGCGTCTTGGAAACACCGATCTTGACATCACGCCCATCGGTTTGGGCGCCTGGGCTATCGGTGGCGATCGATGGGCATACGGTTGGGGACCTCAAGATGACCGCGATTCCATCGCGGCCATTCGACGCGCGCTGGACTTAGGCATCAACTGGATCGATACCGCCGCGGTCTATGGCTTTGGCCACTCGGAAGCGGTTATCGCCGAGGCTCTGGCTGAGGTGCCGCTGAGTTCACGCCCGTATATCTTCACCAAATGTAGCCTGCTGGCCGGTGATCGAGGGCGACCGGTGCATTCTCTTGACCCGGTCTCCATCCGTCAAGAGGTGGAAGGGAGTCTTCGTCGGCTCCGGGTCGATACCATCGATCTCTACCAGATCCACTGGCCAGCATTCCCTCCGGAGCAGGCCGATCGGGAACAGATTGCATCGGGCTGGCGGTGCCTCGTGGACCTGAAGCAAAGTGGTAAAGTCCGCCACATCGGCGTGTCGAACTTCGATCTTGCCCAGTTGCAGCTGATCCGTGCCATCGCGCCGGTTAGCAGTTTGCAACCGCCTTACTCGATGTTGATGCGCGGCGTCGAGCAGGACGTTTTGCCTTACTGCGAGCAGCACGGTATCGGCGTCATCGTGTACTCGCCGATGCAGTCGGGGCTGCTGACCGGAGCCATGAGCCGGGAGCGAATCGTGGCGCTTCCGGACACCGATTGGCGCAAGGCCAGTGCACATTTTCAGGAGCCCAACCTGGCAGCCAATCTGGCCTTAGTCGAGGTGCTCAGAGGCGTCGGTCAACGCCACGGCCGTTCGCCGGGCGAAGTGGCCATCGCATGGACGTTGCGCCACCCGGCGGTCACCGGAGCCATCGTGGGTGCACGGCGTCCAGCCCAGGTCGACGGCGTAGTGGGAGCGGCAGAGCTACTTCTAACGACGACCGATATCGAGGAGATCGCCAAGGCCTTGCCACCCTCGGTCGGACTGTTCTAGTCACGGTTGGCTAAGCTGAAGGACGAGCTCGGCGCCTGCCGGGGGCACCCGGAGCTGTCGAGACAAATGCGGGTGTGGTGACCGGTCAAACCAGCTGCTGGGCCAGTGCGTCGGGTTTTCGCGCCGCCTGGTCAAGCATTCGACCCCCCGGCTGATCATGATCGAGGTCGATCTGGGCGACCTCGGCCGCTCGTTACTGTGTGATGAGCACAGGCACGCAGCGCCGTAGCGTCTTCTTTCTCGAGGAAGGGGTTATGGCTCTGTTTGGGACGGCCCCGCCAGGAGAGTGGGGCCGTCCGCTCTATCGGCACATCGTCAGGCTTACACGGCAGACCCGACGACGGTGAACAGCGTTAACACAAGCATCAAGGCAATAGGCGTGTAAATAAAGGCTGGGACGATGACGAGCAGCTTGTCTTGTTGTTTGGTCTTCATGTTTTGTTCCTCCATCCAAAATTGAGCTACTGGTTTCGAGAAGGTCGTTGCCCTTAATTCCAGTCGGTGCCGCAGTCCTCGGTCGGGTTATCGAGGCTGTGGGTGAGATCGAGTCCTGGGCGCTCTACGTGTAGCTGTCGGTAATGGTCCAAATTGTCCTGGGACTCAAAAAAGATCTCGAGATCCCCTTCGAGCAGCCGCAGATGGGGGTTGGTCTTGGGGGCGTCCCGTAGGCTGATGGGATCCAACGTCGTCGTAATGGTCATGACTCACATCTCCCTTGGTTACCAGCGTTTCCGCTCAGAGCTTGTGAAAAAACCTGCTGCGCTACCCGATAGCGGCGTTGGGCGGTGCTCGCTCCTCGCCTATCGATTTGATATGTCTCGTCGCTGCGCTCCGTCCGCCTGGCTCTCGGGCCGCTCGCGACGG
>CAZUZO010000103.1:0-12723 GCA_964624765.1 uncultured Thiotrichales bacterium
AGCCCCAAGGATGGGGCGAGTAACAACCGGAGTGTACAAGGGAGTACATGAGGATGGCGAGCCGTTGCGCAACGCAGCTCCGGCAAGCGCAGTAGTCTTTAAAACAGCTTCTCAGGTGCCTATCGCCCTGCCCTCTTGCTCCCTGGCGTCGCTGCCGGGGTTCAACGCGCAACGTGAGAAGTGGAGAGCAAAGACCATGAAAGGTTCTCAGCACCCCAAGAACAACGTCACCCTTAACCCGTCGGGCAACGAGTCCATTCGTGATGTGATCAAACGAACGGATTTGAGTCGGCGGCGGTTCATGCAGACGGCGCTCGGCGCATCGGCGCTGACCGCCATCGGCGGTATCAGCATGAAGGGTCTCATCCGCACCGTGGAGGCAGCCCCGATCCCGCCCGACAACGGCTTCGCCGGCATCGGATTCGACAGCATACCACCGAGCCTTGCCCCGGTAGCCGACCAGGTGGCGGTCCCGCCGCATTACACCGTTGAGGTACTCGCAGCCTGGGGCGATCCGATCATGCCCGGTGCCCCGAATTGGGAGGAAGACGCGACCCAAGACGCCAGCGCCCAGGCCCAGCAGTTCGGCATGCACAATGACGGCATGCATTTCTTCAGTTTTCCTGCCCAGGGTGAGGGTCGCGGCGCCAACCCGGTCCGGGGATTACTGTGCGTGAATCATGAATACACCCATGAGGAGATCCTCCACGGAAGTGATGGCCTGGAGCCCATGACAATCGAGAAGGCTCGCAAGTCCCAGGCCGCCCATGGCATCTCGGTGATGGAGGTGCGCAAGCAAGCCGGAAAATGGCGGGTCATCCGCACTTCCCCCTTCGGTCGGCGTATTACGGCCACGACTCCCATGCGGGTATCCGGTCCCGCCGCCGGCAGTGAGCTGCTTCGGTCCAAAAAGTTCGACATCACCCCGGAAGGGTCCATCGAGATCGGCCTCAACGACGGCTACAGCGCCTACGGCACCCATAACAATTGCGCCCACGGCTACACCCCTTGGGGCACCTACCTGACCTGCGAGGAGAACTGGAACAATTACTTCGCCGCACCCACCAGCGGGGCGCAGATCGACGACACCCAGTTCGACCAAAAGCCGACTATCATCGCCGGCCAATCCCGTTACGGCATTGCCACCGCGGCGCCGTTCTATCGATGGCCAGAGGTGGATCCGCGCTTCGACGCCGACGACAATCCCCTGGAGCCACACCTCTACGGGTGGGTGGTCGAGATCGACCCCTATGACCCCAAGAGCGTGCCGGTCAAGCGCACGGCCCTCGGGCGTTTCAAGCACGAGAGCGCCCAGCTCGCGGTCAGTGAAGGGTACCGCATCGCCTTCTATATGGGGGACGACGAGCGCAACGAATACATCTACAAATTCGTCTGCGCGCGCCCCTTCAATCCACGCCACCGCAAGTCCAACCGTGACCTGCTGGACGAAGGAACCCTGTATGTCGCCCGCTTCACGGCTGAACCGGTTCAGGGTCTCCAGACCTACCGCGGTGAATGGATCGCCCTCGCACCGGACACCGAATCTGTCATCGATGCCCCCGATGGCTCCGGGAGCAAGCTCAAGCTGCGCGAGCTCGATCGGTTCAAGGGTGCGAACGATGCCGAGGTACAGGCGAAGATCCTGGTCTTTACCCGCCAGGCGGCGGACGCCGTGGGGGCCACCATGATGGACCGCCCGGAGTGGACCGCGCTACGGACCTACTACGATCCGGACCAGGCGACACGCGGTTATCCGACCTACAACAATGAGCGTCCCCTCGAGGTCTACTGCACGCTGACCAACAACAACCGCCGCGGCAATACCCCGGACAGCGTAAATCCGCCAGACGGCACCACCAACGCCGGTTCCGCCAACCCGCCGGTGGATATGGCCAACCCACGGCCGGACAACGATTTCGGCCACATCATCCGTTGGCGCGAGGACGGCAATGTAGTCACCGCCACGGGATTCGAGTGGGATATCTTCGTGCTGTGCGGGGACACCCAAACCGAAAAGACCTTGCCAGAGAGTTACACTACTCTCAACTTAGTGGACGGCGTCGAAGGCGAGGGGCCCTTCTATGCGGGCAACATCGTCGACATCGAGGCGGGGGCTGAACAAACGGCCGATTTCGGTGCCCCCGACGGCCTCTGGTTCGACCCGTTTGGCCGCCTGTGGGTACAGACCGACCAGCAGGGCGACGGCCTAGGCGATTGGATCAACATCGGCAGCAATTCCATGCTCTGCGCCGATCCCAATACCAAGGAGGTACGCCGCTTCCTCACCAGTCCGCCGAACTGTGAGGTGACGGGGGTCATCAACACCCCCGACGGGACGGCGATGTTCGTCGGCATCCAACACCCTGGCGAGGGCGCACCGCCGGAGGAACCGACGCAGTCTAGCAACTGGCCGCAAAGCCAGTTCGAGACCAACAGCGGCGGCGATGCTTTGCCGAACACCCTCGGTATCAGCCGTCCGCGTTCGGCGGTACTGGTCATCACCAAGGATGACGGCGGCGTGATCGGGACTTAGAACGCCAAAAGATCGATCGCTTCAGCGAGTTCTGAGGGACGACGTTGGGCAGGGACGCCCCTCCGCTGGCGGCGCAAAACAGGCCCCAAGCCATCAGGACAAGCGCGCAAACAGCGCCTCGGCTTCTCGCCGGCCCAATTGGAAGTAATCCTTTTGCGCCGTGCTGTCCTTCAGCGAGATGGTCATACTCTCCAGATTTTTCGGCCGCAGAATATGCACCGGTTTACGGTAGTACGTCTTGCCTTCGATATCCAGTGAGTCTTTGCCCACCGCTTCAAGCAGCTTGTTGAGGGTCTGGGTCTGAGAGAAGATCTTCTTGTTTGGCAGCGTTAGCTCCATGTCGCTCACCAACAGATGCATGTTGATGCTGTTAAATGGCAACGTGAGTATCTGGGTGCGGTAAAGCTTTTCCAACTCAGCATGGTAATCATAGTCGGTGAAATCGATGGCGACGATTTCATCCACTTCCGGATCCTCGAAAAGCGGCCGCATCGGCGTATTATCCAGATAGCCCCCCTCGACATAAAATTCCTGACCGATAGTGATGGCCTTGAAATAAGGGATGGTCGTGATCCCAGCCAGAAAAGCATCCATAAATTGGCTCAAAGTGGAATCATTGATCTCCGCGAGAATCTCGTTGACCCGAAACCGACACTTTTCGTGTTTGGTGAGATTGGTCGCGAAGATGTCCCAGCTCACGGCGGCGAGGTGCTCTTTCAACACGGCCCGGCGCCGTGGTTCGTCGAGTAACAACGATTTCCGGCAATTGTCCTTGTCTACGGTGAAAAGATGGGTGCCGGCGGGCAGCAGTGAGGGTCTTAGGCCGATAAAATTGGCGAAAACTTGCGCGATGTCGGTCACGTTTAGCCGGATAGTCTTGGTGAGCGTCGGCGGGAACTCATCCTTGGCCCAATCCCACACCAGGTAGTCAAGGACGATATTGTTGCCAGAACTGGTGGAAGTGATATGGGTGACCGGCACATTGTTTCTCTGTAGCCAAACCAGCACCCCCGCGGTGTAGAAGCTCCGGTACCCTCCGCCGGAGGCAACAAAACCGTATTTTTTCATTTTGAACATCCCCTCAGAACCTGTCTCAAAAACGTCACGAACGCCGGCAGAGCAAGGCGCACCCTGGCCAGCGACCAAAGTATACAAGGGAGGACAGGCGATTACTCGCCCCCTTGGCGCTCGCCCGAGCACCGATCGGACAACCACTTCAGGCTAGGGTTTTGCTAGACCTTGCCACCTATCAGTTCCTTCAAACCCGTCGTTCCGGCAGGGATTGCCGGAACCCAGTCGCCATGGATGGCTGTCTGGGCCACTTCCCTGTGGTCTGGATACCGGCAATCCGTGCGGGTATGACGGCCCTTTGGGATTCTCGGCTCAAACCGATAGGTGGTGAGTTTGCTGGACATCGTGGGCGCATGTCGCTACTGTGTGGATTCCTTACCTGAACATCATTATTCCACTCCAGAGAATCAGGAGTCCCTCGTGCAAAAACTCTCGAAAGTATTGGCCCTTGGGGCAGCCAGCTGGGCCCTGAACCTCGGCGCCCTCGGAATCGCCATGGGGTCGGATTACGCTGACCTGGCGGAAGCAGCCGAGCCGGCAGCGAGGGACACGGGCGAGGCCATGCAGCAAGGTAGCCAAACTCCAACGACGACGCCCAGGGCGTCTTCCGGTGAGCCGTCATCGGGGGCACGAACCGAAGGTACCACCAGCTACACTCCCCCGCCAGGGAGTGCCAGTCCTAGCTCCCCAGGAGGCTACACACAGCCACCGGCCTACGCCACACCCAGCGTCCCCGCGCCCAGCGGCTGGGGACAACCGGGCTATGGTGGACCCGCTGCTCCGTATGGCGGTTACGGAGGCCCGCCCCCTTACGGCGCCGCACCGCCGCTCGGCTACGGCCCTGGCGGCCCACCGCCGGGCGGCGGCTACGGCGGCTGGGGTCCACCGCCAGGGGGGTACGGCCCCCCACCAGGAGCCTACGGTCCGCCAGGAGGTGGCCCGGGAGGGGGGCGCGACAGTGGCGGTGGCATGCCCTTCAGCGGAATGATGCCCTGGAGTGGAAGCGGCCAGGGTGGAGGCGGTATGCCCTGGAGTAGCGGCAGCCAAGGCGGCGGCATGCCCTGGAGTAGCGGCAGCCAAGGCGGCGGCATGCCTTGGAGTAGCGGCAGCCAAGGCGGCGGCATGCCCTGGAGTAGCGGCGGTCAAGGCGGCGGTATGCCTTGGAGCAACATGATGCCTTGGAGTAGCGGCGGCGGGCGGTAGAGCTCGCTACCCACATAACCGCTCGGGCAACCGGTCCGACAGTGAGGACAGATCCGGGAGCCGCTTCGGGGGAGCGCATCGGGTAGCCATGCGCGTGACGGGAGCCATGATATAATTCGCATGATATAATTCGCGTACTCGTCGACAAGTACTCGAACAGAAATCGGTGTCTTGACTCAGGGCCACTGCCTTTCGAGAACCTGGTGACGCACACAAACGCTTTGAGGAGACACTGAAAAATGCAGCAAAACAAGCTCTACGTAGGCAATCTTTCGTTTTCCACCACCCAGACCGAGATCGAGCAGGCCTTTTCAGGCTATGGAGAGCTCGACGAAGTTCGCCTCATCACGGATCGGGATACCGGTCGATCGCGGGGTTTTGCCTTCGTGACCTTTGCCAGCCAGCACGCTGCCGAATCCGCTCTGGAGATGGATGGCAAACCGTTGGATGGACGCAATCTGATCGTGAACATCGCCAAGGAAAAAACCGGCGGCCGTAGTCCCGGCGGGCGAGGTAAATTCAAGAGCTTCTGACGCATTCGGCTTCCCGGGTTGTGAAGAAACCGCCGCGAGTAGCTCGAGAGCCGGGCGGGCGGCGGCACGCAGCGACGAGGGGGCTTGCGCGATCATCATAACAGCCCGTCTTACGGCCGACGACAGACGCCCTGACCCGCGCATAGACCCAGCGGTCATCACGGCGACAGGAGAAAGTGCGCGTGGGCAGCCGCCACCGGACGCTCGGGGTTTTCCTGCCAGGCCTCGGCTCTGACATTGACGATGCGGCGGCCCTGTTTGATCACCCGCCCTCGTGCGTAGGTATCCCCCACTAGGCACGGACGCAGGAAATCGACGGACAGATTGATCATTTTAGGCAGCACCTTGAGCTCAGTTTCTGAGAGTAAGTGCAGAATGGCCGCATGCTCGAGCAGTGCGCCAACGACCCCTCCGTGCACCGCTCGGAGGATGAAGTTACCGATGTTGCTCTCTCGGTAACGCAACACGGTGACTAATCCGCCTTCATCCATGAAGGCTTCCAATCCAACCGTGGCCGCGTAGGGTATCAGCTGGTTGATCGCAGCCATATTGCCGCTGGCCTTTAGCGACTCGATGGTCTTTAGCATGGCTGCCCGCCGTTGGTCGTTTCTGTACTTGCCGGTGGGTTAAAGCCGCTCCCCCCAAGCATGTAGGTACTGGTGCAATGCGCAACCGGATCGCGAAATGTTTCCTGATAGGCAAGCCCACGCACAAAGGCCACATGGGCGGTCACCTTATGGCACTCAGCGGAAGCAAAGATGTCGCGCCCGGCAGCTGCCGGGCGCAGGTAATCGATACGCAGATCCAACGTGGCCAGTGGCGTGGAAGCCGGAACCGAGGCCATCACGACCACCGCGCCGACGGTGTCCAGTAAGCTGGTGATGACACCACCATGAAGCGCACCGGTGTGGGGATTACCGATCAGTTTCGTATGGTAGGGCACGTACATCAAGCCATGCCCCTGGTAGAGTTCGACAACGGTTATCCCCAGTTCTCGGCAGTGGGGGACGCGTTCGAACGCGGCGATGATCGAAGCGATATGGGGCGGGTGGATAGGCATGACAACAGGGCGGTGACATTGAGCTCCAAGTAGCAAGGGAAGGAGCATCATCGTACATGCGGGCCATAGACGTCAACGAGCACCTCATTACTGAACTGGCGACAGGGCAAGAGGAGCAGATTACCCGCCTGACCTATCGAGATACCTTTCTCCGGCTCAGCGACCTCGGGGCCTACCCTGAAGCCTTCGCCGCAAGCATCTGCCAAAGCGCCGGCCTGAGAAACATTCTGGTTCACGACTACAACGACGTGGACCACCGAATTCTACACGCATCCATTCGCACCTGCCTGCGCAACTACCATGGTATGCTTTTCACCCTCGGGCGAATACCGCGGTCAGATGCAATGAGGTTTGAAATGAAAGCAACCATCGGTGAAGAATCACGATCGCAAGAGCTTGCCAACGGCGCTATCGGGTAGCGCCGCCGGTTTTTTCACTGGTTCCGATCGCCTCGGCGTATTCGATAATCAGCTGCCGATAGTCTTGTGCCGGCTTCTCGAATTCCTGGGCGATCAATTGTGTGAGAAAGTAGCCGAGGACGGGGATCCACACCAAGATGGTGACCTCATGCGCCAGCAGCGTCCCGCCGTCTCGCGGCTGTAGCCGATAGATTCCGCTTAGCTCCAGCAGTCTTCCCGCTTCCCCTGAATAGTGCCAACCCACCGTTCGCGCTTCGCTGTCATAGCGAAACGTGGTCACGGTCGCGACCGTCCCACGGCGATTCAATGCGCCGGTCATACTGCGTCGGTATTCGGTTGTGCGCAACTCGAATAGTTTGTATCGTTCCCTCTCCTCAAGCATCTGGAATGCGCTGGCGATGACACCGTCTCTCTGCTTGTCGCGCTCAATGTTGAATTGCGGATCACAAAGCACCTGGGCGATACGTTCCCAGGCAAAGGGCAGCGTGAACGAGTGAAAAAGTTTCATCGATTTCCTCGCCGTGGTCGTCTCATCGTTTTCGGCGGGGGGACTTCCCAGGAGGGCACACCGCACCCCGAATCGAGCATCCGTTCGGCCCTTCCAGCGCCAGGTCCACAGCGCTGGAGGCGCGCCACTGTTCACGCCCCCGCCGTGCCGGCTACCTCATAACCCCATGGTGCTGGAATCGGTAGCCGGAACCGCCTTCTTGATGGGGATCTTGAGCGCCTGCTCGTTGCCGCTAGGTGCCATGACGTCGGTGTACTGGCAACCCAGCGACCGCACGGTGGCATTCCTCATGGCTTTTGGCGGCGGCGCCCTGCTGGCGGCCCTCACCATCGATCTGGTAGGTTCGGCCGTCGCGCGCGGGCATTTTAATTTCCTCGCCTTCGGATGCATGTTCGGTGGCCTACTTTTCGTTGCATTGAACCAGATCGTCAATGACTACGGCGGTTTCCTGCGCAAGGCCTCCACCACCATCTATCACCTGCGCCGCGAGGAGCATCGCCGCTTTAAGCGACTGTTCTCAGATCTGGGTCGCCTCGATGTCTTCAAGGAAGTCTCATTATCCGAATTCAAGGGACTGGTGAGCTACATTCGCAGTGAGCGCTACCAAGGAGGAAGCTGGATCTATCGGCCCGGTGATCCCTGCGATGCGCTCTATGTAGTCGCCGACGGCACCGTGGAGTTGCTGCATCCCAAGCACGCCGATCAGCCGAAGGAACGGCTCCATCGCAACGATGCATTCGGTCGTTTGGCGTTCCTGACCGGCGCTCCCCACGCCAATGGAGCCCTTGCCACCGGCAACACGACCGTCTGGGTACTGCCCAGAATGGCATTTATCCACCTGTTGCCCAACTCACCAACCCTGCAGCAAGCGGTGCACCGCTGGCTAAGGAGCACCGAGGTTTCGCGCTATCTACAAGAAAGTCATGGTATGAGCGCCGAGCAGGTCCAGCAATGGGCCGATACGGCAGTGGCCAGTCTTGGGGCAAAAGGGACGATAGCGTCTGCAGTCGCGCTGGCACGTAAGGATCAGGAATTTCGCTCGGTAGCAAACCAGGTCGGCCGCTTACCCCTATTTGCCGATCTTCCAGCTAACGAGCTCGAAGCGATCGCCTCAAGTATCCTGTTCAAACGCCACCAGCGAGGCGA
The DNA here is from genome assembly GCA_964624765.1 of uncultured Thiotrichales bacterium. GTDB lineage: Bacteria > Pseudomonadota > Gammaproteobacteria > HK1 > HK1 > JAGTVB01. Next base: position 8,474 of record CAZUZO010000103.1, read on the forward strand.
ACCCTTGTTCCATCCCGGCGATCCGGCTGATCGATTGTACATCATCGAGCATGGCGAGGTGTCATTGCTGGATCCTCGCCGGCGGGGAGAAAAGCCAACGTACCTAACCGATCATGAGGCATTCGGCGGCCTGTCCTTCTTGACCGGCGCCCGCCACAGCGTGTCGGCCGTCACCACTGAGGATACGACCGTGTGGGTGCTTCGAAAAAGGGACTTTGAAGAGCTGCTCCGACACGCCCCCGCCCTCGCAGAACATGTCAAGGCCTTCCTGCAGCGCGCCGAAGTGGAGAGTTACCTTGAGCGCAAACAGGATTTCGACCATCGGGCCGCAGCCCGGTGGACGGCCAAGGCCGTCCGGGGCATCGATACGGGCAAGCTCATCCCAGCGGCCACCCTGGCGAGGGCTGAGGTGGCACAGCACACCGGAGCGGCATTGGCCATCTGGCTGGGGATTATGCTCGACGGTATCCCCGAGTCGTTGGTCATCGGTGCCAGCCTTGCCCACTCCCAAATCAGCCTCTCGCTGCTTGCAGGCCTATTCCTATCCAATTATCCCGAGGCACTCTCAAGCTCGATCGGCATGCGACAACAAGGCTTCTCCATCAATCGTATCGTACTGATGTGGACATCGTTGATGGTGATCACCGGGATCGGTGCCGCGCTCGGGAATGTGCTCTTTGTGGGAGCCGGGGCACACACCTTGGCCATCGTCCAAGGTATTGCGGCGGGCGCCATGCTGACCATGATCGCGCAGACGATGCTGCCGGAGGCCTCGTTCAGAGGGGGTTCTATCGTCGGGTTTTCCACCCTGCTAGGATTCCTGGCGGCCATCTTTTTTAAAACCCTCGAATGACGGCGATTTCAAACCGCCGCATCTCGAGAGCCCTGGAACCAACGCCTGGGCCCATCCTTCCCATGTGGCACGTGCAAAAGGCGATACCCGCCCCCCATGACACAAACCGCTTCTCAGCGGCCCAGGAGACCTTTCAACCCTTCCTGTAACGGGGCAGAGAACTCCTGCGGCACGATTTTTTGCAGCCTCTTCTCGATTTGCCTTTCTGCCTCATGCTTTAACCGTTCCTTGGCGACCTTCTCGAGCTTGAGCCCATATTTGAGATCATGGTAAGGCCCCTTGATGGTGATGGGGACAAACACCCGTTTCTTGTCTTCATCGCCTCGGGCTAACGCAAGGCTCAAGGTATAGTCGACGGTATCGTTGCCGAGATCGGCGCTCCCCTCACCCTTGCCCAAAATGAGCGAGGTAATGAGCTGCAGATCTCGGTTGCTCAAGACACCCTGGTTGACATCCGCCGAACCGCTGAGGGACTCAAAGATGATCGCCTCGGCCGCCGGCCTGGCTGGGCGACCCTCGAGAAACGCCACTGCCGCTTCCACCATCGCGGCGAGCTTCTTGTCGTACAAGGCACCCTCGGTGACTGCCATATTGAGCCTGCCTTCGAGGCGCTTCTTCAAATCGGCGACGCCCTCGCCGCGGGTCCGCAGGTTGACCGACACTTCCCCCGTACCGTCCAGATAGCCTTTACCCTGCTGCAGCGCCGACATCAGCGGCCCCACCTGTATCCCCTGGAGCTCGGAGATGAGACCAAACGTCGGCATCGCACCGCGAACGTCTACGGTCAGCCCACCATCGACGCCACCTGCGTAAAGGTCGGCGCGCAACGGCTTAACCGCCACCACTCCCCCCTCGGCATTGAGTTCGGCCACCACATTCGATAGCTGCAGATTGGCGACTTTGAGCTCACCGGCTTTGAAATCGCCGGCGGCGTTAAGCTCGCGCAGAGTGTCTGCTGGGATCCCGAGGGTATCCACTGCGGCTTCCGCTGGGGCCTCGCCCCCCGGTGCCCCCTCGGCGTCCTGAACAGTGGTTTCAGGCGACGGAAAATAACGGTCCAAATCCATTTGGTCCAGCATCAGCGAAAACCGGATATGGGGCTTTGGGCCTGAGGTAATACGAACTTTCCCGGTCAACGTGGAAGCATCCAGACTCGCCCTTAAGGGGGCGATCTCCATTGCCTGCTCGTTTCCCTGGAATTGCAGTTGCAACGCTGCTCGCTGTAGGACCTTTGGATCCGCCGGCACGGCCCCTTGTATACCGAGCTGTCGCCACAGTTCACGCGGGGAAAACGGTGCCGTTTCCAGGGATCCCTTAATCTGCGGCGCCTGCCGGAGTTGCTGCACATCGAGTTGACCCGTCATAGCCAACTCCATGGCCTTTAGGGTCAGTCGGGGGACATTCAGCGTCTGGGTCTGCAGGTCGGCCGTCAGCGTGGTTTTGACCTCGGCCACCACACCGCCGGCGGGCAGTGATTCCCCCTTGGCATCAATGGCCAGGGTCATCCCCTCGAAGTGATAGCGCTGTTGCTGAAGATCGGCATTGACCTCGCCCGTCAGTCTAGCACTGGCCTTCAGCGCAGGGCTCGCGCTCTCCACCCCCAAATCCAGGCTGAGGTCGAAGGGCTCGCCCGCTTTCAGGGCCCCGGTGCGCAGATTGAAAGGCGATACCACCAGCGCATTGCCGGTTTGAGCGTCCTGCCAGCGTAGTGCCGCATCCTGGATAGTGAGGCCGCCGATGACGACTGCTCCCAACGCCGCGGGACTCTCATCCTCCACCGGCTTTTCCGGCTGGCTAGGCCGCTCGGGCTCTTTGGGTTGCAACAGGTCGTCCCAATTGGTCAGCCCATCTGCAGAACGGCTCAGATCGAGGCGTAGCCCGTGCACACTGACGGTGTCGGCTTGCACCTCGCGTCTCAACAGCGGCAACAGCGCCACACTGACCCGCACCCCATCCACCTGCGCAAAAGGGTCATCGCCAAACCCTGCCGCATTGCTCAGCCGGGTCTCGGCTAGCTCCAACCCAAGCCAAGGAAAGAACGACAGCTCGATATCGCCTTCGATGGTCAGCGTGCGGCCGGTGGCTTCGCGAACCTTCCCTGCGATGAGATCCTTGTAGTCATTGGGATCGATGGTGGCGAGCAATACCGCACCCACGCCGAAAACCACCGCCACCATCACCACCAAGCCGAGGAGTAGGCGAACGATCCATTTCATGGGCATCCCCTTGCGCTGGCGGGCTACTGGATAGGAGGCGGATTATAATCGCTCCCCCCTGCGAGCCCCAGCGTTAAGAAGCTGTTTTAAAAACGACTGCGCTTGCCATAGCTGCGTTGCGCAGCGGCTCGCCATCCTCATGTACTCCCTTGTACACTCCGGTGGTTACTCGCCCCATCCTTGGGGCTCGCCGCTTCGGGGCCAGCTTGCAGCTGTTCAAAATCGTTCCCGACGATTTTGTCGCCGCCGTGCGCCTTGCGACTCCGGCGCTCGTGACATTTTTAAAACAGCTTCTAAGAGTACGAGCAGGCGTCGTCTTTCGTCGGCCGTGGGCACCGGCCCAAGACACTGCTGCTAAAGCGGCGGCTGATCCAGCGTGGCCACGTCACCGACCTGAATGCCGGCCTCTCGCGCACGGCCTGCATTGATCTCGAGGACATATCGAGCCGGCTGCTCGGCCGCAAAGACTGCCGGAAACGTTTCCGGCGCCACGTTGTCTCTGATGTGGATAACCCTATGCTGGGCATCGATCCACACTATATCGAGGGGAAAGCGCATGTCTTTCATCCAAAACGGCAGCAGCCCTGGGGCAGGAAATACGAAATAGAGGCCTTCGTTCGCGGCCATCGGGCAGACCCCGGAAAGCCCACGCATGCGCTCCTGACCGGTGCTCGCCACAGCGACGTTAAAAGACGCCTCCCCGACACGCAGCGTATGGGCAAAAGACCATGGGCGCGCGCATTCACTGTCGGCAACAGCCTGTTCAGGAACCCCCGTGGACAGCGCTATCAGTGCAAGCAACGCCAGGAGATGTCTGGCCATGATCGGCATTTAGGTCTCTTTTCCCCGAGTAGGGCACCGTTCGTCGCTGCGGCACAGAGTCACCGTCGGGAGCCGATGCCTCGGACTGCCCGGCCCAATATTATCCTCCACCCACGAGAAAAGTCACAATCTTGGGCATGATCAGGGGCGCGTGACGAAACAGCCACCCCAACCCATAGACCCAAGTGACAGTCGAGACCAGGAGAAAGGGCAGTAAGAAGGACCAAAACTTTAGGTCCGTGGACAGGCGAATAGAAAACTGTGTATCAGTTGGACTCATCATGAAGTTCATGATATCCAACCCCAACTGCCATGACAGTGAAATAAGTCCTGAGAGATTGTGAAAAAACCGTCGCGAG
>CAZUZO010000104.1:0-12695 GCA_964624765.1 uncultured Thiotrichales bacterium
CTTCCAGCCCCTGATCGCCACTTGCCGGTTTCTTGCGACAGCCAACTCTCCGGGGGGAATATCTCGGGTGATGGTCGAGCCAGCGCCAATGGTACTGCCGGCACCGACGCTAACCGGTGCCACCAGTTCTGTACCCGAACCGATGAATGCATCATCGCCGATGACGGTCCGATGTTTGAAGGCCCCATCGTAATTGCAGGTAATGGTTCCGGCTCCGATATTGACCCGTTTACCCACCTCGGTATCCCCGACATAGGTCAAGTGATTGACCTTGGAGCCGGCGCCGACTTCGGATTGCTTGATCTCAACAAAATTACCCACATGCACCCCGTCGGAAAGATGCGTTCCGGGACGGAGCCGCGAGAAAGGTCCGATCTGACAATGGGCGCCAGTACGGGACTTTTCGATCACGCAGTTCGCCAAGATATGGGTACTTGGACCGATCTCACTGTCTCGAATCAGCACGTTCGGGCCAATGCTGACCCCTTGCCCGAGCACAATACGCCCTTCTAGTATCACGTTCACATCGATAAGCACGTCGCGTCCGGCCCGCACGGTACCGCGCACGTCAAAACGAGCCGGATCGCTCAGGGTGACCCCAGAACGCATCAGTTGGTGTGCTTGCGTGCGCTGAAAATGGCGTTCGAGATGGGCGAGCTGTATCCGATCATTGACACCGAGGACCTCCTCGACAGCGCTCGCCACGACGCTGCGTATCGTAACACCGTTGCGTACCGCAGCCACAATGACATCTGTTAGGTAGTATTCTCCCTGGGCATTGTCTAGCTGTAGCGAGGCTAACCAGTGGCGCAATCGTCCCGCCTCTACAGCGAGTATGCCGGTGTTCACCTCGTCGATGGTCCGCTGGTCCTGGTCGGCATCCCGTTGCTCAACGATTCCCGTAATCGCGCCCTGCGCGTCCCGGAGAATTCGCCCGTAGCCACTGGGATCAGCGAGCCTAACGGTGACTAACCCGAGGCAGGTATCGGATGCGTGCGCAAGAAGTTGCGTCAGGCAGAGGGGGCTAACCAGGGGCACGTCACCGTACAGTACGAGCACCGTAGTTGGGTCTGGAATGCCTGGCATGGCCTGCAATACGGCGTGCCCCGTGCCAAGCTGTTCGACCTGTCGGATCCAGATCACGTCTAGGTTGGGCAGCGCCCGCGGCACCTGATCGCCACCGTGTCCGTAAACCACGCGCACTTCTTTTGGCTTCAGCGCGTGAGCCGCATCGACCACGTGTTCCAACAGCGTACGGCCACCCACGCGGTGCAGCACCTTGGGGAGGTCGGAATTCATCCGCTTTCCCTGCCCTGCAGCGAGGATAATAACGACCAATTGAGACATGGCGAAAACTCCATCCTAAGATGGGCAACTTAGTGCAAAGTATCGGCCAGTTACCTCTGCCGCCCGCAGAAGCAAAGTACGTCTCGAAGTGACCGGGTATAAATGTTGAGTCCCAGTGACGAATGCGGTTGCCTCATCCATGCTAAGGCCTCGGACCACCGTAGCGCGCCAGGTCTTGGCGGCACTGGCCTACAGATTGAACAGCCGTCGCGGACCGCTCGCGACGGTTCTTTCATGACCTCTCAGAGCTTGTAACAAAACCGTCACGAGCGGCACGAGAGCTGAGCAAGCACCGCCCAACGCCGCTATCGGGTGATGTAGCAGGTTTTGTCACAAGCTCTCACTGAAGTATACGCGCCCGATCTCCGAGTGTACCGACTTGCAGCTCGGATTCGGTCGCTTCCCGAATGTCGGAAACCGTAATTCGATACACCAGCGTGTGACCGGCCAGAGGATGGTTGCCATCCAAAGTCACCTGCCCGTTCTCGATACGTGTCACCACCATGGTGATCGTTTCGCCTTGGTCGTTGGCAAAAAGGGCCTCAGCGCCAAGATGACAGTATTCAGAGGGAACATTGTTAATGTTGTCAGTATACGTCAACTCTGGCTTATGGCGCCCAAAACCCTCCTCCGGGGTCAACGTGACCTCTACGGTATCACCCACCGCCCGACCCTCTAGGGACGCTTCGAGCTTATCCAACAGCTCACGCTTTCCACCCCCATGCAGATAGCCGATAGGCAGATCGGAACGTTCTAGTAGGTTGCCAGCCGAATCGCGTATCTCATAAGTAAAATACACGACTTTACGTTCATCAACACGTTGTTCAGACATGCCCTTGTCTCGTCAGCGTTTCGTTCTCTGACGTAGTCGCTGAATCGCCGCCAGTTGGGCAGCTGCCTGAGCCAACTCGGCCTTGGCACGAGCATATTCAAACTCCGACGTTCTGTCTGCCAAGGCCTGCTCAGCCTTGTCTTTCGCCGCCAGCGCTGCGGCCTCATCGACATCCTTGGCGCGCAGAGCCGTATCAGAAAGAACGGTCACCACGTAGGGTTGTACTTCAAGAATGCCGCCCGATACATAAAAAGACTCTTCCTTCCCACCTGGCAAGCGAACCCTCACTTCACCGGGCTGCATACGTGTGATCATCGGCGCGTGGCGAGGCGTGATGCCGACTTCTCCCATGATGGCAGGCGCAAACACCATCTCCGTGACCCCAGAGAAGATCTCCGACTCCGCGCTGACAATGTCCAGGTGAATGGTCATGGCCATGACATGCTATTCCTGTACTGAAGACTGACTTTGAATGGCGAGGTCTATCGACGGCGGTCGGCCTACGCCATTCCGTAGGGCTTCCCGCACTAAAGGGTCTTGGCTTTTTCCACTGCCTCCTCGATGGTACCCACCATATAGAAGGCCTGCTCCGGAAGGCTATCCATCTCTCCATCCACTATGGCCTTAAAACCCGCGATCGTCTCTCTCAGGGAGACATACTTACCGGCGGCACCGGTGAATACCTCCGCGACAAAGAATGGCTGGGAGAGAAAGCGTTGCAGCTTACGAGCCCGCGACACACTAAGCTTATCCTCATCGGAAAGCTCATCCATGCCCAGGATGGCGATGATATCCTTAAGCTCCTTATAGCGCTGCAGGATACCTTGGACGTCGCGGGCGACTTGGTAATGCTCTTGCCCGACGATCAGCGGGTCTAATTGGCGGCTGGTGGAATCAAGCGGGTCGACGGCAGGATAGATCCCCAACTCGGCAATCTGTCGGGACAACACGATCGTGGCATCCAGATGCGCGAAAGTCGTTGCCGGAGACGGGTCGGTCAGGTCATCGGCAGGCACATAGACCGCTTGGATGGATGTGATAGAGCCCGTCTTGGTGGAGGTGATACGCTCCTGAAGTGCACCCATTTCCGCAGCGAGGGTCGGCTGATAGCCGACCGCCGAAGGCATGCGACCGAGAAGCGCCGAAACTTCCGTGCCAGCCAGGGTATAGCGATAGATGTTGTCGACAAATAGCAATACATCGCGGCCCTCATCACGGAAAAACTCGGCCATCGTGAGCCCCGTCAGAGCCACGCGCAGCCGATTCCCAGGCGGTTCGTTCATTTGACCATAGACCAGACTCACCTTATCGAGTACGCCGGAGTCCTTCATTTCATGATAGAAATCGTTGCCTTCCCGGGTACGCTCGCCGACTCCAGCGAATACCGAATACCCGCTGTGCTCGATGGCAATGTTACGGATCAGCTCCATGAGCATCACGGTCTTGCCGACACCGGCACCGCCGAATAAGCCCACTTTGCCTCCCTTGTTGAAAGGGCAGATGAGATCGATGACCTTAATGCCCGTCTCAAGCAGTTCGATAGTGGCTGCTTGATCTGTGTAGCTCGGCGCCTTGCGGTGAATCGCCCAGTGCTCCTCGGAATCGATCGCACCTTTTTCATCGACCGGCTCTCCGAGGACGTTCATGATGCGACCGAGGGTCTTGGTGCCCACCGGAACGAGAATCGGTTCCCCGGTATTGGCGACCGACAATCCACGGCGCAAGCCATCCGTAGACCCCATGGCGATGGTCCGCACCACGCCATCTCCTAGCTGCTGCTGAACCTCTAGGGTCAAACCGCCGTCACCCTCAACTTTTAGGGCATCATGGACTTTCGGTACCGCGCTGCGGGGAAACTCGACGTCCACCACTGCGCCGATGATTTCTACTACTTCACCAGAGCTCGTCGCCATCTGTAGAACCTCGGTTCGTTAGTTAGGCCATGGTCATCGTTTCGCCTAGAGTTGCCCTGGAGAACGCCGTCGGACCCCAAGCCTTCGGCAGCCGACTCCCTCGCGGCAAGGGTGTGTGCTGAGTCGGCCGGACCCAAGCCGACAGGGACGTCTTCACGGCGTCCCTTGCGGCCCCGGGTCGGCTGCCCCCAGGGCAAAGATCATTAAACTGCCGAAACGATGGCCAACGCCGTCAGTTATAAGCAGTCACCGATCGCCTGCTGCCACAGTCAGCGATGCCGGGTATGGACTCATGCCCGCCTATACTGCTGCCGCACCGCCGACAATTTCAGAAAGTTCCTGAGTAATCGCTGCTTGCCGAGCCTTGTTGTAGGCAAGTTTTAACTCGTCGATCAACGCCCCCGCGTTATCCGAGGCAGCCTTCATCGCGACCATGCGCGCCGCTTGCTCACACGCGACGTTTTCCACCACACCCTGGTAAACCAGGGATTCGATGAAACGCAGTAACAGGTGATCGAGGATCTCCTTTGAATCCGGCTCGTAGATATAGTCCCAGTGGTGCTGAAGCTGATCCTCAGGAGATGAAGTCAGGGGTAATAACTGCTCGACCACCGGTCGCTGAGTCATAGAGCTTACGAATTCGCTATAGACGAGAAACAGGCGATCGATGCGGTTCTCATGGTATGCATCGAGGATGACCTTCACCGTCCCGATGAGATCCTCTACCTTGGGTGCATCGCCTAGATGGCTCGCCTGACCGATGATCCGCGCACCCAACCGCCGGAAAAACGAGGTGGCCTTGGTACCGATGGTACACAGATCAAACTCCACACCCTGATTGCGCCAGGTCTCGATCTCCCGAAGCATCGCTCGGAAGACGTTCGAATTTAAACCACCGCACAAGCCCCGATCCGTGGAGACGACGATAAAACCGACACGACGGATCGGCCGTTCTTGCAAAAAGGGGTGTTTGTACTCAGTGCTAGCGCTAGCAAGATGACCGATGACGGTGCGCATTTTTTGCGCATAGGGCCGAGCTGCTCGCATGCGGTCCTGCGCCCTACGCATCTTGCTTGAGGCAACCATCTCCATGGCACGGGTTATCTTCTGCGTATTCTGGATACTCTTGATCTTGGTGCGTATCTCTTTACCGGCCATGGGTGTCGTCCTACCAAACGTGGTGCGCCTTGAAATCCTCTAGTGCCGCTTTCAGACCCGATTCCACCTTTTCATTCAAGTCTCCCGACTCGTTGATCGCGTCGATAAGATCCGCGTGCTGCGACTGCATGTAGGAGTGTAAAGCGTGCTCGAAGTCACCGACCTTCTTGAGCTCGATGTCATCGAGGTAGCCCCGATCCACGGCGAAAAGGGAAACCGCCATGTGGGCAACACTCATCGGTGAATACTGCTTCTGCTTCATGATCTCGGTGACACGCTGCCCACGTTCGAGCTGCCTACGAGTCGTTTCATCGAGGTCCGAGGCAAATTGGGCAAACGCGGCCAACTCTCGATACTGAGCGAGTGCCAACCGCACACCTCCGCCAAGCTTCTTGATGACAGATGTCTGAGCAGCCCCCCCTACCCGCGAAACCGAAAGCCCCGCATTGATGGCGGGACGGATACCGGCATTAAATAAATCCGTTTCGAGAAAGATCTGGCCATCAGTGATAGAGATAACGTTGGTTGGGACGAACGCCGAGACGTCACCTGCCTGCGTCTCGATGATAGGAAGCGCGGTCAGGGATCCCGTCTGACCTTGGACTTGACCGTTGGTGCGCCGCGCCACTTCTTCCGGATTGATGCGAGCCGCTCGCTCCAACAACCGTGAGTGCAGGTAGAACACGTCGCCAGGATAGGCTTCGCGACCGGGAGGTCGCCGCAGGAGCAACGAGATCTGCCGATAGGCCCATGCCTGTTTAGTGAGATCGTCGTAAATGATGAGTGCATCCTCGCCGCGATCACGGAAATACTCGCCCATAGCGCATCCCGAGTAAGGGGCGATGTATTGCATGGCAGCCGAATCCGAGGCGCTCGCGGCCACGACAACGGTGTGATCCATCGCTCCATGTTCTTCCAACTTACGTACCACGGCTGCGATGGACGACGATTTTTGTCCTACCGCCACATAAACACACTTTACGCCGGTGCCCTTCTGGTTGATGATGGTGTCGATGGCGATGGCTGTTTTTCCGGTTTGCCGATCGCCGATGATCAGTTCCCGTTGACCGCGGCCGATGGGCACCATGGCGTCAATCGCCTTAAGTCCGGTCTGCACAGGCTGGCTCACTGATTGTCGGCTGATCACGCCGGGCGCGATCTTTTCGATGGGCGAGGTGGCCTCCGCCTCAATAGGGCCCCGCCCATCGATAGGCTCGCCGAGCGCATCCACCACGCGGCCGAGCAGTGCTTCGCCCGTGGGTACCTCGAGGATGCGACCGGTGCATTTCACCACATCCCCTTCCGAGATGTGCTCATAGTCCCCCAGGATGACCGCGCCCACCGAGTCGCGCTCAAGATTCAGGGCAAGCCCATAAGTATTCTTCGGAAATTCGATCATCTCCCCTTGCAAAACGTCACTCAGGCCATGGATACGCACGATGCCATCGCTGAGGCTGACAACGGTGCCCTCGGTGCGCGCTTCAACACGCAGCTCGAAGTGTTCGATTTTCTGCTTGATGAGATCGCTTATCTCCGTTGGACTTAGGGTAAGTTGCATAATCGAACCTCTATCAATGATCGGCTGTACGGCCTGTGTCGACTGCTTGCGGTTAGGGTACGGTCAATCAGCCCCCCAACCCAAGGAGCGCCGCGGCGAGTCAATCGCCCGAAACGCTCTTAGGCCATGTTCATCGTTCTTCTCGGGCCCCGGGTAAGGTTTTTTTCACAACCTCTCAGCGTAAGTCCAGCTCGAGCCGGCTGAGACGGCCGCGTAGAGATGCGTCAATCACCGTGTCTCCCGCCCGAATCACGATACCCCCGATGAGAGCCTGGTCGACCTTCACCGAGAGTTCCACTTCTTGACCGAGACGCTTGCTCATAGCGTCTTTGATCGCCTGCTGCTGCTTTGCTTGCAGCGGATAGGCGACGATCACCTCAACTTCTCGGCGCCTTTCGGATTCCGCTTTCTGCTGCTCGAAGAGCGTGGCAACCTCAGGCAAAAGCGCTAACCGCTGGTGTTTAATAAGGATTTGAAGGAAATTACGTCCCGCCTCCGAGAGCCTGCCTTCGCTGAGGTCAACCAGGAGACTCGTTAAGCGTTCCTTCTCGATCCGCGGATGCGACACGATCTTGACCATTGCCGGATCGCGCACCAGGGCGGACAAAAACTGCAGTATGCTCGACCACTCCGCCAGCGCATTGCTTTGCTCGGCCTGTTTGAAAGCGGCGAGGGCGTAGGGACGTGCTAACGTGGCTTTCTCTGCCATATGGAGGCACCCTACAGCTGGTTGACTAGCTTTTCGAGCATCCTATTGTGCTCATCGGCATCCACTTCACGCATCACGATCTGCTCTGCGGCAGTCAATGCGATACCCACCACCTGGTGCCGCAGCTGCTCCTTGGCTTGGTTAAGAAGCTGCTCGATCTCCGCGTGGGCGGCGGTGACGAGTCGCTGCCCCTCGGCTCGCGCATCATCCTTGGACTCCTCGACGATCTCGTCGGCCCGCCGCTGCGCTTGCGCGATGATCTCGGCGGCTTGCTCCTTGGCGTTTACCAACAATTCTTTAGCCCGTTTCTCGGCCAGCTCCTTCTCATGATGCCCGCGGTCTGCTGCTGCCAAACCGTCCGCAATGCGCTTCTTGCGGTCCTCCAACATGCGGATAACCGGTTCCCACAAGAAACGCATCACAAACCAGACAAGCACCGTAAAGGTGAGCATCTGCCCGAATAAGGTTGCGGTTACATTCACTTCCGGACCCCTGGTCTTCAGCCCAACAACTTATGTGGCAAGTCGGCTCGTCACCGTCCAGATCCCGCTACCACAGCGCATCGCGTGCCGTCACTCGCCGAACCATCGAATGCAGGCCCCGTCAACGTCTTCGGCTCGCAATCTGAACGAAAACGCTGCCGAGATTACCCGGCTCCCAGTGCCGCTTGCGCCGCTCCCACGAACGGATTGGCTAGAATTAACCACATGGAGATACCCAGCACGATCATGGGGAACGCTTCCATGAGACCGCCGGAAAACAACGACTGACCGAGCAATTGTGGCCGCAGCTCGGGTTGTCGAGCGATGCCTTCTAGGTACTTACCCATGATCATGGCCCAGCCTAAGGCGGACGCCCCCCCCGCTGCAGCCAGAATCAGGCCGACCCCAAGCGCTGTATACGCGTTTATCATGGCGATAGCATTGGCATCCATCGATGGCCTCCTTAGTTGTGCTTCTCAAAACTCTCGTTGCTTAATGTTCCTCGTGCTCTTCATGAGCTAGCGCCAGGTAGACGATGGTGAGCAGCATGAAGATAAAGGCCTGCAGGGTGATCACCAGGATATGGAAAATGGCCCATGCCCCTCCCGGGATCCACTGGCTCCACCACGGCAATAGGGCGATTAGGATGAAGATCAACTCGCCAGCAAACAAATTCCCAAAAAGACGTAGCCCCAAGCTTATGGGCTTGGCAAGCTCTTCAATGGTCGTCATGACGATATTAAAGGGGGCGAGCCAAACACCAAAGGGGTGAGTGAAGAACTGTTTACCATAACCAAACAACCCCTTGACTTTGAGGTTGTAGTAGACAATCAGTAAGAAAACGCTCAACGCGAGGGCAAAGGTGGTATCGAGATTCGTCGGGGGCACAGCCTTGAAATACACATGATGGGGATCGGCTCCAAAGACATACTCACCCACCAGTGAGGCTAGCCATGGCAGCAGGTCAACGGGCACCAAGTCCATGGCATTCATAAGGAATACCCACAAAAAGATGGTGATAGCGAGTGGCCCGATGATGGGGTTGAAGCCGGGAAAAATATCCTTGACCTGTTGGTTAACGAACTCAACGATGGCTTCCAAGAAATTTTGCAGCCCACCCGGCTTATCCGGGTTGAGATTTTTGCCCACCTTCCAGGCGAGATACATGAGGAATCCCGCAATGGCACCACTTACCAAAAAAACATCGGGAAAGAAGGCCGAAAAATCGACGATACCGCTCGGTTGATGAGTCTCGGGATCGCACCCGATACACCAGTTGGTGAGATGATGTTGGATGTACTGAACCGGGTTATCGGTAGCGGGCGCTGTTGTGTCACTCACCCTAAAAACTCCTACCTGGTGATCCCTGTTTGGTGCCCTGGCTAGCCGCTCGGGAGGGCCAGCTCTTAACCGAGAAAAACGCCACCTGGGCCGTACCGAACGCCACCAGCAACGGGACGGGACTTAACCTGAGCCAACCCATGCCTAAAATGAAGAGTGCCACCAGCAGCGTAAAACGCTGCACCACCCCCATATAAATGACGGTCACTTCTTGGCCTGGCGACAACCGAGCCACTTCATCGGCGAGGCGCAACCGCCGGCCCAGCAGCCAGGCGTTGAGCAATGCACAGGAGCCACCGAAGAGAGCCGCCTGGGCATCGGAACGGTCCCCCAAGAGCAAGTAGAAAACGACCACAATGCCGATGAACAGCGCCTGCCTTAGCAGGAGCGGACGTGCGTTGGCTCTTTGGCCATTCATGGGAGTATCGGGAATGTTAAGTCCATCGCCCCGCCCGGCTCGCCTCTTCATTCATCGTTACTTGTCAAACTGGCAAGCCGATTCCTGCACCGGTTTATTGTTTAGCCAGGGCTCTGCAGGCCCCTGTGCGGTCGGTCGTGCAATGCAGTATACGGTTGCGCCCCCCTTTGGATCAATGCTGCATTGCAAAATAAATTGCAGAGGACATCGACAGGGCTTATCGAATACGATCCAAGATCCCGTCGAGTTCCTCAAGACTGTGGTAGCGGATGAGCAGCTGACCCTGGCCGCGGCCAGTTTGCTGGATGCGCACCTCGGTGCCCAAACGTTCTGAGAGCGCCTCCTCTAGCTTGCGCACGTCCACATCCTGGTTTGTGTTGCCAACTTTGGACGCCGTTGGGCCGGTCTTTAGGCGCCGCACCAACCGCTCTGTCTCACGTGCCGAGAGTCCCTTGGCGACAACCTTGCGCGCTGCCTCATGCTGCAGTGGGCTCGGCAGACCGAGTAGTGCCCTTGCATGGCCCATCTCGAGTGCCCCTTGGTGTACGAGAGACTTCACCTCCTCTGTGAGCTCGAGCAACCGTAGCAGGTTCGTGACAGCGGTGCGGGATCGTCCCACGGCTTTCGCTGCCGCCTCATGCGTCATACCAAATTCATCGGTGAGGCGTTTCAGCGCCGAAGCCTCTTCGATGGGATTCAGATCTTCCCGCTGTACATTCTCGATCAACGCAATCGCCACCACTGCCTCGTCGGGAACATCACGCACCACGGCGGGGATTTCCGTGAGCCCTGCCATCTGAGCCGCGCGCCAGCGCCGCTCTCCGGCAATGATCTCGTATTGACCGACATCGGCTTTGGGCCGCACCACGATAGGTTGTACGATACCCTGCGCGCGGATGGAGTCAGCCAGTTCTGTCAGGCGTTCCGGATCGATATGGGCGCGGGGCTGAAAACGCCCTCGTTGAATGAGCTCCACGGGCACGGTGCGAAGTTCCCCAGACTGCGCGTCTGCCAGCAGGCTTTCCGGGAACGACTCCCCTAACAGGGCATCCAATCCTCGTCCTAGGCTTTGTCGCTTGGCCATGCGGTTGATAAGTCCTCTTTCAAGCAGTTGTATCGGTTAGAAGCTGTTCTAAAAACTGCTGCGCTTGTCATAGCTGCGTTGCGCAGCGGTTCGCCATCCTCATGTACTCCCTTGTACACTCCGGTGGCTCGCCGCTATGCGCCTTGCTCTGCCGGCGCTCGGGACATTCTTAAAATAACTTCTTAGGCTAGCCCGCCGCCTGCAAATGGACGCCGTCGCGGCTCAGAATTTCCCTCGCCAAAGACAGGTACGCGAAGGCGCCGCTTGAGTTGCGGTCATAACG
Organism: uncultured Thiotrichales bacterium; assembly: GCA_964624765.1. Lineage (GTDB taxonomy): Bacteria > Pseudomonadota > Gammaproteobacteria > HK1 > HK1 > JAGTVB01. The sequence goes on from CAZUZO010000104.1 coordinate 11,126, forward strand.
AATGGCCGGTAATCCGTGGCTCGGCGCCTCCGCAAGCCGCACATTGCGCGGGATAATCGTGCTGTAGACCTTGTCACCAAAATGCTCGACCAGCTGCTGAGACACCTGACTCGAGAGATTATTGCGAGCATCGAACATCGTTCGCAGCAGACCCGCCACTTTGAGCCGAGAATTCAAAATCTTGCGGATTTTCTCGATGGTGTTCAGGAGATCCGATAGACCTTCCAGGGCATAATACTCGCATTGCATGGGAATGATGACGGCATCGGCCGCGACCAACGCATTCACGGTCAACATCGACAGGGAGGGAGGACAGTCGATGATGATGTAGTCATAGCTATCAAGGGCCACGGCAAGCGCTTGCTTTAAGCGAAGTTCCCGTCCGAGTTCCTCGAGCAGTGCGACTTCAGCACCCGTCAGATCACCGTTGCTGGGTAGCAAGGTGTATCGGCTGTGTTCCACGGGGACGACCACTTCAGCCAGTGTCGACTCGCCCATCAACACCTCATAGCTGGAGGCGGCCAAGGCGTGCTTGTCGATGCCACTGCCCATGGTGGCGTTGCCTTGTGGATCGAGGTCGATCAGCAAGACCCGCCGTTGAACAGCGGCGAGTGATGCGCCTAGATTGATGCTGGTCGTGGTCTTGCCCACCCCACCCTTTTGGTTAGCAACCGCCATTACCTTTGCCATCTTATATCCCAGATCTCAGTTTCCTTGGGGAGTTGACCTATCCGTCATCGGATTGGAGCGATTGTAGCCTCAATGCCAGCGTTTCTGAACGTCGCACAGCACCTGGCTGCGTAGCTTCGTGAGTTCTCTTGCCAGCAAGGCCTATGCCGTATCCACTGCCGGCACCGTCTCTGGATTCAGGATAATGAGATGTCTCGGAAGAGAAATCCCCGGTACCCGTAATGGAATCACTCGTGGTGGTGGGCAGGTGGCCGGAAGATCATCGAGTTCGCTTTGCGGATGAACCCCTTTCATGGCGATGAGGTGCCCACCGGGCATGAGCCGATGGCGCGCCAACATCAAGAGTTCCAGGAGCGGGCCGAAAGCGCGCGCAACGACTGTGGAAAACAGGGCACCGGGGCGGTATTCCTCGGCGCGGACACGCACCACTTCGACATTGTGAAGACCCAACTCGGCGGTCACTTGCAAGCAAAATCGGGTTTTTTTTGCGTTCTTGTCCAATAACACGCACTGTAACTGGGGGCAGGCCACGGCCAGAACCAACCCCGGCAACCCGGCACCGGTGCCAACGTCAAGGAGGCGGGGGCCTCGCACATAGGGCAGCACCATCAACGATTCCAGAAGATGACGGTAGACCATATCCCTGGGGTTGCGCACCGCCGTGAGGTTAAACGCTCGGTTCCAAGTCTGAAGCAGAGCCAGGTAGGCCGTTAGCGCGCTCACTTTGGCCTCACTAAGGGCGACACCGATCTGCTCAAGACCTTCCGCGAGCGTTGCCTCCACACTGTCGTCATGGGGATCGTCATGGGGATGAGTCACTCGGGCCATATAGCGCTCCTAAGACATTCGTGGTAGCGATCCCAGCCAATGTTCAAGTCGG
>CAZUZO010000105.1:0-12675 GCA_964624765.1 uncultured Thiotrichales bacterium
TATCTTGCTTTTCATACTGGAAAATCTCCCTGTTATGTCAAGACAAGACCCCTATCCGGTCAGTGCAAGTTGACCTACCGAATATGCACAGTGTACCCACGAACTTCAGTCAGCTGATTGACGGAGGTCAATACAGACTTGGGTCGACAGTGCGATAGAGCTAGCGTTGCCATGCGGTACCAACCAAGGGGAGGCCAACCCTGCCTACTGCAGGCTGGCATCACCTCGGCCAGCCGGCAACGGCGCGCCGGATCCGCTGCTTGCCAAGGGCAATCGGACTCGTATCAGGGTGCCGTGTCCAAGCATGCTTTCCACTTTGATATGACCGCCGAAAGCTCGCACGTATTCCCGACTTTCGTACATACCCATCCCCATTCCAGCATTGCCCTTCGTGGTATCAAATGGCCGGAATAGCCGTTCAGACACGAACTGAGGCGTCATCCCATCGCCTGTGTCTAGAACCTCCAACACCGCGCAGTACCCTTCCCGGTAGAGCCGCACGGTCACTTGTCCATCGACCGGCGTTGCCTCCTGGGCATTCTGGACAAGGTGTTCCACCACAGCGGCCAGCCGGTCTGGATTCGCTTCCACCAACAGATCCTGTTGGTCATCTTCGAAGATCGGCACAGGACGATAGGCGCTCCGCAATTCGACCACTTTGCGCGCTACGGGACCCAACGCAACCCGTTCTAATGCCACTTCAGCCAAGCGCCCTTTGCGCAATTGCGCCAGCAAACGATTCATCTTCGCGGTCGCACCGGCCACCGTCTCGATGGCGTCCTCCATAAACGCCGGGTTATGACGATGGATCCGGGCATTGGATACCACCAGCGAGAGCTGAGCCACAAGATTCTTCAGATCGTGAACCACAAACGATGCCAGTCGGTTGAACGCTTCGAATTGCCGTGCTTGAGTAAGCGCCTCAGTCGTTCCAATCAGGGCGAGGTAGCTCGCCGCTTGGCGGCCCACTGTCTTCAGGAGATCGCTGTCCTCGAAGTTGAACTCACGGTCCCTCTCTCCACGCAAGAGCATGATGTAACCTATCAATTCGTCGCCTTGCCATAACGGGGTGATCAGCCAAGCTTGTCTAAGCCGTCGCAACCACAGCGGCAGCTCGAGCCCAGCATAGCGCTGCGGTAACCTCCGATACTCGTCGAGATAAATGACCCACCGACTTTCCTCGAGGAATCGTATCAATGGTGAGCCTGTCTCCTCAGACAAGTCGCCCGACAGGGCCATCTCCCATTGAGCCACTGGTTCAAACCATCCGCTATCCTGACGCATCCACATGCTACCGCCGGGACTATCCACCAGTTCGCCAATGGCCCGGATGATGTTTTGCTGGAGTTCCATCCCCTGCGAACGGGTTGAAAGGATATGCGTAAAATGCAGCCATGCCTTTCGGTAATCATACTTGCTTCGGTAGAAATGCTTGCTCAGGAACACCTTTAAGTGAGCCCGAAAGCGCCGAGAAATGCCAAGCACCAGGACCGCCACGGTGCTCGATCCGAATCCCAGCAGGGCGGCCGTCGCTCCCCCGCCCGCCCCCAGCGATAGATAATACCCCAAGCTGCCCGCCAATAGCCCAGCCGTGCCAATCCCGAACACACTGATCCCGTAAAAGGCCGCCTCGCGCGAGACAAAAACGTTGACCCCCCAATGGGGATTGCGCGCCGCCGCCACGGCTATGAGGGGCACGACGATGACGTTGAGCATGCCATGACTCACCCCGCCCCACCCACTTCCAGGTACAAAAACCAGCGCCGACAGATAAACGGTCAGATCGTAAGCGAACATGGCGCCCATACCGAGACAGAGAAACCCTATCGCCTTGCGCTGAGCAAGAGGCGTGGCCCGATAGATCTGCTCAACGAGGGCAAGAGCTACGATGGCCAGTAGCATGCCCAACAGGAGCACGAGGGGCCTCTGGGGAACCTCATAAGCGGGGATTCCATCCAGGTAAGGGACCGCCATGGCTGCCACCACAAGCGCGCCGAAACCGGTCAACATCAGACTCGTTGCATAACGGCCTGCGAGCCGAGCACGCGGTTTCCCTATCCGAAAACCACGAACATAACTCAGGAATGCTACCCAAGAAGCCCCTCGCAGGATTTCGAGCACCTCGAGTAACGGCCGCAGGGAGTGGGCAGACCAACTCTGGAATGCCATGGCCGCGCACCAAACGGTGGAGACGACACAGGCCGATATCAGCAACAACGCACCACGCTCACCTGCGATCCGCACTGTGAGCAGCAAACCGGTCAGAGCCGAGAGAGCCAGTGCTGCGACTAGAAATGAGAAAGCCGTCAGATCGAACATAGGGGCTGTACACGAAGCTCCGAACACCTGGCCGTGCAAACCGATGGCTCCCTAAGCTGGGGCCGCAAGCCACCCAGCCAGGTAGGCTGTAAGGACAAGTCTCACAAGCCAACCGACCAACGCCACTCAAGTAACAGAGAGCCCATAGGGGCCCTCCGGCGACCCCACGAGTCCATTAAATCATTTCGGGCGTATCCCTCTCGCCCTTTAGCCGCCAACGCTCCTAAGACAGCGGGCTGTCGAGATCGACGAGGCCACCAGGGGTACCCGAAACGGTCTTCAGGGAACAAACCCGTTACGGTGTTGCCACAGCAAGGCGCCCAGCACCTGCCCCATAAGCGGCTAGCAGCTGGCAAACAGAAACCGGGGTTAATTGACGTGAGATGGGGATAAGGGATAGGCCCGCTCAAATGCCTCGACCACCCGCCACAGTTCAGGTGTCAGTCGATCTTGGACCTGCGCCCGGATGGACTCGGGCACGCCGCCATAGAATGCCTCAGCGATGCCACCGGCGATGCAGGCTAAAGTGTCGCTGTCACCGCCTAATGACACCGCATTGCGTACCGCATCCTCGTAGGAGTGAGAGTCAAGAAAGGCTATCAGCGCGGCTGGGACCGTGCCCTGACAAGAAATGTCGAAGCTATAGCTTGGGCGCATGGTCTCCAAGGTGGGGGTCAAATCGTAGCCGAATCGTCTCTGAATGCGCGTGCGGATGGTGGCCTTGTCTGCAACGGTCCGTGCCAGGTAAATCGCCAACGCGGTCGCCTGGGCACCCTTGATTCCCTCAGGATGATCGTGGGTGATCTGGGCACTGAGCTGCGCCTGTCGCAGCACCTCGCCCTCCTCTGCGAAGGCACGGCCCACCGGGCTGACTCGCATCGCTGCCCCGTTTCCCCAGCTGTGATACGGCCGAGGATCATCCGCCAGTAGCCATTGCAAAAACGAGCCTCCGTAACCCGCATGGGGATAACGGCGCCCAAACCTACGTATGGCATCCTGGTAAGAACAACGGGCGAGGATAGCTTCGGCCACAGCCACCGTGAGCACGCTGTCGTCGGTAAACGTACTCTGAGGATAGAAGAGCGGAAAGTCTTTGGTCTTGATCGGAGCGTGTTCGTAGACCGAACCGATGATGTCTCCGGCGATAGCGCCTATCATAACGTGCACCCCTCCGACTCAGAGGTTGGCAAAAAAATCTGCTACGCAACGCGGTAGTGGCGTTGGGCGGTGCTCGCACCTCGGTCATCGGCTCGCCCTCCGCTAGTCCACTGTGCGCGGGCCAACGGAATTCACGAAGGCAGACATCGCTTCAACCATTCGAGCATGCGCCTGGCAACCCTCTCCCACTCCCTATCTAACATCATGGCGTGAGGCATGCCAGGAAAGATTTCTGCGATCGTGCCGTACCTTCGGGCCGTCAGCTCGACAGCTGTCTGCGTTATGAATGCGTCACGCTCACCGCCAAGAACCAAGATAGGGAGATCAAGCCGAGGCTTTGTGGGCGGCAGATCGAGCCCCAGCATGTCCAGCAATACCCACTGGGACTCAGACTCCGCGCGGGGTAGGTACGTTCGGATATAGTCATCGGGCGTATCCTCCCGAAACAGGGCCCTTCGAGCTCCGGCCACCGTGGCGGCTGTGGGGCCTTGCCACTGCATCAGCATCATGTCTCGGGCAAGCAGTGGCCTGCGAAAAGCCATGTGCAACATGCTCGGCAACACCCCGTAAGGAGCTCCCGAGGCCAGCAATAGCACCGCCGCCACCGGGTACTGGTGCATATAGTTCTGGACCACCAGCCCCCCCATGGAAGTCCCCACCAGCACCGGCGGCGCTTCCAAACGACTCGCGATACTGGCAACGTCTGCCACATAATCCCGAAGACGCGCAGAAGCCAGCCGTTCCCTGCCCTCACTCCTTCCGTGCCCACGCAAGCTCAGCGCATGGGCCTCGTAGCCATGCGCAGCAAAAAAGGGTAAGAAAAACGGCTCCCAGATTCGGCCAGAGGAATATGCGCCATGGACGAAAAGTAACGGAGCGCTTGCCACACGCCGTCGGGGCATGCTTGAGATCAACTCGAGCTTCATGGCTCTCGCCTCATGAGGTAGAGTCCCTCTACAAAAAGGCCATCATTAATTCTTTGCCGGCGCGGCTCGACTACGAAACCGGCGGCAAATGCCTGTCATTCGCTGCCAAAAACGCATCGCGTGCCTTGACACCGACATCGGGCTGGTCGACAAAAAAACCGTCCAGACCCGTTGCCAGAAACGCTTTGATCTCGGTCATGAGCCGGTCCCGTGCACGGGGATCTTCAGGCTGGGCGCACCACAAGCTCTCAGGTTGCAAAGCGGTCTCGGCACGAAAGGTGTAGGCGTGCACGACCAACCCGGTACGGTGCGCTTCCTCGACGAACCGGCTGGTCTGATCAATCTGATCTCGGGTATTTGTGCCGGCGGGCAGAACGAAGTGGCCCTTCTCAACTCCAACGCCGTCGGCATAGGCAGCGATCGCTTGCAGCCCCTCGCGCGACGCCATGGCGTCGTAGCTCAGGGTACCGGCGTCTGAAGCCACGTCGTAGGGCTGACCCAGGGGGCCGAGGAGCTGCACCAGTGGCATGGCGGTCATCTCCCTCAAGGCTTTCAGGTTGGCGGTCTCAAATGATTGGATAAAGATCCGCCGCCTCTTCTCGGCTTCATAACCCCCGCGACGCAGGGTCGCCACCAGAGCCTGCTCCATCGCGAGTCCCCGTTTCTGAAAATAAGTGGGATGCTTGGTTTCTGGATAGAGACCGATCGGACGCCCGCTGGAGGCTTCGAAACCTTGGACCAGGGCGATGATCTCTTCCAGAGTCGGTACCCCGAACTGGTTATCGAATCGTACATTCGCCGGCCGCTGTTGGGGAAGGCGCTCGATGGCGCCCAACGCCTTGATCTCTTCGAGGGTGAAGTCCTCGCTGAACCAACCCGTCACTTCGACACCGTCGAGCACCTTAGTATCGCGCCGGCCGGCAAACTCCAGCCGACTTGCCACATCGGTGGTGAAATTCAGAAGATTGTCATGCCGCGCGATCAGATGGCCATCCAGAGTCATCACAAGATCCGGCTCCACAAAGTCCGCACCTTGAAGTATCGCAATAGCATAAGCCGCCAAGGTGTGCTCTGGAAGGTAACCACTCGCACCACGATGGGCAATGACGATCGGGACCGTGCGACGCTTGTTGACCCTCGGCTCGCGACCGTTGCCTTGCTGCGCCACCGTCATCGTCTCGTCACGCCTGCTGTCTGGCATGCGCTCTCGGCGCCCAAGCCTTGGTGGTCAACGTGGGAACAAGATCCAAACACTGCCGAAACCATGACGCACTCCGATTCCTGCAATCGAGCCCTCCCACCTGGACGCTAGACCGCGACTTCACCGACGTGAAAATATCACAGATTCCGCGTGGCAAATACGCAATAGTGGTATGGTACTGTCACAAAAGGGAGGAGGAAACGATGTTGAGTTCCGATGCAACCTTAGAGGTCGAAGAACCCTCGATGGCCGCACTACCACCCGATGATTCCGAAGAACATAAAATGTTCGCCATTGAATCTCGGCGGGATGGAGAAGGCCGGGTGATCGTAGTCGGAAAAGCAAGCCGAAAACGGGCCACCGCCTTGATCAACATCCCGATCTCGGAGGCGCTGCGCTCGCGTCTGGAAGAGCGGGTGGTCGGATCGCTTTCCATGGCCACCGCCGCCCTACTCCAGTGGGCCTTCGATGAACTGGAGCGCCAAGAAGTGAGCATCGAGGCACGCCCGCAGAAATAGACGCCAAGCGCTACGCTGACCTCATCGACCTTTTCGAGTTCCATATATTGTGGCACTTTCTTTGCAAATAGGTTCTCTGCAGGCCAATGGAATGGCCGCTTTTTGACAGATTAGGCGCTCCAGGGATGGACGCCACTGTCCTCGTCCTCGATCCTCTAGCAAGACCCGATTCTCACAACAACGGCACCTGCCTAACAGATGTTGGACGACGGCTCGTCACAAGATGGCAAGCTCGTAAACAACGTTCCTGCATCGTGTTCCGCACGGCCGCAACGCGCATCGACCTGCTCAGAACTGCCTTCTGAGAGGTTGTGAAAAAACCCGTAGCAAGCAGCCCGAGAGCAAGACGGACGGCGCCAAGCCGAGAGACGTATTCGATAGATAGGCGAGGAGCGAACACCGCTCAACGCCGCTATCGGGTAGCGCAGCAGGTTTTTTGACAAGCTTTGAGTTCGGCTCCCCACATCCACACCGGCGGCTAAGGATCTTGATTCGCCACCGTGCAGCGCCCAGTAAACCGCGAAGCGTGCGCCAGGCGGCGCGCGACCCGGCAAGTATGCCGCCACTTGACATCGACTACGCACCGACTCCAATCTAAGCGAACCAGTGCCGCCCTAGACGGCTCCCTTCCCAGCTGCGGCTGAAGCTGCGCCTCGGCATCTGCAACTCCCCACCAGCCGGTGATGGGAACATGAGCATCGTTTCGTCAGGGTTGCTCTTCGCAGTGCACCATCGGCGTCCAAACCTTCGGCAGTCGAAGCCCTTAGGGCAAAGGGTTGGCCGCCCCAACAGCAAAGGGCATCAACTGCCGAAACGATGATCAACGCCGAACACGGGCAACGCGAGGGTAATCAAACCGTGCTATTTTCCTCCTAAGTTAATGGCGGCTTAATGGCCACCCTCAATATCCATGCGGGTGCCGCCATGTCTCTATGCGGGCTCTCGGCCACCAGCCTACTGGTCGGCGACTTGGCGTCCGCCCACGAGGTGGTCCTCTATTTCACACTGGGTACCGTTGGCGGATTGCTGCCGGATCTCGATTCCGATCACTCACGATCTCTCCGCACGGGGTTTTTCCTTATCGCGCTGCTCGCTGCGTTTGCCGCCGTTTTTGGCCTGGCCCCCTATCTATCTCTGGTGGAACTCGTCGCCATCTGGGTCGGCATCTTCGTCGGGATACGGCACGGGGTACTTTGGATTTTCAGGCGTTTGACTAAACACCGAGGCCTGTTCCACTCCGTGCCTGCCGCCCTCTTCTGCGGCTTCACAACCGTTGCCGTTTGTTACCACTACTTCGAGTTTCCGGCTTTCGTCGCCTGGATGGCAGGCTTCCATGTGATCCTCGGGTACCTCGTTCACTTGATCCTAGATGAGGTTTACAGCATCGATCTCGGCGGCGTAAAGGTGAAACGTTCTGCCGGCACAGCACTCAAGCTGTACTCCCGCCGATCCTGGCGAATGTGCAGCCTGCTTTATGGTGCGACTGCAGTGGCCTTCTACGCCGCACCAGAACCTGACATAGTTTCCAAAGTCATGGTCGCTGATGGAGCCTATGTGCAGATCGTAGGGAGACTCACTCCCCCTGGTGACTGGTTTGAGGCAGCCAGAGGGTTCCTGGCAGTGAATTCCCGGTAAGCGGATCGCACTCTATCGGCGGGCGGGACGAAACAAAGTCACGCGAGGGATTGAGTTCCAGAGATCCCGTCAATTCGGACACGTGCGTGAACCGGTGACGCTCGAGGTAGTCGAGAATGCCGGCGTTGATGTTGGCGCATAGCAAGGGCTCGTAAAAAAGTGCCGTACCGATGCCCACGGCGCTGGCACCCACGATGAGAAATTCGATGGCATCCTCCGCGCTGGCAATGCCTCCTTGGCCGATGATAGGCACCGCGTGGGATCTGGCTACCTGATAAACCTGATGAACCTTCAATAAGGCAACGGGCTTGATCGCCGGCCCTGACAACCCGCCTTGGTTGGCCCCCAGCACCGGGCGGCGCGTCTCGACGTCGATCGCCATCCCCATAAGGGTATTGATGACGGCCAGTGCATCGGTCCCGGCCTCGATACAGCGCCGGGCATTTTCGGCTATGTCCGTCTGATTGGGCGACAGCTTAGTGATGATCGGCTTGCTAGTCGACGCCCGGCAGGCCTCCACCACCCGCGCTGACATATCCGGGTCGTTGCCAAACGCCACTCCACCCTGCTTGACGTTAGGACAGGAGATGTTGATCTCCATGGCATCGATGGGGGAATCATCGAAGACACGGGCGATCTCCGCATACTCCTCAACACTAGACCCGGACAGGTTGGCGATGAAGCGAGTCTCGGAAAAATCGAGCTGCGGCAGGATAACATCCACCACCTGGCGACAGCCTGGGTTTTGCAGGCCAATGGAGTTCAACATACCGCTCGCGGTCTCGACGACGCGGTGCGGCGGGTTACCCAACCGCGCCTCAAGCGTTGTACCCTTCAGGCAGACCGCGCCGACCTGCCGATGAGAAAACCCCGCGACCCGAGTATACTCCTGGCCGAACCCGACACAGCCCGACAGCAATACCAAGGGCGTAGCGAAATCCAGCCCACAAAATACCAATTGCAAAGACTTAGCCGCTTGTTCCGGGTGCTCGATGTTCAATGTTGTGCTCTATCAGCCGGAGATACCCCCCAACACCGGCAACATTATACGCCTGTGCGCCAACGTGGGCGCCCAGCTGCATCTGATTCGTCCACTCGCGTTCGAACTGGATGACCGACGCTTACGCCGAGCAGGGCTTGACTATCGGGAATGGGTCACGGTGCAGGTGCACGACTCGTTGGAAGTGTTTGAGCGAGCGGTCAGGCCACCCCGCCTCCTCGGGTTCAGCAGCAAAGCTGCCCACTGCTATGCGAAGCTCCATTATCAACCCGGCGATGCGTTACTTTTCGGCCCAGAGACCCGCGGTCTACCGCCCACTGTGCTCAGAGCGGTACCTAAAGCCCAAGCACTTCGCATCCCCATGCGCCCCGGTAACCGCAGCTTAAACCTCTCCAACGCCGTCGCCATCGTGCTGTATGAGGCCTGGCGCCAACAGGGCTTTGCTTAGTCTTTGGGCCTGACACCTTCGCAAGCCTTAGAAGCTGTTTTAAAAACTGCTGCGCTTGTCATAGCTGCGTTGCGCAGCGGCTCGCCATCCTCATGTACTCCCTTGTACACTCCGGTGGCTCGCCGCTGTGCGCCTTGCGACTCCGGCGCTCGCGACATTTTTAAAACAGCTTGTTAGCTTGCCGCTACATCTGCCAGGGTCTTGGACGGAGAAAACCTCGGAGCCTCGGTCAGCCAAGCTCCGGCTTGATGTCCCGCGCCAGCAAGCTGTCGACCGCGGCGCGCGGTGTGCGTACGCCCCGAAGCACGCGGTTCACCTCGGTACAGATCGGCATTTCCACCCCGTGCCGACGCGCCAACGATATGACCACCGGCGCGGCCGCCACACCTTCCACCACCTGTCCGATATGCGCTTGCGCCGCTTCGACCGAGCTTCCCCGTCCCAATGCCAATCCGAGTCGCCGATTACGGGATTGATCGTCGGTACACGTCAGCACTAGGTCCCCGAGACCCGCAAGCCCCGAAAACGTGCCTGCTTGCCCACCGAGGGCCACCCCCAGGCGGGTCAGCTCAGCCAGCCCACGGGTAATTAAGGCCGCCCGCGTGTTGGCACCAAACCCAAGACCATCGGCAATACCCGCCGCAACCGCCAAGACATTCTTGACGGCGCCGCCAACCTGCACGCCGATGATATCCTCACTCGTATAGACGCGAAACCGTCTGGAATGCAACCGCGCCGCTAACTGCACAGCAAACTCAGAGTTGGTTGCCGCCAAAGTCACTGCCGTGGGCAATCCCCTCGCTACCTCGCGAGCGAAGGTCGGTCCTGACACGACAGCGGTGGGTACATGCTCTCCTATGAGATTTGCAATCACTTGGTGCAGCAGTTGACCGGTACCTGGCTCAAAGCCCTTCGTTCCCCACGCTATGCGCATGCCGTTTCGCAATTGCTTCTCGGCAGCCGCGACCACCGATCGAAAGGCACAGCTTGGGACAACCACCAGCACATCACGGGCTTGAGCTAATGCTTCGGTGAGGTCGCTGGTGACTTGAAGCTCCGCCGGAAACACCGTACCGGGCAGAAAGCGCTCATTGCGCCGCGCACTGCGCATGGCGGCTATCTGTGTCGGGTCTCGGTCCCAGAGCCTAGTGGACTGGCCATTGCGGGCCAGCAGCACCGCCAGCGCGGTGCCCCAAGAACCCCCACCGAGGACCGCGATGGGCTCCTGTGTTGCAGACATCGGCACACTCTGGTCTGGATAAACGGGGTTGTGGGCAAGGCAACAGCACACTCAAGGGAGCAAGCACAATAGCGACTCGTCCCCCAGTCGCTATTGCAATCACGCGAGTGCTGGTCAGTAAGGCTACAAGGCCAACTGGTCTTCTGATCGCCCTGTGCGCCGCCACCCTTTATCCCCTGCTTGACACCGGCCTCGCCATGCGGAGCTGATGCGCCCCGTCCGCCTAGCTCTAGGGCCGCTCGCTACGGTTTTTTCACAACCTCTCAGTGCAACGAGCCCTCTGAGGCTTGTTTCGGCTCTTGCTGTGGCTGCGAGGGTGTGTTGCGCGCATCGTCCAAGTGCTTGGCATACAGGGCGTCAAAGTTAACCGGTGCCAGCAGTAGTTGCGGGAAACCGCCGCGCGTAACGAGATCAGACACTACCTCGCGCGCATAGGGAAATAGGAGATTCGGGCAGAAACTGCCGAGCATCTGACCCAGATGGCCCTCGGGTACGCCCGCAATCCCAAAGATACCTGCCTGATGCACTTCCACCAGAAATGCCGTCGTCCCTTGAAGCTTAGTGGTCACGGTCACAGTCAGCACAACCTCGTAAAGCTCGGGCTCGATGCGTTTCGCATCGCTATGCAATTGAATGTCGGCTTGGGGGCGCCATTCACCACGAAAAATGCCGGGCGAGTTAGGCGTTTCAAAGGAGAGGTCTTTGATATAAATCTTGTGGATAGCAAACTGGCTCTCCGTGGTTCCCGAAGGAGCCTCGGCCTCGCTGCGTTCTCCAGTTTCAGACATGATTTCCTCCCGTGCAATGGGGGCACCAAGGTGTCGCCTTCCTTAGAAGAGAAGCCGTTCAAAAACTACTGCGCTTGCCATAGCTGCTTTGCCCAGCGGCTCGCCATCCTCATGTACTCCCTTGTACACTCCGGTGGCGAGCCGCTGTGCGCCTTGCGACTCCGGCGCTCGCGAGATTTCTACAACAGCTTCTTAGGAATGGACCACGATCACTTCTTGGTTAACGGCAAGCTCGCATTTTGCCAGCCAAGAATCCCGCCGCTCAGATTGTATACCCGTTCGAACCCGTGTTTTCGCAGCATAGCACAGGCTCCGGCGGACTGTTGGCCGGTGCGGCAGGCGGTGATGATCGGCCGCGAACGATGCTTCTCAAGTTTACGCATCTGCTCGGAGAGATACTTCATAGGAATGTGCATTGAATTTAAAATGTGGCCTTCGCTAAATTCCGCCTCCCCCCGTACATCGAGCACGATAGCCTCCTCATGATTGATCAGCTGTGTGGCATCTAATGGGGTAACCTTGAGAATGCCTTGTAGCCGAGGATAGACAAAGGTCCAACCGATCGCGGCAAGGAGCGCCCATAGAGCCAGGGTCAAAACCCAATGATTCGCTGCAAACTCGAGGAGTCGCTCCATATTAAAGTATCTGGGAAATGACTAACGACCTGCCCAGTGGCAGACAGTCTCGACTGACGATTCTGTTGGCCAGTAGCTTCGCCCAGCGCTTGCGCAAAACCTGCTACACGACCCGATAGGGGCGTTGGGCGGTGCTCGCTCCTCGCCTATCGATTTGATATATCTCGTCGCTGCGCGACGTCCGCCTGGCTCTCGGGCCGCTCGCGACGGTTTTTTCACAAGCTCTGGCGCCACGACGGCCAAACCAGCCCCTCACTTACATTTGATTACAGAAAACTTCCCGCATCATACTGATAAGACGCAGCGTGCGCGCATCGCCTACGCGATAATACACTCGATTCGCGTCCTTGCGAGCCGTTAAAATACCCTTGTCGCGTAAAATAGCGAGGTGTTGCGAAATGTTGCTCTGGGAAGTGCCCACCTCATCGACGATGTCCTGCACGCTGACCTCACTTCCCCCCAGCGTGCAAAGAATCTTCAGGCGCAACGGATGGGCAATGGCTTTCATCGATCGCGATGCACGCTCGATATCTTCGTCGCGAGCCATCAGAGCCTTGAGACTGCTATCGTCCATAGCCAGCCCAACGCGAAGAAGCTGTTTCAAAAAAGACTGTGCTGGTCATAACAGCGCCACACAGCAGCTCGCACGTTTTATAGACCCGCCTCTCCTCGACATAGAGGTGATTGCCCACGACCTAGCCCCGCCTCGCCAAGCTCATGGCCAGCCTGCCACCATCATAAAAAGCATGGCGGACGAAACCGCCCTCCTGCCGTGCCTTGCTGTACCGGGGCTCGGAACGGTTTTTT
>CAZUZO010000106.1:0-12621 GCA_964624765.1 uncultured Thiotrichales bacterium
GCAAAATGGCCCCGATGCCAACCACCAGGCCCACAACACTCAACGAATCCATCGAACGTTACCAACGTGGGAACTGTCTCCCCCTTGGGCGCCGGTTCTACGCTCGGCACCTAACCCTACCGTGCCGATGACCGTGTCCCTAAAACCTAAGGCTGGACAGAAGATCATCTACCTCATCTTGGCTCGCAACCACCTCTGGATGATGGCCTACCTTAAGCTGTGGCCCCTCCAACTTCGCTGGACGGGAACTAGGGAAATGATATCTCCGAGCTTGCCTCCCCTTAGGCGGCCATGCAGCTGACTAGTTGACTCTCGATGTCCTGCTCCAGCTCAACGATGAGTGCTCCAGGGGAAGAGCTAAGTAAGACGCCGAAACGATGCATAGCCTTCATGCCAAACCGGAATCCCGCATCCTAGCTTTGAGGCGCAGCAACGCTTGACCGTGGATCTGACACACGCGAGACTCGGTCACGCTCAACACCACGCCGATCTCCCGCAAATTAAGCTCTTCGTCGTAGTACAGGGACATCACCAGCCGCTCGCGCTCGGGTAGACCGGCGATCAGCCGCGCCAAAGCCTCGCGGAACTCCTCCATCACGAGATCGTCGGCTGGACCGCCGGTATGGCCGCACAAGCCGTCTGCCGCCGCCTCGTCGCCTCCGGTTAATTCCTCGAAACTAAACACCTTCTGCCCGGCGGCATCCTGCAGGAGATGATGGTAGGTATCCAACGATACACCCAAGTGTTCGGCGATCTCGTCGTCCCGTGCATCGCGGCCGGCCACCGCTTCTATGGTCCTGATCGCCTCCGATACTTGTCGAACTTTGCGGTGTAATGAGCGTGGTGCCCAATCGCTTCTTCGGATCTCATCGAGCATCGCACCGCGAATGCGTATCCCGGCGTAGGTCTCGAAGCTTGCACCCTGGCCCGCGTCATAGTTACGCGAGGCCTCCAACAGACCGATCATTCCGGCTTGGATGAGATCATCGGTCTGCACGCTCGGAGGCAGGCGACTCTTAAGATGGAACGCGATCCGTTTGACCAGTTGCGCGTGCCGGTTGACAAACTCGGTCTGATCCCTACGCGTTTGAGCCCTTGGGCTCGTCGACAGCCCATTCATCATTGCACCTCCCTGTATGACTCGCTTGAATGAGCCGTTCTACAAAGAACTGTAGCTGACCGCTCGCTTCCTTTGGCACGGCCCACTTATCGGTAACGGAGGCTAGCTTCTTAAACGCCAAAGCCGCTCGACTTCGAGGGTAGGCCTCGACCACAGCGCGTTGCTGTTTCACCGCTTTGTGGACACACTCGTCCAAAGGGATCGCGCCCATGAAGTCCAGCGAGACGTTCAAGAAACGGTCCGTAACCTTCATCAACTTCAGAAATAGCTCCCTGCCCTCGGTGACGCTGCGCGCCATGTTGGCCAATATCCTGAAACGATGGCGGCCATGTTCTCGATGCAACACTTTGATCAGTGCATAGGCATCGGTGATAGAGGCCGGTTCGTCGCAAACTACCACCACGATTTCTTGTGACGCCTTGGTGAAGCTGACCACGCTGTCGGCAATCCCCGCGGCGGTATCGACGAGCAACAGGTCGGGACTGAATTCGAGATCACCAAACGCTCGGATGACCGCGGCGTGTTGGGCCATGCTCAGGGCAGCCATGGCCTTGGTACCCGAGGTGGCCGGTATTAACCGGATATTGGAGGGACCGCGGACGATAACATCCTCCAAGGCGCAACGACCATCGATAACGTGGGAAAGGTTATAGGCGGGGTGCAGACCGAGCAGCACATCGACGTTTCCCAACCCGAGGTCGGCATCCATCAACATGACCTCTTTTCCCTGGTGGGCTGCGGCAATCGCCAGATTCACAGAGACATTGGTCTTGCCGACTCCCCCTTTCCCGCTCGTGACGGCGATAACCTGAACGGCTCTAGGCTGCACCATGCGTCGCAAACCCGCCGCCTGATCGGCGACCCGCTCAGCAGCGCGCATTCGCTATCATCCCACCAAAGGCGAGTTCCAAGGACTCGGACCCACACACCGATCGCGCCTGTGCCGCGAGTTGAACGGCCTGCGCCACCAGGCTGTGGGGTTTGGCCGGCGCTAAATCCTCAGGAACCCGCTGACCGTTACTGATATAGGAGAGAGGAATTTCATGTTGCACGACGGTCGCAAGCACGCCGCCCAAACTGGTCGCTTCGTCAAGCTTGGTGATAACGCAACCGTTAACTTGGGCACCCCGAAAGGCGGCCACCGTTTGCTCTAACCCCAAGGTCTGGGTCGTGGCAGACAGCACCAAGTAGCTCTTGACCGCCGGCGCTCCACTTCGAATAAGATTGACTTGCTTAGAGAATCGAATATCGCGTTGGCTGATCCCCGCCGTGTCGATGAGCACTAGACGCCTGCGGGAAAAGGCATCCAGTGCCCGGCGCAACTCAGCGGGACTGTTCGCCATCCGCACCGGCACGTCCATGATGCGACCGAAGGTGTGCAACTGCTCATGGGCACCGACGCGATAACTGTCGGTGGTAATCAGTGCAACCCACTGCGGACCGTGGTGCAGGGCAAAGCGGGCAGCGAGCTTGGCTACCGTTGTGGTCTTGCCAACCCCGGTGGGGCCCAAGAGCGCCACAATGCCGCCATGGGTCAACATCTCGTGCGGGTTAAGCGTCAACCGATGCGCCAACATTCCGAGCACCCTTCGCCAAGCGGAATGTAGATCCGCCACGGCGGGTAAGGCCTGTATCAAGTTGTGCGCCACCTGATGGCTTAGGCCCAACTCCAACAAACGACGCAACAGGGTTGCCCGCAGAGGGTGACGACGGCCCAATTCACCCCACGCGATGCCCGACAGCTGATGCTCAAGTAGACTTCGTAAGGCCCTAATCTCTTGGCCCATGGCCGTGAGGGCGGCTCCGCCACCCCCATTCACTGAGCCAGGCGCTCGGGGCTTTTCCGCCGCCACTTGCGCGATCGCCGCACCGTCCGCCACCTGATCGAACGCCGCTGCGCGCTCAGGAGCGCTTTGCGCCAAGTTCGTAGTAGCCTTGGTCTCCACATCCTCCTTGGATGTTGTGTGCAGCCATCCTTGGTCATAGTCCACCGCCGCCGTGATCTCGACCCCACCGTTACGTGGGTGATGGGAAAGAATCACCGCATCGGGGCCCATCTCCTCCCGAATCATGCGCAACGCTTGGCGCATATCGGGCGCGAAGTACCCCTTAATTCTCATGGACTCAACCTCTTATAGCAGTCACCTATGGTGTCAAGTTATTGCGCCAGAGGCGAGAATCGACAGATTATCCGTACCTGTGGGCCCCTCAGCGGCCAGAGCGAGGCTCGTTTCGGGCCTCTTCCCGCCCTACGGTCGCTACGATGCGCACCTGTTTGTCGTCGGGTATCTCGCTCAGAGACAAGACCCGCAACGCCGGATGACTGTGGCGTGCCAGCCGCGCCAACGGAGGGCGCAACAGGTCCGAAACCACCAGCAAAGCAGGCTCGCCGACCAATTCTTGACGTTGCGCGGCTTCCGTCAGTGCGCGCTGAAGCCGTTCCGCTAGCCCCGGCTCTAAAGCCAGATGGCCCTGCGCGCCCGATGCCTTAGCCGCCTGGTGCAATATGTGGTCCAATGCGGGATCCAGCGTCAGAACCGGGATCTCAACAGCTGCGCCACCGACCTGCTGGGTGATGAATCGTCCAAGGGCGATGCGAACTGCCGCTGTTAGAACGTCAGGATCTTGACTCTTCCCTCCGTGCTCTGCCAGAGATTCGGCGATGGTGCGCATATCTCGAATGGGCACACCCTCGCGCAACAGGTTTTGCAGCACTTTGACCACGATACTCAAGGCCAACACCTTCGGCACCAATTCCTCCGCCAGTTTTGGTGCCGTGGCGGCGAGCCGGTCGAGCAATCGTTGCGCTTCCTCATGCCCGAAGAGCTCCCAAGCATGCTGTTTCAAGAGCTGGCTGAGGTGCGTGGCTATCACCGTGCCGGCATCCACCACGGTATACCCCAGCGTTTGGGCCTGATCCCGTTGGTTTGGATCGATCCACACTGCGTTGAGATTGAACACGGGGTCGCGAGCCACCTCACCGGTTAGCGTTCCGAAGACCTCCCCTGGGTTGATGGCCAGCTCGCGGCCAGGGAAAACCTCAGCCTCTGCCACCATGACTCCGAGTAAACTGAACCGATATCCATTGGGAGCGAGTTCCAGGTTGTCGCGAATGTGGACCGGAGGAATCAGGAACCCCAACTCTTGGGAAGATTTCTTTCTGACCCCCCGAATCCGCTCCATGAGCTGGCCACCTTGCTGGCTATCGACCAGCGCGATCAGCCGATACCCGATCTCAAGCCCTAGAGGATCAACCGGCGGTACATCATCCCAGCCAAGCTCTGATGATTTTGGCGTTTCAGTGCTGGCTTCGAGCGCCGGGCTGCGCCGTTGGTGATGCTTGCGGTGTATCCAGTAAGCTCCCCCACCGGCCATTCCCGCCAATCCGAGGAACGCCGCATTGGGCATGCCGGGCAGCACACCCACGGCACCGATGATCCCGGCCGCCACGGCCAGCGTCTTGGGGTGCTCGAACAGCTGAGACAGGATCTGCTCCCCCATGTCTTGCTTGGTGGACACGCGCGTCACCACGATGGCGGCAGCCGTGGACAGCAGCAGCGAGGGAATCTGGGCCACCAGACCATCGCCGATGGTCAGGAGCGCGTAGTTGTGCAATGCGCCTTCCAGCGATAACCCGTGTTGGAGAGTCCCGATCAGCAGTCCGCCTAGCATGTTGATGACCAGTATGAGGATGCCGGCGATCGCATCACCACGAACGAACTTGCTGGCACCGTCCATGGCGCCGTAGAAATCAGCTTCTTGGGAAACCTCGCGGCGACGGAGCCTGGCGTCTTCCTGGGAAATCAGACCCGCGTTGAGATCCGCGTCGATGGCCATTTGCTTGCCGGGCATTGCATCCAGGGTGAACCGAGCACTGACCTCCGAGACCCTGCCCGCCCCTTTGGTCACGACCACGAAGTTGATGATCACGAGTATGGCAAAGACGACGAGGCCCACCGCATAGCTGCCGCCGATCACGAAGGCGCCGAACGCCTCGATGACCTGCCCTGCGGCATCGGCGCCTGTGTGCCCTTCCAACAACACCACGCGCGTGGACGCCACGTTAAGGGCTAATCGAAGCAAGGTCGCCACCAGCAACACGGTCGGAAAAGCGGCGAAATCGAGTGGCCGCCCGGCGTACACGATCGCCAGCAAGACGATGAGCGCCAGTGCGATATTGAAGGTGAACAGCGCGTCCAGAGCCAGCGGCGGCAGCGGCACCACCATCATACAGAGCATGACGATGAGCAATACCGGGACGCCCAATCCGCTGCGTCCCAGACCGGCCAGACCGCGCAAAACCGATTCCCCCGACCGATTAGTTCGCATCGTGCCTCAGTTCTTCTGGAATCGGAAGATCGTCCGGGGGAGGTACCATGGGGCCTCGAGGGGTCACCTGCGGTCGCCGCAAGCTGTAGACATAGGCGAAGATCTGGGCCACCGCCGCATAGAGGCCTGCTGGGATTTCCTCATCCAGCTTGGTGCTGAAATACACCGCACGAGTCAAGGCCGGTGAGCGCACCACCGGCACGCCAGCACCCCTAGCGACAGCTTGGATCCGCAAGGCAACGAGATCCGGCCCTTTGGCGACCACCCGAGGGGCATGGGTCTTGTTCGGCGCGTAACGAAGTGCCACCGCATAATGCACGGGATTGGTGATCACAACGTCAGCTTTTGGCACGGCCTCCATCATGCGGCGCCTGGAGATAGCGCGCTGCAGTTCGCGAAGGCGCGACTTGACCTCCGGTTTGCCTTCTGTTTCCTTGAGTTCGTCCTTGAGCTCCTGCTTTGACATGCGTAACTGACGGGCGTGATTCCAGATCTGGAACGGCACGTCCACCGCCGCGATCACGGCTAAGGCAGCGCATAGAACGAGGAAACTTCCTAGGAGCAGCCATCCGGCTTCGGCCAAAGCGGGAGCCAGCGGCATCGCGTCGATAGCCACGATACGATCGCCCATTTGCCAAAGGAACAACACCGTAGCGCCCGTGACCACTAAGAACTTGGCCAGGGCCTTCAGGAGTTCCATCAGCCCCCCTAGGGCGAAGAGACGCTTGAAACCCTTTATGGGATTGAGTTTCTCCCAGCGAAAACTCAACAGCTGGGTGCTAAAGATCCACCCGCCCAGAGCAGCAGGCCCCAGCAAAGCGGCGAGGGCAATCACCGTCAAGAACGGCATCAAAGACCACAGCGTATCCAGCAAAGCTGTCAGCAGATGGGGGACCACCGCCAGCTCTGTCTGAAAGACGCTGGACGAGAGGGACAAATTGCGCCGCGCGAGCTCCAGCAGATCCTCCACCAAGCGGGGCCCCAAGATGCTCAGACTTCCGGCAGCCGTGAACAGTATGAGGACGGTCGAGAGCTCCCGGGAACGTGCAACGTCGCCCCGTCTTTGCGCCTCTTGCAGGCGCTTTGGAGTCGCTTGTTCTGTTCGTTCCTGGCCCTCCGGCCTCTGATCGGCCATCAGTCACCCCCAGCGACCAGCCGTCGAGCCGTGGCGATGGAAACATCGAACAGACTCTCGAACTGAGGCAGTGTGCTCGGCAGGGTGAGTAAGATCACGAAGAAGCCGAAGATCAAGGTCAACGGGAAACCGACCACGAAAATGTTGAGCTGAGGAGCCGCCCGGGCCATCACGCCGAACGCCAAATTAACGATGAACAACGCCACGATAGCGGGCAGTGCCATGCGCAAAGCGGCGGAAAAGATCCAGCCGGCGTGGGTCACCAGCCCCCAGAGTTCCGCCTGCCCCAGCGCCGAAGACGCCAACGGAAGGGTCACAAAACTATCGCTCAACACCTCGATCATGGCCAAGTGCCCATTCAGGCCGAGAAAGACTAGGGTGGCAAAGACGACATAGAGGCGACTGATGACGGGTACATCGGCACCGTTTTGCGGGTCCACCAGCACAGCGAACCCCAAGCCCATCATGTGGGCGATCAATTGGCCACCCACCTCCAGCACCGCAAACACGAGACGTAAAGCAAGACCCAGGGTGGCGCCGATCAACACTTGCTGCGCGGCCATCAGCAGACCGGGGCCGGAAACAGGATCGAGCCATGGTGCCGAGGGAAGGACCGGCGCGATCACTAGAGTTAAGACCACTGCCACACCGAGCCGGATGCGCGTCGGTATCAACCGATTACCAAAAATCGGCGCGACACTGATCAGGGCAGAGATACGTAGGAACGGCCAGAGCCAGGCCGTCAGCCAAAGCGCAATCTGCGCTGAACTCAGCTCCATTGCCTTAGCCAAACGGGATCATCGGCTATCTTTCACCGACAGCAGCTGGGCCCTGCTTTGCCCCTCGGCATTTTACTGGCCGCAGCTGGAGCATTCGGTAAGGCGTAGGGCATCGTTTCGGCAGCTTGACCCGCTTTGCCTTTGGAGCAGCCGACCCGTGGGGCAGGAAGCCGTGAAGACGTCCCTTTCGTTGGATCCGGCATCCTTTAGCCCAAAAAATACGGTATTTCCTCCAACAGTCGGCGCGTATAGTCGATCATGAGTCCCAGCATCCAACTCCCCCCCCACATAATGACCAAGACCGTTATCAGCAACTTTGGAATGAAGCTCAACGTCATTTCGTTGATCTGGGTTGCGGCCTGGAACATGCTGACCAATAAGCCGACTGCCAAGGCTGGCAGTAACAACACGAGAATGAGCGCCAAGGTGACCTCAAGGGCGTGTTGACCAACCGTCATGACTGTCTCTGGCGTCATCTGCAAGACCGGCGCTAAACGTTAAAGCTGGAAGCCAAAGTGCCTACCACTAAAGCCCAACCGTCCACCAACACGAACAGCATGATCTTAAAGGGAAGCGAAATGATTAATGGAGAAAGCATCATCATACCCATCGACATCAGCACGCTGGCAACCACGAGATCGATAATCAAGAACGGAATAAAGATAAGAAAGCCAATCTGAAAAGCCGTCTTCAGCTCGCTGATGACAAAGGCGGGCATGATCAGGGCGAATGAAAGCTCTTCGGGTGAGCTCAGTGTGTCTTCTTGGCCGGCAATGCGCGCAAAGAGCGTGAGATCCGGCTCTCGAGTATGGGCCAGCATGAAACGAGTCAACGGCTCGCCGGCGTTGGTCAGCGCCTCTCGGAAGCCGATCTGTTCGGAAAGATAGGGTTGCAGGGCATCTTGATTGATCTGCTCCAACACCGGCGTCATCACGAACAGCGTCAAGAAAAGCGCCAGACCCACGAGAACTTGGGTCGATGGCGTCTGAGCAGTTCCCAAGGCTTGGCGCAAAATGGCCAGCACCACGATGATCCGCGTGAAGGCCGTCATCATGATCAGCGCCGCGGGTAGCAGCGTGAGCCCGCTCATCAATGCCAGCAGTTGTAGGCTCAGACTGTAAGTCTGGCCGCCGTCGCTTGCGGTGGTCACAGAAAGCGCCTGCAGACCCGGCTGCCCCGCCGCGGCAACCGGAAGGGCCAGCATCAGCACCGCCATGAACAACCTGGGCATGGGATTTCAGGCGTGCCGGCCGCGCTTGAGAGCGGCGCTCAGCAATGATGAAAAGCCAGAGGAGGAACGCGCAGGCACGGATACCATATCGATTGGCCGCTCCAGCACGTGCAGGGTCTGGATGCGACCCGGGGCCACGCTCACCAGCAACTGGCAATCCCCCACCTGCAACAGCACGATCCGCTCCCGCGGTCCTATAGAAATCGCGGACAGGACTCTAAATGGACCATCGGTTCCGGTCTGGAAGCGGGAAACGCTGCCCAACAGCCACGCCGCGGCCAGTATGCTCACCAAAACGACGAGCAAACCGAGCGTGACCCGGACCAGATAGCCGGTTCCGAGCTCCGGTACCACTGCCGAATCACCGACCGTCTGGGCCCAGACCGGATGCCATAAGTTGATCGCGGCAAACGGCAGTAAAAGTAGCCGCCACGCCATAGGCTAAGCCGCTCCCAGGCGCCCGTAAGCACCGCCGGCCTCAGCGCTCCAAGGAACAGCTGCATCGATACCGACCGGCTTATGTCCAGGGTTTCGGCGCCGTCGCTTCATCGCAATTTCTTAATCCGTTCTTGAGCACTGACGACGTCAGTCACCCGAATGCCAAATTTCTCGTTGACCATCACCACTTCACCATGCGCCACCAAGGTGCCGTTGACCAACACATCCAACGGCTCACCGGCAAACCGGTCTAGCTCGACAACCGATCCCTGATTGAGCTGTAGGAGATTACGAATGCTGATCTTGGTCTGACCGATCTCCATGGAAAGGGTGACGGGGATCTCGAGTATGCTATCGAGGTTACCCTGCGACGTTTCGGTCCTCGGCTCGGATTCGAAGTGATCCAGTTGCGCTGGCGTGTACGGCTCGGCCTCAGTCCGCGCCCCACCGACGGCTCGAGCCGCCCCCCCTTCGGTTTGCGCCTGTTCTTCCAAGGCCTTCGCCCAATCATCGGTCCCCCCAGTGCTCTCGGGGTGAGCAGACTGGTCATTCATGTGAACCCCCGGTGGCCGCCAGTTTGAAGGAAGGCGACACCGATTTGATAGTGTGTATGACCTTGAGGGCCAAGTTGCCTCGCGAATTCCCCAGCTGGCCCCGGAATACTGGGATTTCATCAACTCTGGCTAGAAAGGTTTCCGGAAATTCGATGGGGATCACATCGCCGGGTTTGAGTGCTAGTAACTCGCGCAGGGTCACTACGGTTCCCACCAGTCGCACGGACAACTGCACTTCGGCCGTCTCGATTTCTTCGCGCAAGGACTGACTCCAGCGTTCATCGTGCTCACTGCGATCAGTTTGGAAACCGGTATTGAGTATTTCTCGAATGGGCTCGACCATTGTGTACGGCAAAGCAATGTGGAAATCCCCGCCGCCGCCTTCCAAGTCGATACTGAAGACCGACACGATGACCACTTCGCTGGGGCTCACGATGCTGGCAAACTGAGGATTGATCTCGGATCCGATGTGATCGAATTTCACCGGCAACACGGGGGCCCAAGCCTCGACAAGGTCCGCAAACACCCGCTCCAAGATCATGGCGACGATGCGCAGCTCAGTGGGAGTAAAATCGCGCCCCTCGATCTTCACCTGGAAGCGCCCGTTACCGCCAAAAAAATTATCCACCGCAAAAAAAATGAGTTTTGGATCGAGCGTAAACAGAGCGGTTCCCCGCAACGGCCGGATGCGTACCAGATTCAGGTTGGCAGGCGCGAAAAGACTGTGTACATACTCAGAAAATTTGAGCATTTGTACACTACGAACGGTCACTTCCGGCGTGCGCCTTAGCAAATTGAAAAGACTGATGCGAAGATGGCGAGCAAAGCGCTCGTTGATCATTTCCAGGGTTGGCAAACGGCCCCGGACGATGCGGTCCTCGCTGGTAAAATCGTAAGGACGAACCTCACCATCGTGGGCTGTCTCGCCACCATCGGTCGCGACATCACCGCTATCAACCCCCTGCAGTAAGGCATCTATCTCTTCTTGGGTGAGAACATCAGCGCTCGCCATGCCTTACTGCATCACTAGACTGGTGAAATAGACGGCTTCGACTCCCTTCTTGCCGGATTGCTCTTCTAACACTCTTTGGATGGTTGCCAGAGTTTCCTGGATCAACTTCTCTTTGCCTTCCCGGGAATCGAGCTCTTCGGAAGACTGACTGCTGAAGAGCAGGATCAATTGGCTACGAATCACAGGCATGTGTTGCTTGAGCAACTCTCTTACCTCGGCCTGACGGGTCATCACCTCTACCGAGATTTGCAGAAAACGGGGCCCGCGGCTGCCTTGAAAATTCACCGTAAATGGCGGAGCCAAGTCCACGTAGATAGCCTCGCCACGAGGTTTCTGCAATTCACCCTCGGACTCGATGCCTTGACTACTTAAGGACCTTGCCATCCAGTAGAAACCCACGCCACCTGCCAAGGCAATCAGGCTGCCGATCACCAGTGCCACGAGCAGAATCAACCGCCCCTTAGACGAGCTGCCCGCCGCCTTTTGTGAACCCGCTTTTCCTTGGCCGTCGCCATTCATGGTTTCATCGTGCCCCAGGCAATGCTGTATTGGCGTTTGAGGCAAGCCGTATGCCATACCTGAAGCGGTCCGAATCAAGGGCGAAGTTAGGCATCGGCGAGAGATGACAATAGTTTGACGATGCTAGCGTCAAGTTGGTGCAAGCACCGCACGATGACGTCAGTCAGTTGACGCGCCTTGGCAACCGGAGGCAGCGATCTCGAACGGGGGGCGGCCAAGGTGCGAGGGATAGCCCCGCTGGCTGATCCGGGTTTTTCAGGTCGGTAGATCGTCTTCGGGGTGACGGCTGATTCGGGCAGGCACCGGTGAGGGGGCTCGATGGGGTCCAAGTAGGGCTTGCTCTGAGGAGCGAGCCGTTGTGCCTTCTGCCGCCCGACGCCGTAATACCACTGCCGGAAGGTACACTGGCTCGGGTCCGGCTGAATATCCAATATCAGACATACCGATCGACGATCCCCGTCGAACCCCTCTGCGTCGCCAACAAGCCCGTTTCACCTTTACGGTCAAGGTCGTCACCTTCGACCCCAGAAAGCACTCGGTACAAGCGATCAGCACCCCCATCGCCGGTTCCCCCTCCATGGGCATCGGTAGAGAATCCGTTGGAACTCGATACGTCGACATTGACGAGCGTCACCCCGGTTTCCGCTAGCAGCTCGCGAAGCCTGGGAAGCGTCGCCTCGATCGCCTCGCGTACCGCACTGTGGTGTACGCCGATGGCGATATGGGCATCGTTCTGTTGCAACGCCATGCGCACGTTGAGCAATCCAAGCTCCGGTGGGTTGAGGCGTAATTCCACATACTGGCGGTTCTCTTTCGCCATCCACACCAGCCGACTGCCGAAATCCTCAGCCCAGCGGGCCACATCGAGCTGCGGCGAGTCAGTGAAGCGCGCAGAGACTATCGGCATCGGTCCCTGGCCCTGGGACACTGTGGTCGGGGTTATCGAGAGCCCCACGATGTCTGAACCGTCTGGTTCAAAAGCCCCTGCTGAAGAGCCAGGAGACAGAAGGCTCACCTCGTCGGGGAAAGCCAGCAAGGGTGAGCGTCCCTGGCCCCTAGCGCCAACATCCCCTGATGCACCGAGCCCCAAGCGAGATAACCCCGCGGCGTCCACCAGAGACTCCATGGGTAAGTTTGAGCCACTTAGCATCGAGATCGAGTCGGTGGGCACAGGAACCACCATGCCATGACCGCTTCGATGAAGCTCATGCGGCCCCTGATGGCCGGTGAAGACGCCAAAGGTCTGCGCACTCGTCACAGCGCTTGAGCCATTGGCATCAGGTATCCCCTGCGCTGCTCCGGTAGAGAGAAAAGCCCCCAGTAAATCAGCGAAAGATAAGCCGGCTGCCGCCCCATTGGCTTCAGTGATAGCAGAATACAGCTCACCGCTAACCCTTAGTATCGGTAAGGGCTCAACAACCACACTCTGCACAGGTATTGACGCCATGGACTCAGAGCTTGTGAAAAAACCGTCGCGAGCGGCACGAGAGCAAGGCGGACGGCG
>CAZUZO010000107.1:0-12457 GCA_964624765.1 uncultured Thiotrichales bacterium
GCAAGCAACCGGAGTGTACAAGGGAGTACATGAGGATTGCGAGCCGCCGTGCAACGCAGCTATGGCAAGCGCAGTAATTTTTACCGTGAAAAGCCCGATTTTCATTGTCCGGGGTGGCCGAATCCCTCGGCCATGACGGTTTAAAACAGCTTCTGAAGCGACAGTGAGCCGTGAAGTCGGTTGCCATCGTATTGATAGTGTGTGGATTGCTGCTTGGACCGGCGTACTATGTTTTCTACCGGTATTTTAGCGGCGATGTCGTCATGGTACTGCCGGTCGCGGTGCAGGATCGACCGACAGCCGGGGTGCAGAGCCATGCGCCTGCGATAGCGCCGCGAGCGTTCGAGCCAGTGGTATTGCGGTTAGATCCCGAGATGAACCCGGTCAGGCTAACCCTGAAGCTGCGGGGCCACTGGAACACGTTCCTGGTCGAGCCTGGCCACAACCGTCATCGGGCAACATTGACGGGCGAAGGCGGCGTCATTGCCGATAGCGTTTTTCAGATCAGCGCTACTGGCCCGGAACCGGGATGGCAAGTCTACCGTGAGGTCCTGGCTACCCTCGAGGTCCCTACGAGTGGAGATTATACTCTGGTACTCAAGGAGGTTGCGCAGCAGAACATGGTCGCTAGCGATTTCGTGGTCGAGGTGCGCCGCAACGTGCACTCTCCAGACACGCGCATCGTGGTTGCCGGTGCCTTGATGCTCTGCCTCGGCTTCATCGCGTTGCTGCGCTAGCCGTCTGGCGGATGACGGTTGGCCACTCGAGTTCGACAGATATTGGCGCAACCTATTGAGTTTACAAGGTGACCACTTTTGTGGTGGCACATTTTACCGTTTTGAAATCAAGAACTTGTAACGAACTGTCGAACTCGGGTGGCCACTCCATCTGTGGGTGTGGTTCGGTGCCGTTCTCTATCGGATCCCGCCTAACAGGCCAGTCATCCAGCGGCGCTCCGCGACGACCGTATGCTACAAGGATAGCGCCCAAGGCCGATGCCATCGAGGCTGCGGTCCTTGCCAAGCTAGAGCCGGTGGTCAGTGACATTCCTTCACCTAAGAGGGGTGGAGTGATCGAAGTTCTGAGGTCCGAGGAGAATGTCGCTTCGGGTGTTGGCCGAGCCAAAGGAGAAACATGAGCAAGCAGGTGCCTGAACGCAAGCGGCTATCGCGGGAATTCAACGCTGTCAGTCTTGTTTGGCGCTTCCTTGCCGCACTGATTCTTGTCTTGGCTACCTATAACCCTACGCACTACTCCTACTTTCATTGGGTACGAGGGGCTGTCAGCGATGGAAACATCGGTCCGGAGCACTTTTTTGCGGGTGCTGTCGTTGTCACCGGCTGGACGATTTTGATCGTGGCCACCAGGAGCTCGCTGGGCTTGGTCGGGGTGATTCTGGGTGCCGCGCTCATTGGCACGGCGGTTTGGCTACTTGTTGACCTCGGCATCCTGCACGCTGACTCGTTCATGTCGATTTCCTGGATCGCCCTGATTTGCTTGGCTGGGCTACTCGCCCTCGGCCTTTCCTGGTCGCACATCTGGCGCCGCATTACGGGTCAGGTGGACATCACCGATGAGGACCCATAGTGGGCGCGGGTGGTAGCGTCCTCCTGATGGCTGATCGACGACGGCCAAGCCGGGCCAGCCCCGCACCATTTCGTTGCTTGCGTCTTCGACAGGAACGGCACCCGACGACCGAGCAAAACCACCTGCGGTAGTGGTGCCGAGCGTTCACTGCGGAGTCCCTTTGCCGGGACCGGTGTCCATGGAACCTTTTCTGGGGGAAGCGATGAATACCACAAATACACCGATGCAGTATCTGGACAAGGCCCTGGGCACCATCCGAGACCTGGGCCTGATGCCAGACCAACCCCGCAACGAAGACGAACCTATCGTGGCGTTGCTGAACCAAATTACCGATCTCGATGAAGCCAGGGTGATTGCCATCACCCGGACCTTGACGCAGGCGTCCCTGTTCAACGATGTGGTGCGTCAGCAGGTGCGGGCGATGGAGATCAGCAATCGCTATGAGGCTATTACCAATGCCTTCAATAGCATCCGCGACGATGCCAAGTCCATGGTGGATCAGGTCGAAGACGGTAAACTCGATACCTTCGAGCGCATTTCCAACGTTTGGACGAAAGTGACTCGTGGCGATATCGCTAGCCGTTTCGACAACATCAAGAAAAGCTATCTCGCCGTCACCGCTTCCGCCCGAGACCAGATCCAGCGTGAGCGGCGGATCCTTGAGGCCTATCAGGATTATCGGGGTGCTGTCAAACAATCCGAGATCCTGGCTCTGGAGGTGTTGCATAAGGCTGAGACACAACTCGATGCCGCCAAGGCGGAAGTAGAGCAAGCGCTGCAGGCAGTGGAGGATTATCAGGGCCAGGAGGCCGCCGAACGGGCGCGGCAGGAGATGGTCCGGGACCAGAAAGTGCGCGCCCTGCAGGATACGGAGAAGCGCTACCAGATCGCCAAGGATCTCTCGGATAACTTGACGGTTAGTTACAATACCTCGGAAGTTGTCATGGCCCGGCTGCTACAAACCACCAACGCCAAGGAGCGGGTATATGCCCAAGCGGTGAGTTTCTTTAGCACCAATGAGACCGTCTTGACGGCGTTGACGGCCTCGTTTACTGGGATGTTCGGCCTGCATGAGAGCACCCAAACGGTGGAAGCCATGAAGGAAGGTGTCAGCCAATCCCTAGAGGTGCTGGCGGACATCGGTGGCAAGGTGCAGGAAGCGGCGATCATGGCCGGATACGGGCCTACCGTCCGCGCCGATGCGGTGAAAAAGCTGGTGGAATCGGTGGTGAATTTCCAAACCCGGTCGCGGGAAATCATCGACGAGATGCGCGCCCAAAGCACGGCCAACGCCGAAGAGATCCGGGCCGCGGTGGAGAGCGGGAAAAGGCGCCTGGCACGCCTGGCGGAGGAGGGTAAGGTCCTCGGCTCGTCGCCATGAGTCTTCAGTCGGAGGCTTCGACCAAGGTTCCACTGGATGAAATGATGTTGGCCATGGATGTGGTGGACACACTGCGCCATCGAAGCCAGTGGGTGGAGCAGGAACTCGATACAGAACATCGGGAGGAGCAATTGAAGGAGCGGTTGCGCAAGATATACGCGGCGCAGGGCATTGAGGTGTCTGATCAGGTTCTCGAGGCCGGGGTGGCGGCGCTCAAGGAAGAGCGGTTCGTTTACAAGCCACCACCGGAGAGTTTTGCCGTCAAGTTGGCTCGCCTCTATGTGAATCGCCACCGTTGGGGCAAGTGGCTGGCGGGGGCAGGTGCCGCGCTCGTCGCGGTGTGGGCGTTGTACTATTTTTTCGCGGTGGCGCCGCGCGCGGCCTTGCCTGGGCAGCTCCAAACGCTGCACCAGTCGGTGCTGCAGGTGGCTGAGGTGGATGCCGCGAGGGCGCTTGCCGAACGTTACCATGCTAAGGGACAGTCGGCTTTGCGGGACGGCGATCGAAAGAGTGCCCAGGTGGCGCTGCAATCCCTGACAAGCCTGCGCGATACCTTGGAGCAAGAGTACTCGTTGCAAATCGTTAATCGACCGGGAGAGCATACGGGTGTGTGGCGAATTCCCGATCTGAATACCTCGGCGCGCAATTACTACATCGTCGTCGAGGCGCTCGGTGCCGATGGGGCCGCCGTGCGGGTCGCGGTGACCAGCGAAGAAACCGGTAAGACCGAACGTGTTTCCCAGTGGGGGCTACGGGTCGACGAAGCGGTGTTTCAGCGCGTGGCTGCGGACAAGCGGGACGACGGCATCGTCCAGAATAATCGCTTCGGCATGAAACGCCGTGGTTACCTGGAACCTGATTATCTGTTTCCGATCACCGGCGCGGCGATCACCCGTTGGTGAAGCATCGACCATGATCTCCGGACGCCAAACTCTCGCATCCATCGAGCGTTCGCTGAATGACGAACAGGCGAAGCTCGATGCGGTACAGAGCCGTATTCGCGACGTGAGCGGCCAACTTTTGGATCTACAGAAAACTGAGGCTCGAGACTATCGTGAGCTGGCTCGCTTTAGGGTGGACGCCCTTGCCAGCGGTGCCGTGCTGGCGCGAATCGACGCCACCGAGCGTCAAGTGGCGGCACTGCTGCAAGCCCGGGAATCAGCGTCCAAGGAGGTCGATGGAGCGATCCGTTTGGCAGAGGAGCATCGCCAGCAGCTTGAGCAAGAACGAGCCGCTCAGGCGCGGGTACTCGAGCACGCGCTGGAGGAATTGGACGCTGCAGAGGCGAAGGTTCAGGCACAGCTCGACGTCGATCCCGGCTACCAGGCCCAACGGGAGCGCGCTCGCGCGGCTGAGCGCATGGCGCAGCACGCTGGCGACAAGGCAACGCGCAGCGAGCAGGAACAGGCGGAGAAGAGCCTGTCTTATCGAACCGACTCCTTGTTTATGTATCTGTGGCAGCGGCGCTACGCGACGGTGGACTACCGGCCCAATCCTGTTACCCGATGGTTGGACAGCAAGATCGCAAAGCTTATCGGTTACACCGATGCGAGCGTCAATTATGGGCGGCTACTGGCTATCCCAGGACACCTGCGCGAGCACGCGGATCGGCTGCAACAGCACGCGCAGAGGGAATTCGAAGCGCTGCGCCAGCTGGAGCTCGAGGCTCGGGAGAGGAACGGCATCTCTACGCTCGAGGGGGTGCAGGCGCAGGAGCAAGACAAACTCGATGCCATCGATTCGCGCATAGAAGCGGTAGGTGCCAACTACCAGGCGTTATTGCAGCGCCGAGAGCGCTTCGCCATCGGGGAGGATGAAGATTATCAACAGGCGGTGACCTATTTGGCCTCTGACTTGAGTCGTGATGACTTACAGAGGCTGCGTCGCGATGCCCTTGCGACGCCGTTTCCCGAAGATGATGTGGTCATCAGTCGACTACTCGATACTGAACAGGAGCGGCGCAGACTGGAAGCAACGTTGTCGGAGCTGAAGCAGCTGACCCAGCAACATCGTGAGCGACTTGGACAGCTGGAATCGTTGCGCACGCAATTCAAGCACCGGCATTACGATCGGCCGGATTCCCATTTTGCCGATGGGGCCATGGTGAGCATAATGTTGGGCGATTTTGTCAACGGAATGCTGAACCGCGATGCGCTGTGGCGGATGCTGGAGCAGCAACAGCGCTACCGTCCCCGACGTGCCGATCCGCACTTCGGTTCCGGTGGCTTTGGTCGTGGCAGCCCGTGGGCTGGCGGGCGAGGCGGCAGTGGCGGATTCGGTGGTAGCGGGTTTCGCACTGGAGGCGGGTTTTGATGACCGGCCATGGCCCTGGACCTGCCATGGTTTGTGAGATTGTTTTGCACGCTTTCAGGAATAGAGGGTTCTCGGGTGTCTGAAACCCTGGCTGTCATACCTTCTTGAGATACTGATGTTAATGCGTTACTGGAAGACCGGATACGCCCTCGAGAGATAAGGTAACCGTCGGAGGGGTAAGTGGAGTATAAAGATTACTACAAGACCATGGGCCTCTCGCGCAGTGCCACCCAGGATGAGATCAAGCGTGCTTACCGCAAGCTAGCGCGGAAATACCATCCCGATGTCAGCAAGGAAGCAGATGCGGAACAACGCTTCAAGGAGATAGGGGAAGCCTACGAGGTCTTGAAAGATCCAGAAAAACGAGCGGCTTACGATCGGTTGGGGACCGATTGGCGGGCGGGTCAGGAGTTTCGACCGCCACCGGACTGGGACCAGGGCTTTTCGTTCGCCGGAGGAGGATTTACCCACGGTGATGCCACTCAGTTCAGCGATTTTTTCGAATCCCTGTTTGGTCGAGGTTTTGTTTGGGCGCACGGGGAGGCGTTTCAGGCGCGCGGCGAGGACACCTACGCCAAGGTGCTCATGGACATCGAGGATGCGTATCATGGGGCGACTCGCACCCTGACCCTGCGCCAAACCGAGCTCAGCCCCGAAGGTAGGCCGATGGCGGGTGAGCGTGCGCTAAACGTGCGTATTCCGAAGGGCGTACGTCAAGGACAGCATATCCGTCTCGCCGGCCAAGGTGGGGCGGGTATTGGGAAGGGGCAGGCGGGCGATCTCTATCTCGAGATCGAGTTTCGACCCCACCCCCTTTACCGGGTACAAGGGCGGGATGTGTTCCTAGAACTGCCTATAGCACCGTGGGAAGCAGCGTTGGGGGCGACGGTGAAGGCCCCTACGCCGACCGGCATTGTCGATTTGAAGATCCCCGCCGGCTCGGCGGCCGAGCGTAAGCTGCGCCTGAAGGATCGTGGCATTCCCGGTAAACCACACGGGGATCTGTATGTGGTGTTGCAGATCGCGCTGCCGCCAGCTGACACGGATGCCGCGAAGGCGGTTTACCAGAAGATGGCACAGGAGCTGAGGTTCAATCCACGCCGGCACCTGGGGGTTTAATCCTGATGAAAAGTGATCTACTACCATTACTATCGGGTGAAGTGCTGGAGGACGAGGTCGAGCTCTCGCTGGCCGAGCTTTGCCGTGCCTCCCGGCTGCGGGCCGAGCAAGTCTTCGATCTCGTGGATGAGGGGATCATCGAGCCCACCGGACGAGAACCCGGACGCTGGCGTTTCGCCGGCGCGAGCCTGCGCCGGGTTCGAGTGGCTTTGACACTGCAGCGGGATCTAGGAGTGAATTGTGCCGGCGCAGCGTTGGCGATCGATCTCCTCGAAGAAATGGAACTGCTGCGTGCGCGGCTGCGCGCTGTGGGCGAAGAAGGATGGTCGTCCTAGCGTACAGGCTTTTCGCTCACCTTCGGTTTTCGCAATGTTGGACCGGCTATCGGCTCACCAGCGTCGCCTTAGAAACTGTTTTAAAAACGTCACGAGCGCCGCCAGAGCAAGGCGCACGGCAGCGAGAAAGCGGAGTGTACAAAGGAGTACATGAGCATTTCGAGCTGCCGCGCAACGCAGCTCAGGCAAGCGCAGTAATTTTTAAAACAGCTTCTTAAGGAGCGCCGGATGGTGGCCGCATCCCCCGCTCGCGGTTCCAGGGCACGAAGTCAGGGACCTCCCCGATGACTGGAGCCCAATGTTTGCCCTTGACGGCGGGAACTTTTTGGCGTCTTTTTTGCCTTGAGAAGCAAACATAACCGCGCAACCGTTTGGCCGGCTTAGGAAATGCGGCCATCGTCCTGGTTTCGTTCGGGCCACTCTCCGGAGCGTCGTATCGGCGCCGAATCCCCTGTGGCACCCTGAATGGTCCCTGGTCATAGGGCGGGACGCAGGATCGTCGAGGCTTGTGAGATGAGATGCCATCAATGCCGCCGCCGCACAGACTCCAGGGCCCGGATGCTCGCGGCGACTGCGGTGTCAGGGCCCGGGGGTATGCGATAGCTCGGTGTAATAGAGGTACAGATGGAGATACAGACGAGGGGTAGCGCATGATCGATTTGCAACACCTGACGCGCTGCTATGGCGATTTCACCGCCGTAGACGATGTTTGCTTTCGCATCAGTCGCGGGGAGGTGGTGGGGCTGCTTGGCCACAATGGGGCTGGCAAGACCACCCTCATGAAAATGTTGACCGGCTTCCTGGAACCGACGGCTGGGTCCATTCGTGTCGGCGATCTCGAGATGGGGCGCGATACGCGGGCCATCCAGGCGCGTATCGGCTACCTGCCAGAGAATTGTCCACTGTGGCCGGAGATGACGGTGATCGATTTCCTTGAGTACCAGGCTGCCCTGCACGATGTTCCGGCCCCTCGGCGCGCTCAAGCCATCGCCGCCGCGATTCGACGTACGGCTCTGAGAGAAAAAGCCACAGCCTCCATCGAGACCCTCTCGCGGGGTTACCGCCAACGGGTCGGGGTTGCTCAGGCGATCTTGCATGCTCCGGATATCGTCATCTTAGATGAGCCCACGAATGGCTTGGACCCGACCCAGATCCTGCACATGCGCGATCTCATCCGCGAGCTGGCGACCACCGCCACGGTCATTATCTCCACCCATGTGCTGCAGGAAGTGCAAGCGGTTTGTGAGCGCGTGGTGGTGCTACGCGCCGGCCGCAAGGTCGTGGATGCGCGTCTGGATGAGCTGCAGCGTGGCGCGCGGTTGCTGGTGACCTTGGACCAGGCGGAAGCGACGGCACGGCCGGTCCTCGAAGCTATCGAAGGCGTTACATCGGTGGTTTTCGAACAAAGCGTCGACGGCCGTCACTGCTATGCCCTGCAGGCAGCCGAGGGAACCGCACCTAAGGTCAGCACAGCGGTGCAGCGCGCCGGGTTCTCACTGTTTGGGCTCTGCCCCGAACGGCGCGATCTGGAGACGGTTTATGCCGAGGCGAGCAAGGCGCAACCGGCCGAGGCGAGGGAGGTGAAACATGCTGCGTGACGTCATCCCCATCGCTCGTAAGGAACTGGCCGGCTTCTTCGCTTCGCCGGCAGCCTTTCTGTTCTTGGGGGCCTTTCTGGGGGTCACCCTCTTCGTGTTTTTCTGGGTTGAGACGTTTTTCGCGCGCAACATTGCCGACGTGCGTCCGCTGTTTCAGTGGATGCCGGTTTTGCTGATTTTTCTCGTGGCGGCGCTGACCATGCGCTCCTGGGCAGAGGAGCGCCGCGCCGGTACCTTGGAACTGCTGCTCACGGCTCCGGCCTCGCCCACCGACCAGGTTCTCGGCAAGTTCCTCGGAGGCATGAGCCTGGTCACCATCGCCTTAGCGTTGACTCTGCCCTTGCCGGTGACCGTGGCTTTCCTGGGATCACTGGATTGGGGACCGGTGGTGGGTGGCTATCTGGCCGCTCTGACTTTGGCGGCGGCCTACGTGGCGATCGGTCTGTGGGTTTCTTCGCGTACCGACAATCAGATCGTCAGCCTGATTCTCACAGTGGTGATCGCCGGGATATTTTACTTGGTGGGCTCCTCGGCGCTGACCTCGCTGTTTGGGCACCGTACAGGCGAGCTGATGCGGGGGCTGGGTGCGGGTTCACGCTTCGAATCCATTACCCGCGGTGTGCTGGACCTGCGGGATCTTTATTACTACCTTTCCATTACCGTCGCCTTCCTAGTGCTCAATCGTCTGTCGTTGGAAAGGTTGCGCTGGGCCAACAACAGCTCCCAGCCTGGGCACCGCACGTGGCATTGGGTGGGCGGGTTGTTGGTGGCCAACGTGCTCGGCGCCAATTTGTGGTTGAACCAGGTGACTTGGGTGCGGGCCGATCTGACTGCGGGAAACCTGTATACCCTGTCCGATTCCACCCGTGGCTATTTGGCCCAGCTGCAAGAGCCGTTGCTGATCCGCGGTTATTTCAGCGCTTCTACCCATCCCTTGCTAGCCCCCCTGGTCCCCCAGTTGCGCGACCTGTTGGCGGAATACGCCGCAGCCGGCGGCGATAAGGTGCGGGTTGAGTTCATCGACCCCCACGATAACCCGGAGCTGGAAGAGGAAGCCGGCACTAAGTACGGGATTCAACCGGTGCCGTTTCAAACTGCGAGCAAGTATCAGGCATCGGTGGTCAATTCCTACTTCGATATCCTGGTGGCTTACGGGGATCAATACGAGGTCCTCAATTACCGCGCACTCATAGACATCAAGGTGCGCTCTGAGTCCGATCTCGACGTAGAGCTGAGGAACCCTGAGTACGACGTTACTCGTGCGATTCGCAAGGTACTGACCAGTTACCAAGGTGGCGGTAGTCCGTTCGATGCCCTCACTCGCCCGGTGACCTTCACCGGGTACATTTCTGGTGAGAACACCTTGCCGAATGAGTTAAAGGATTTGCGCGCAGCACTTGAGGCCGCTTTGGAGACCATCCGCCGGGAGGCGGGAGATAATTTCAAAGTAGTGTTTGCCGATCCGGATACCGACCAGGCTCTGGCCCAGAGGCTAAGCGATGACTATGGTTTTCGTCCCTTAATCACCGGCCTGTTGGATCCGAGGCCCTTTTGGTTCTATCTCACTTTAAGTGACGGGCAGGACACCGTACAAGTGCCGTTGCCGGCAGACTTCGACGAGGCGGGATTTCGGCGAGCGCTGGAATCAGCCATTAAGCGTTTCTCACCGGGTTTTCTGAAGACCGTGGCGGTGTTGGCGCCGCCGGCAACCCCCAACATTGCGGGCCTTGGGGGCGCCAGTGACGCTAAGCGTTTTTCGGCACTGCGTGAGGCCCTCAGTGAGTCAGTGCGGTGGCTTGACACCGACCTCGAAGGAGGTCGGGTGCCGGCCGAGGCCGACCTGCTGGTCATCTTGGCGCCCCAAGACTTGAAGGCGAAGCAGCTGTTCGCCATCGACCAATTTCTCATGCAAGGAGGAACCGTGCTACTGGCTACGGCACCGATGGACGTCGAAGTCGGTCAGGGCATCGAGGCCCGCGCGATCAAGAGTGGACTGGAGGATTGGTTGGCTGGCCAAGGCCTTTCTCTCGGCGAAGAGTTGGTGCTGGATCCGCAAAGTGGTGCTCTACCCATCCCGGTGGAGCGGCGCATCGGTGGCTTTAGCGTGCGTGAGATTCGCCTCATCAATTACCCCTACATTGTCGATGTGCGGGGCGAGGGGTTGAATTCCGACAGCGCGATTACCTCAGGCCTCGGTCAGATCTACGTGCCTTGGGGCGCGCCGGTGAGGGTGGACACCGATAAGAATGACGGCCGCCAGGTGACTGCGCTGCTGCGTTCCTCGGCCAAGAGCTGGGTTTCCGATAGCCAAGATCTGGTACCAGACTACCGGACTTACCCGACTTTGGGCTTCACCGAGGGCGAGGAACGTGCGTCCCAGTTGCTGGCGGTAATGGTGGAGGGTCGCTTCGCTTCGGCGTTCAAGGGCAAGCCGTCGCCGTTGCTGGAGTCTACGAACGATGCCCCGCCCGCTACGGAGGAGCAAAACCCAGAGGATGCCGCCGTTGAGAACGGTGAGCCCCAAGCTACGGCCGCTGAGCAGCCGGGCAAGGATACCGCCATCGCCGGTATCATCGAGCGCTCGCCGGATTCTGCACGCGTGATCCTGGTGGGCTCCAGCGCATTGTTCTCTGATCAGGCGGAGAATCTGATGAGCCAGGCATTGGGCACACGCTATCTGAAGCCCGCGGAATTCGCTCAGAATCTCATCGATTGGTCGTTGGAGGACCAGGGACTGCTCGGCATACGCAGCCGAGGCCATTTTGCCCGCACCCTGGTCCCCCTGGGGCGCGACGCCCAGGCGTTTTGGGAATACCTGAACTACGGCCTGGCGGCGGCTGGTCTGGTACTAGTATGGTTTCTCAATCGACGTCGCCGGCGTACTGCCGAGGCGCGTTACGCAGAGATTCTGCGGGAGGTGTGATCGATGCAGCGTTGGATACCTGTACTGGCTGTCGTGCTGGTCTTGCAATTGGCGCTGGCGGTAGGCCTTGGTCTGGGCAACGGCCGCCTAGCGGCCCAGAAGCCTGACACGCCGCTGGTGGAGGCCGACATCAAGGCCTCTGACCGGCTCGTTATTGAAGGTCCGACCGGTGATGTCCAATCAGCGGACAAGAGCGCCGAGATAACCGCCTCCGTGGAGCTGAAGAAGCAGGACGGACAGTGGCTTTTGCCAGACTACTATGATGCTCCGGCGGATGTTTCCCGGGTGCAAGCTATGCTGGACAAGCTGGTCGACCTTAAGCGGGGCTATGCGGTGGCTACGACTGCAGGAGCGCTGAAGCGGTTCCAAGTCGCCGACGACAGTTTTGAGCGCCGAGTCGTTGTCCAGCAGGGCGATGAAGCTCTGGTCACGCTCTACCTCGGCAGCTCGCCCGGATTGCGTAAAATCCATGCGCGCACCGCCGCGGATGATGCGGTGTATGCGGTGGAGCTGACGGCTTACGAGCTTCCGATCCAAGCGAGGGAATGGTTGGACAATGCCCTCCTCAAGGTCGATGCTGATGCTCTCCAAGCTATCGAGATGAAGCCGCACGGTCAAGGCGGCCTTAAACTGGTGCATCACGCTCAGCACGGCGATGGTCAAGCGCAGGCTAGTTGGCGTGCTGAGGGGTTGGCCGAGGGCGAGCAGCTGGACTCCGAGAGGGCGCAGATCCTGGTGCGGGCCATCAGTGAGCTGCGCGTGGACGGTGTGCTGGGCCTCGACGCCCAACCCGAATGGCAGCAAGATCAACCGCTGCTATCCCTAAGTCTGCAGCAGGGCGACGGCCAGGCGATTGCGTGGACCTTGTCCAAGCCAGAGGGAAATGAGCGGTATGTGCTGAAGGCCTCTAATCAGCCATGGTATCTGGAGCTTGAGGAATGGAATGCCAAACCGCTGCTGGACGCCGCCGCCCAAGATAAACTCGTTGTGGCGGACAAGCCGACGCCGGCGCAAGAGCCTGAGCCGGAAGCGAGCAGCCATGAGCCCGGCGCAGAAGCGGCGAAGGAACTTCCCTCACCGGCGCTGCCGGATACTCCCGGCGCCTCCGATAGGCTGCAAGGCACTGACTGATGTTCGGTGCTCGGTCTCGGTAGGCCGCCCCCGAGCCAGCGATCCCTCGATATCCTAGCTGGCGAGCGGC
>CAZUZO010000108.1:0-12140 GCA_964624765.1 uncultured Thiotrichales bacterium
GACGAGACATATCAGATAGATAGGCGAGGAGCGAGCACCGCCCAACGCCGCTATCAGGCCGTGTAGCAGGTTTTTTCACAAGCTCTGACTTCAAACGCTAGCTTTATGAACGATCACCTCGACCCGCCGGTTTTTCTGTCGCCCTTCGCGATTATCCGATCCGTCAGGATGGAGATTCGGTGCCACCGGCACGGTCGCACCGAATCCGGCGGCACGTAATCGCTCCTGTGGGAGGCCCTGCTCGACAAACCAACGCATCACCGATTCGGCGCGGCGTTCGGATAGCGCCTGGTTGTACTGGGCTGTGCCTATGGAATCGGTGTGGCCCTGAACTTCCACGGGAGCGCCAGAGTAGCGGGAGGTCAGCAGTTCGAAGAGGCGCTGGAGGATCCCTTGCGCATCGGCACGCAGATCCGATTCGTCGAAGTCGAATAAAATCGCCCCGTCCAACGTGATGATCGCAAGATTATCGCCTTCCTGGAAGCGGACCCCAGTACTGGAAAGTTCGGGCACCTTGATGACAGGATATTGGGCCTCGGGAAACCGGGGCGTCGGGATCGCGATCGTGGGTGCCGCTATCTCGGGTGGGCGAGCGGCCGGGATCATGATGTTGAGGAGTTTGACGTCGGTCAGCTCCGCAAAAAGCCCATCCCGGTAGACTACCCGTTTACCTTTGCGCTCCTCTTTAGTTAACTCGAAAATGACCTCGACGGTATGCAGGGCCACTCTGTCACTCTGGTTGGGACGCCGGGCCGCGTAACGCAAAACATAAGCCCCCGTTAACGGCACGCCCAGCGCTTCGACTTGAGTTCGGGCGTCTGCAATCATGGCATCGTTGAGGAAAGTTTCGATCGTCTGAGCCGCCGGGGGCATCCCTGCCCAATACTCTGCCTCCCTTTCGCTGCGGGCATCGGTGCGCGTGGATCTCGATAGTCTACCGGCGGCGTCAAGCACCGCGTTATGGATGGTCTTGCCTTCGCGCAAATGGAACCGCCAGTTCTGATACTCCCCGAGATAGGTTGCCACGAGTCTTTCCAGGCTGGCTGTAGGTAGTGCATCCTGTCGGCAGATCCGTGCCATGGCATCGGCGATAGTCAGCGGCCGGGCCGGCTCCGATCGAGCGGGGCTTGCTCCCATGGGCGAGATAAGCACAATAGCCAACAACGTTTTCAATAGGCGTTGCATGAGTCACGCCCTAGCGAGGCGAAAATTTCAGCATGATTCCGGAATGGCCGGTTTAGATTGTAGGGTGGATACGTGCAGCGTATCCACCTGAAAGACGTTGTGACGCTGAGAATGCTGGATCTAGGGTTGAGGCGCAGGGCTTTGCCCGACAGATGTCAAGAGTCGTCTCGGGACTGGCAAGAGCCTTTGAACACGAGATGCTCTTGGTTTTGCCGATTTGGCCTCGGTCATTGCTTTTTCGAAGCCGGATTGGAGTTTCGCCGCTCCTTAGGGCCAGCTGCGGTCAGGATGTCTTGTGCTTGGCTCGGTGCGCCGCCGCCAGGGCCTTGCGCACCCAGTCACGCAGCCCATCAGTATCTTCCAGCACGTCCGCGGGAAGCGGGTAATAGCTCATGGTGGCGGTCTTTCCACCTTTCATCATATAGGTGAAGGGTTGCAATCCCTGCGCCTCGTAGTCTGTACGGTTCTGGTGGTCCACCTTTAGGTACAGCTCATCGTCTGCGATGATGGCAAAAAATAAGTTGCCACTATACACACCCGCGCCGCCAAACATGCGCTTGACGCGAAGGGGTGCGAAGTCCTGCAGCAGGTCTTGCACATAGTTGATGTATTTGTCACTGACGGGCACGGCACACCTCTGTGACTAGCCGATGTTTCTCGGCACTGACGTTATCGGGATATCTCGATGGTTTTAGGAGCCTCTCGGATTTGCGCCGTCCACCTGGCTCTCGGGCCGCTCGCGACGGTTTTTTCACAACCTGTATGGACATGGTTCACCCTGTTTATCGGTTTCAATTGCCTGCAGAGCGCCTTCACGCGCTTTTGTCCTCCGGCCTGGGCCATGAGAAGCTTGGGCTTAGGACGGAAGCACAGATCGCAGTGGAGGAGCGTGCCGCTGGCGTCACGGCGCCACGCGGACAGGTGACCTAGCTTGGCCGAGGAGCATCGGCTGGCTGCAGGCACAAGATTGGCGTGCTGGGTTATGCGTTCGGCGAAGGTGCTCTCTATGGTCACAAGGGGCTTGGATGGGCTGGGATCGGTAAGGTCACGCTTGATTCCTTGCCGCCATGGGCGTGATCGCTGGCGAAATCTGTTAAATGCAGGCATAAAGTCCGCCTTGTCTGATAGCCCATCATAGAATAATTAACGACACCACTGCTGACAGGAAGACGCCGTGTCAACCGTGCTGTATGCGAGAACGCCGCTGCAACAAGTCGGCTTGGTGCTCGGCGTCGTGCTGTTCTTCCTGGTCTTGTCCTTCGACCTGGATCCGGATAAACCCATTGTGACCCGCATGGCCGCCGTGGCGATCCTGATGGCGATCTGGTGGGTGACTGAAGCGATTCCGCTGGCGGCGACCGCCATCCTGCCGCTGTTGTTGTTTCCCCTGCTCGACATCTTGACCAGTAATGGCACCGCACCGCTGTATTTCAACAGCACCATCGTCTTGTTCATGGGGGGCTTCATGATCGCCTTGACCATGGAACGCTGGGATCTACATAAGCGGATCGCGTTGGTGGTGATCAAGACCATCGGCGGGGGGCCGAGCCGCATCATCTTAGGTTTTATGGTGGCGTCGGCGTTTTTGTCCATGTGGATATCGAATACCGCTACGGCGGTCATGATGCTTCCCATCGGGCTCTCCATCATTTTGCAGATGGAAAGTGAATTCGAGACCGAGGCTACGCGCAATTTTTCCGTGGGCCTGATGCTCGGCATCGCCTACGCCGCGTCCGTGGGCGGTATGGCGACCCTCGTCGGCACGCCACCCAACCTGGCTTT
The DNA here is from genome assembly GCA_964624765.1 of uncultured Thiotrichales bacterium. Classification (GTDB taxonomy): domain Bacteria; phylum Pseudomonadota; class Gammaproteobacteria; order HK1; family HK1; genus JAGTVB01. The sequence goes on from CAZUZO010000108.1 coordinate 2,968, forward strand.
CCAACGGGTGTTCGAGCTGACTTTCCCCGAGGGTCCGGGGGTGGGCTTTGGAACCTGGTTTATCATGGGGTTGCCCCTGAGCCTGATCATGCTGGCGGTGACCTGGGTTGTCATCACTAAGATTCTGTACCGCCCCGCGGCGCACTTGAAGGTCGATCGCAGCATTGTCGAGCAGGAATTGAAGAGCCTCGGCAGCATGCGCTTCGAGGAACGCGTCGTCTTCCTGGTGTTCATTATCACCGCCCTGTTGTGGGTATTTCGAGGTAATCTGCAGCTTGGTTTTGTCACAATCCCGGGTTGGTCGAACTGGCTCCCGGATCCCGGCATGGTCGACGACGGCACGGTGGCGCTGTTTATGGCGTCGTTGCTGTTCTTAGTGCCCACTCGCACCCCGGACGCACGGTCCAAGGCGGCCACCCTCATGGATGCCACGGTGTTTAAGAACCTCCCGTGGGGCATCATCATTTTGTTTGGGGGCGGATTCGCACTGGCCGAGGGATTTCAGGTCAGCGGGCTTGCGGACTATCTCGGTAGTCGATTACAGCTGTTGGCTGGGTTCCCGCCGCTGCTGATGATCGCGCTGATCTGTCTGTCGCTGACGTTTCTCACCGAGGTGACATCCAACACCGCCACTGCCCAGATGATCCTCCCCATTCTGGCCTCGGTAGGTGTCGCCATGGGTGAAAATCCGATGTTACTCATGATTCCGGCCACGCTCTCCGCCTCGTGTGCCTTCATGATGCCGGTGGCTACACCGCCCAACGCGGTGGTTTTCGGCAGCGGTCGAGTGGCGATCGGCGACATGGTGAAGACCGGGTTCGTCATCAACCTGCTCGGCGTGGTCATCATTACACTGGTGTTCTATTTCCTGGGCACCGCCGTATTCTCCATCGAGGGGGGAATACCGCCCAGCTGGGCAGTATCGGCACCGCCGTCATGAACCCAATAAGACGCGCAGCGTGAGGTCCGTGTCAGCGTTCCCTTGACCCTTCGCGCCGCCGCTGTGTCAGCAGGTGTCCATGATTTGATAGCCAGGGAGCCGACTCATGTTGCCGGAAATCAAGAGGATTCTCTATACCACCAACCTACACGACGATACCCGACCGGTATTGCGGTTTGCCGTGAGCCTGGCCAAGACCCACAACGCCAAGCTCACGCTGTTGCATGTGGTCCAGCCGCTCAGCGATGCCAGCCGGTTCATGGTGGAGGCGTATCTCTCTCAGGCGATGGCCGATCAATTGCGGGCCGAAGCTCCACAGCATGTGCTCGACGAGATCCGCGGCTGGCTGGAGCGCTTCTGTGCCGAAGAACTGAACACCCGCCTGGACGAGCTGGATTTCATCGGCGAGATCAAGGTCCTCCCGGGTACGCCTTGGGAAGTCATTGCCCAGGAGGCAGAGCGGCTCGACGTCGATCTGATCGTCGCGGGAAGGGGCCCTCGTTCCGCCCTACGGAATGCGTTTCTCGGTTCTACGGTCCACCGGGTAACGCTGCTTTCACGCAAGCCGGTGCTCATCGTGCCGGTGCTGGAGGGGACCAGCTGGGGGGCATGACGGTTGCCCCTTTTCCCAGGAGGGAGGTTTAGAACATGGAAGACGCCAGCCTACTGGCTATCGATCAGGGCACCACGAGCAGCCGGGCGATCGTGTTCGACGGCCACGGCCGGCCGCTGGCCAGCGCCCAACGAGAATTTGCCCAACACTATCCGCGACCCGCTTGGGTCGAGCACGACCCAGAGGCGATCTGGTCGACGACCGTCGCGGTTTGTCGCGAGGCCTTGGGATGCGTGTCTGCGCCCGTGGCGGCTATCGGCATTGCCAATCAACGCGAGACCACCCTGCTCTGGAATAGGGCGACCGGGAAGCCCATCTATCCGGCCATCGTTTGGCAGGATCGGCGCACCGCCGACCAATGCCGGGCGCTGAAGGCCCAAGGCGCAGAGACCGTGGTGGCGGCGAAGACCGGTTTAGTGATCGATCCCTATTTTTGTGCCACCAAGATCGCCTGGATCCTCGACCACGTGGCCGGGGCTCGACGCAGCGCCGAGCAGGGTCGGTTGGCATTCGGGACGGTCGATACCTATCTGATCTGGCGTTTGACAGCCGGTGCGGTGCATGCGACGGATGTCACCAACGCTGCCCGCAGCCTGCTCTTTAACATCTACACCCAGGAGTGGGACGATGAGCTTCTTGATCTCCTCAGGGTGCCGAGGTCTGTTCTGCCTGAGGTACGCGATTGCGCCGCTCACTATGGTACCACCGCCAAGGAAGTGTTGGGCAAGGCGATGACCATCGGGGGGGTCGCCGGCGATCAGCAGGCCGCCACCCTCGGTCAAGGCTGCGTCGAGCGTGGAATGGTGAAAAGCACTTACGGTACCGGTGCCTTTGCGGTGATGAACACCGGCGAGCAGGCCGTGACATCGGGGCAGGGTTTGCTGACCACCATCGCTTACCGGCTGAACGGCCATACCGCCTACGCGCTGGAAGGGTCGATTTTCATCGCTGGAGCGGCCGTGCAATGGCTAAGAGACGGCTTGCAGATCATCCGTGTCGCCGGTGAGACCGAGGCCCTCGCCCGGGGACTAAAAGACAACGGGGGCGTTTACTTGGTGCCGGCCTTTGTCGGACTCGGGGCTCCCCACTGGGATCCGCATGCCCGGGGGGCCTTGTTTGGCCTCACCCGCGACACCGGGATCGCCCATCTGGCGCGGGCCGCGTTGGAAGCCGTCTGCTACCAGACGCGGGACCTGATCGTCGCCATGCTGGCAGACGCGAGGGAGTCGATTTCGGCGGTGCGGGTCGACGGGGGTATGGTGGTGAACGATTGGCTGCTCCAGTTTCTCGCCGATATGCTCGCCCTGCCGGTCGAGCGGCCGGCGGTGATCGAGACCACGGCGCTCGGTGCGGCCTATCTGGCTGGGCTGCAAGCGGGTGTGTTCGAGTCTGTCGACAGCCTGCGCGCTCATTGGCGCCGCGATGTGCGCTTCGAGCCCCAGATGGCGGCCGATGAGCGGATGCGGCTGATCGGCGGTTGGCAGGCGGCCATCGCGTCGGTGCGCGAGCATTCCAGGATCATGGCAGAGTAGCGCTAGCCCTTTCGGGGCCAGCTAAACGCTGTTCAAAATCGTTGCGGACGCAGCCGCAGCGACGAGACATATCAGATAGATAGGCGAGGAGCGAGCAGCGCCCAACGCCGCTATCGGGTAGCGCAGCAGGTTTTTTCACAAGCTCTGAGCCTAGAGACGGTTTCCCGAGCACGGACTTGGTCGGATCTTCCCTTTCGCCGCACCTCTTAGTTCTTCAATTCTCATATTGGTCGAAGGCTTGAAAGTAAGGGTTTTTTTCCTTACATTAAGAATGTGCCAGCGAGAGGATACGCCATGACTAAACTAACCATAACCGCAAAGGGACAAGTCACCTTGCGGAAAGACCTATTGCACCATCTTGGGGTTGGGCCGGGCCAAAAGATCGAGATTTACGAACTGCCCGGTGGCCGAATCGAAGTGAGGGCGGCCCGGCCTGCAGGGACCATTGATGACTTTATCGGGTTGCTCGCGGGCAAGACCAAGAAAATGGCCACAATCGAAGAAATGAACGAGGCGGCCGCACGGGGTTGGGCGGGCCAGGAATGAAGATCACCGTCGATACCAACGTGCTCGTGCGCGCCGTTATTCGTGACGACGAGAAACAGGTGCGTGCGGCGGAAAGAGCCCTGAAAGAGGCCACTGTCATCGCAGTTGCGCTACCGACTCTGTGCGAATTCGTGTGGGTGCTTCGCAAGGTCTATGACGTGGCGCCGGCCGATATAGCGACCGCCGTGCGGGCGCTGCTCGAAACCGGCAATCTGGTTGCTAACCGGCCCGCCGCCGAGGCGGGGCTGTCAATGCTCGATGCCGGCGGCGACTTTGCCGATGGCGTCATTGCCCATGAGGGGAACTGGCTGGGCGGCGACATTTTTGTGTCCTTCGACAAGAAAGCGGTGGTCTTGCTCACCGAACAAGGGCATTCGGCCGCTCTACTGAATGAATAAACACAACAGGGGAGCGAGGCGGTCAGGCCTTGGAAAATAAAGGGGAAAAATAAAGGGGACAGACCCCATTTATCTCTTGCCGAGTTAGGCGCGGGATGCCAAACGATGAAGTTCAATGTGACGATCGGGAGAAGGGGTCAGGTCTTGCAACATAGCAAATAGATCGCCTAGAATAGAATGCACCACCATGAGGGATCCCCTAGGCATTAAGTTCACTAGAGGGCAAAGAAGAGATATGGGTTTTCGGCCTCCTGGTGACGGCATATTTACCCAGCCAACTCACTGGGAGTATTGATGATGTCTTACCCCGCAAACGCCGAACGGATGTCGGCTGAAGAATTTCTTGAGTGGGAAGAGAGACAGTCTGAAAAACACGAATTTATTCGGGGTGAAACTTTCGCCATGGTTGGCGTGACGCGTCAGCATGCCACGGTGGCAGGAAATGTATTTCGATTTCTCGGCAACCAGCTTGAGGGCACGCGGTGTCGATCGTATATGGCGGATATGAAGCTGAAGCTGGAAGCAGCAGATGCCTTTTTTTACCCGGATGTCTTTGTGACCTGCTCGGAAGCCGATCACCAGGCAGAGCGGTACATGACCGAACCTCGATTGATCGTGGAAGTCCTGTCCGAGTCCACTGAGGCTTATGATCGAGGAGAGAAATTCGAGAAATACCGGCAGTTTCCTTCCCTGCTTGAATATGCGTTGATCAACCCCGCCAAGCATAAAGCGGAGATCTTTCGGCGGGATGCCACTAATCACTGGGTGCTTTATGAATACGGCGGCGACGAGGTGGTTCTTTTTGCAAGCCTTGAGCTGACGATCGAAAGTGCTGTGCTTTACGAGAATGTTGATTAGGCTCAGCATGGTCATGGTCACGGGGTCTAGTCTTTTGCTATGAGTTGGACTCAGCTTACGGCATGGTTAGGTTCTTTCACATCGAGTTTCCCCGGGGCAGGGTATCGCCCGGCATCCCGCGGGGATAGCCGGGAGACGATCTTCCTGAATGTCGTGGGCTGCTCTATTCGCCACCGAGGCGCCTGATCGCTTCAGCTAGCTCCACAATGGCGATGCCCCCATGGCTACCCAGTGGCAGCAAATGCTTACGATTGACATGCCCTTCGGGGGAGAAAGGGGAGCATTGTCTTTCGGTACCTACAACGAGCTTCGTGTTGAGGTTTCTGTCGGTAAGATATACAATAAATTATGTATATCCATCAGTGCGGAAGGACAAGATGCAAGTTTCAAAATGGGGCAACAGTCTGGCAGTGCGCCTGCCTGCCTCAGTGGTCGAAGTGCTTAGCTTAAAGGAAGGTGATGACATAGAAATCCATGTGGTAGGGACACGCTCTCTCGAGATCAAGAAGATACCTACGGCCCGTGAACTTCTTGTGCGGCTGAGAAAGTACCGCGGTCGGTTGCCGGCAGACTTCAAATTCGACCGGCTCGAAGCTCATGAACGAAGGTGAGGCGTTCTTCGATACCAATGTCCTGCTCTACCTGTTGTCCGGAGACAGCGCCAAGGCTGACCGGGCGGAAGAACTGATTGCCGGCCGCGGCATTATCAGCGTGCAGGTGCTCAATGAGTTCGCGAGCGTGGCGACGCGCAGGCTGGGAATGTCTTGGGCCGAAATCCGCGAGATACTATCCCAGGTGCGCGCCGTGTGCCCGGTCGAACCGATTACGGTCGAAGTCCACGATCGCGGTCTGAAAATCGCGGAGCGCTATAGCTTTTCAGTCTACGACGCTATGATAATCGCCTCAGCGCTACTGGCCGGGTGTGCAACGCTCTACTCGGAGGACATGCAGCACGGTCAGGTGTTTGATAGCCAACTCACCATCCGTAATCCATTCGCGGCATTGTAATAGCAGAAGAAAAGGGGACAGACCCCATTTATCTACTATCGCTGGTCTAGCTACCGGACAAACGCGGAGGGCAAGGCTTCGGCTTTCTTGACACCGCACGCGCAGTACCTGGCGCTCGGGGACACTGAGGGTGCGCGGCGCGAAGCCTATCGCCGACTGTTTCGCAGCGAACTCGATCCGGAGGTGGTCCAGGAGATCCGCGACGCCACCAACGGCAACCTTGCCCTTGGTGGGGAGCGGTTCAAGAAGCAGGTCGAGGCGATGCTGGGCCGAAGAGTGAGCCGCGGCCAGCGCGGCCGGCCGCGCAAGACGCGCAAGACGGATGAGCGGTCACGACCGACAGCCGACCTGTCCGAAGAACCGGCAAGCTGATGTAACAACGGCGTCGGCTGGCCCAGCGATGGGGTCGCAGCTGGGTGCGGGGCTTGGCCCCGAGTAGGGGGACTCTATTCAAGGCCTTCAATAGTGTGGTCAAAAGGCTGACTTCGGAACTCTGACTGGTACAGCCGCGCTGCAGTCGAGCAAGGATGTGGAGCGGCCGGGTTGCGAGTGCCTGCGGGCTCACGTGCTAAATCTTGACGCTTGTGCGCCTTAGGCCTAGTGTTGAATTTATTGCCTTCATGCACAGCATCAAGAGATGCTCGACTATCGCGACATCATTACCATTGAGCCAGGAAAATGCGGGGGTAAACCTTGCTTCCGCGGGATGCGCATCACCGTTTATGACGTCCTGGACTACCTCGGCTCCGGAATGACGATGGAGGAAATGCTGACCGACTTTCCCTATCTCACCCGGGAGGATATTCAGGCGTGTCTTGCTTTCGCTGCCGATCGTGGAAGACACATGCTGTCAATACCGGTGTGAGGCTGCTCTTGGACCAAAGTCTCTCTCCGCGCCTTGGGACGAGGTCTCTCGACCTTTCCCCCGGTTCGGCCCATGTGCAGGACTTTGGTCTTTCGCAGGCGTCCGACGCCAGTGTGGCCGATTTTGCCGAGCGGGAAGGCTTTATCCTAGTCAGCAAGGACTCCGATTTTTTTGAGCCGGCGTTGTTGCGTGCGGAATGTGTCAAGGAGTTTGAGACAGTCCAGGTGGGTGGTGGATCATCGGCGAGCCGGAGGTCCACTTGGGGTGTGACATGGAAGTAGCCGTCCCTGATCTGGCCGGCTGGAAACGAGAGCGACAGTGAAAAGGATCGACCAATGAGTGAGGTATTCACGCCGACGCGATACAAGCTATCGGTCGAGGATTACCACAGGCTGGGGGATGCGGGCATCTTGAACGAAGACAGCCGTGTGGAACTGATTGAAGGGGAGTTGATCGAGATGGCGCCGATCGGCGGTCCGCATATGGCAGTGGTGAATCGGCTTACAAAGCTGCTCGTGCTCGCCGTCGGGGATCTCGGGGTGGTCTCGGTTCAGAATCCTGTGAGGTTGCCGCCGCATTCGGAACCGCAGCCTGACTTCGCGATTCTCAAACCCCGCGCAGGCGATGCGGTATCCGCAGTGCCCGGTCCGGAAGACGTGCTGCTGCTGATCGAGGTGGCGGGCGCGACGCTGGCCTACGATCGTGGCACGAAGCTCGTCCTCTATGCAAAGTCCGGAATCGCGGAGAGCTGGATCGTGAATCTGCAGTCGAAGTGCGTTGAGGTGTATCGCGAGCCAACGACCCACGGCTACACGAAGCGGATCGAGTTCCCGCGCGAGGAGCGCGTTTCGCCGCTGGCTTTTCCGACGATGAGCGTCGCAGTGGCGGAGGTCTTCGAGTAGCCTACGGGTCGATGCCAGCCGCAAATCAGAAATAGGGGACAGACCATTTAACTTGCCGCCGGTGACGTGCTGTGCTGTAGCGGATTTGCCGACGCATTGTATCATGTGACTTCGCGCAGCGAGTGCAAAAGATGAAGTTGCCTAATGCTCATCTTGCGGTGGTCGAACGAGAAAAGATTGTCGATTACTTAATTAAATCCGGTTCACCGCTACGGAGCCAGCAAGGCACGGTTTTTCGCAGAGTTCGGATTTCAAGTAGAAGCTTGGGAGATTGTGGCGGAGGCCTTACGCGAACATGGCCAGCGGCATGAGGTAGGCAAAGTCAAGGGAACCGGTGCTTTCGCCCTCGTTACGAAGTGGATGGCGAACTGTGCACGCCCACTGGTCAACAACCGCGCGTTCGCACGGTCTGGCAACTGGACCATGGAAACAGTGCGCCCCGTCTCATCACTGCCCATCCCTTGGAGGCCGATTATGATTAAGGAACACGATTGCGTCGTGCTGACTCAGGATTTACCAGAAGAGAAAATGAAAGCAGGGGATATCGGTACGGTTGTCCACGTTCATCAAGGTGGCGCGGGTTACGAGGTTGAATTTATGACCCTGGCCAGTGAAACGGTGGCTATAATCACGTTGCTTCCTACCCAAGTTCGTCCTATTGTCCAGCGCGATATTGCTCATGTGCGCGAACTGCAAACGGTGTAGACTAAAATAAATAGGGCGAGACTGGATTTATCTCGACGGTGAGAGGGGCGGATGTCCTTTTGTCCGCTCCGCTTCCCGTAAAATACGGGGGCAGACCCCTTTCCTCTCCGTCCAGAAGCCGAGAACGCAACAGACCGATGCGCGGGAGTTCATCCTAGCTTCCTGCCGGTCGGTTCCTCCCAAACGCCGGCATAGATCTCGCGCAAGGGTAATCGAAGCGCCGGGTGGGGAAGTTCGATTATCGACTCCGCGCCGCGGTAGATTTCCTCGGTCCATGCGTTCGCACGGCGGTAGACTTCAATCTCAACGGCGCTTTGGGAAAGGATAAGGTAGGTTTGAACCGCACCCTGCGCCGCGTAAGCCTTGAACTTCTTGTTCCGATCCCGGCTCACGCTGTTGTCGCTAAGTACTTCGGCTACGAGTACGGCGTTCGACTGATAAGTCTCGGGCTTTGGGTTGTAGACCACCATGACATCGGGATAGGCCTTGTTGCTATGCTGGGATTCTCCGAGACGCAAACCGACGTCGGCTACAAACACGCGGCAAGCCGGTTCAAGCTGAGGCTTAATCACATCACGTAGACCGAGCGCAATGAGGTTATGCGCCGGGGTGCCGACAGTCATGGCCACCGGCTCGCCATCCCATAGCTCGTAGCGCAAGCCGTCGCGGTCTTCGAGCTTCTCCACGTCGTCAAAGGTGAGTCGTTTCAACGCAGGTTCAGACATCTGGAACTCCGATGCGAAGCAAAATCGGGTGTGCGTTACGAGTAACTGGTAGCGCGTAGCGGCAGCGGTCTGACAGATATA
>CAZUZO010000109.1:0-12105 GCA_964624765.1 uncultured Thiotrichales bacterium
AGCTGCGTTGCGCGGCGGCTCAGAATCCTCATGTACTCGTTTGTACACTGCGGTTCTTTGCCGCCGTGCGCCTTGCTCTGCCGGCACTCGCGACATTTTTAAAACAGCTTCCTAGCGGGCTCGCTCACCGCGACTGCGCAGGCCTCCGGATGCCCTTGGCAACAGTTCTCCATGAGGTAGCTCATCACGGCGTTCATGGTCGTAAACTTAACGGAATAAATGATGGAGCGGCCCTCCCGCTGGCGATCCAACAGGCCCGCCTGCTGCAGTGTCTTGAGATGAAAAGACAGCGTGGCCCACGGTACCTGGAGCCGCTCGGCAATTTGCCCGGCGGCCCGACCGGGGGGACTGCTTTCGACCAGATAGCGAAAGATATCGAGCCGGGTTTCCTGGGCTAAGGCGCTCAAGACGGCGATCGCCCCTTGTTTATCCATAGTTCCAATAATCTAGAAATATAAAAGTATTGTCAACTCGAAAGTGGCCGAGTCAAAGAAGGAAAATCGATGGGAGGGACCGGGATCCTCTGGACGCTCGCTGCCATTCTGGTCTCCCCCGCGGGCCGCGCCCCTTTTTAAAACGGCTTGTGAGCGGGGGAGACAGGATCTCAACAGCTTACTTGGCCTTCAACTTCTCCTCGAGCTTGGCGCACAGGGTCTTAAATACCTTGATCCGCGCGAACCGCTTGTCATTGCCTTCCACCAGGATCCAGGGTGACAACGACGTACTGGTGTGTTCCACCATGTCGTTCACGGCGATCTCGTAGGCGTCCCATTTCTCTCGATTACGCCAGTCTTCGTCGGTTAGCTTCCATTGCTTATGGGGGGTTTCCTCGCGCGCCTTGAAGCGCTGGTGTTGTTCATCTTTGGTAATGTGCAGCCAGTATTTCAGCAATACGATTCCGTGCTCGATCAGCTGTGCCTCGAAGTCGTTGATTTCTCCGTAGGCGCGGCCTAGTTCCGCCTCGCTGGCGAAGCCCTCGACCCGCTCCACCAGGACACGTCCGTACCAGCTGCGATCGAAGATGGTGAAGCGCCCGGCCCGCGAAAGATGGCGCCAAAATCGCCAGAGATAATGCTGCGCTCGTTCCTCATCGGTGGGCGCCGCGGTGGGGATGACCTGATAGTTACGGGCATCGAGGGCTTCGGTGAGCCGGCGGATGGCGCCTCCCTTGCCCGCCGCATCGGGACCTTCGAACACCACGATGGTGGAGGTTCCCGCCTGCAATGCCGTGCGATGCAAAAGATTGAGCTTGGCTTGGTAGCGCTTTAACTGGAGTGGATAGGCTGTCTTGTCCAGGGATTTGGCCATATCCAGAGCGCTGAGCACGGTGCGCAAGGGTGATCCGGTGTTCCCGAGCACGGTGGCGGTTCCTTGGATAACCGTGGGTGTCCCGGGATTATCGGACACAGTGCTTGCCCGGTTCGCCCTGTGATCCGCTTCGAGGCGCACCTCCTCCAGGCGTTTGCGAATCCCGTCCCGTATGATGGTGCCCACCGCCAGGCTGCGGTAACGCTCGTCTGCTCCCTCCACGATAAACCAAGGCCCTTTGGCGGTGCTGGTACGCATGATGGTGCGTTCCGCGGCCTCGATGAAGCGGTCGTACATGCGCCAATGTTGCCAATCCACCTCGGTGACCCGCCAGCGCAGCAGCGGATCCTTCTCCATGGCCTTCAGGCGTCGTTTCTGCGCGATCCGGCTAAGGTGCATCCAGAACTTGAGGATCACCGCCCGGTCGTCGGCCAGTGCGTTCTCAAAGGCGATGATCCGATCCAGACGCTCGTCAAAATTCGGCAGATCGATCCGCCCGTAAGCCATGTCGAGCACCGGCTTGGAATACCAGGCACTGAGAAACATGCCGACTTGTCCTTTGGGGGGCAGGTCGCGCCAGAAGCGCCAATATTCAGGCCGTTCGCGTTCCACGTCGGCGGGTTCCCCGTAGGCCCGAGTCACCAGCCAGCGAGGGTCCATCCAGGCGTTCAGGAGGTTGACGGTTTCACCTTTGCCGGCGCCGTCGACGCCGGCAAACACCAGGATAACCGGGAAGCACCGACATTCCCGCAGCGCTTGCTGCGCTTCGAGCAATTCCTGCCGAAGTTCGAGGGCACGCTCCTTGTAATCGCTCTTGGATACGGTCCGACCTAGCTCTGCGGTGCGGAACATGTTGTACTTCTGCAAACCCCCGACAAGGGGAACGAGCCTAGCGACCCCGGTGTGGTCAGGATTTTAGAACCACCACATTGACGCCGTCCTCAGGACCGAGGTCGTAGGTGTTCGCGTTCAGGCGACTGACGGTGCCGATGGTGTCGGCAACATAGGCGGGCTCTGGGGTCGCGTTGATGACCAGTCCATTGCCGCTAGCGTCTACGACCACCAAGGTGCCGGCGTTCGGCCGAGTGATCTCGACGCCATCGGAAGGTGAAAGGATGCTGAGATCAGCATTCAGATAGCGTACCCTGAGTACCGCCGGATCGGCGTTCGCCTCGACAAAGGCTTGCGCGGCACTCAATGCCCCCGCCCTGGTTTTCTGTGCCAAGCTGATGGCGCTCTGCTTGGCCTTATCGGTAATGCCCTTGACCCCGTCGCTCTCGGCCATGCCCTTCAGGGCACCGACGGCTTTGTCCAGCTGCTCTTTCCAGTTCATCGATGTGACTCTCCCTGGCAAAAACTAAATCATATCATGGCGCACCGCCAATGGTAGGCGTGGCGGAAAATGTCCTCGTGGTCGTGGGAGGGGTGGCTTTCGACACGGCGATGGCTAGCTTTCGCTGATCAAGCGCAGCAACTCTTCCGCCGACATTTTGCCGGTCAAGTCGGCGCCGTCCAGTAGGCTATCCGCCAGATCCCGCTTGTGTTGATGGAGATCGACGATCTTTTCTTCGATGGTGTTTTTGGCCACTAGCCGATAGATGGTCACGGGTCGTTGCTGGCCGATGCGGTGCACCCGGTTCGATGCTTGGTCTTCTACCGCCGGATTCCACCAGGGGTCCATGTGAATGACGTAGTCGGCAGCAGTAAGGTTGAGGCCGGTACCGCCAGCCTTGAGGCTGATCAGAAAAACGTCACCGGCCCCGGACTGAAAGGCGGTCACCCGCTTGGCGCGTTCCACGGCGGGCGTACTGCCATCCAGGTACTGATAGGGGATGGCCCGCGCGTCCAGGTAGTCACGCAGAATCTGCAGATGATCCACAAATTGACTGAACACCAGGGCCTTGTGTTTGTTGTCCAGGAGCTCGTCGAGCACTTCCCCAAACACTTGCAGCTTGGCGCTAGGAAGCTCGCTATCTCGCATCACCAACCGGCTGTGACAACAGGCTCGTCTTAGCCGCATGATCTCGGCCAGGATTTGCAGGTGCTTTTGCCCACTCGGCGCGTCCAACGCCGCGAGCTTGGAGACCGCCTGCCGGCGCAGCGCCTCGTAAAATGCCATCTCCGCTGGGCTGAGATCCACATGCAACACGATCTCGGTACGCGAGGGTAGCTGCTCCAGAACTTGGTTCTTGGTGCGTCGCAACAGAAAGGGCTGGATCAGCTTTTTCAGCTTGTTGCGGGCCTGGGGATCTTGATAGCGCTCGATGGGAACCGCAAAGCGCTGGTTGAAGCGTTCCAGTGAGCCGAGCAGGCCGGGGTTGATGAAGCGGAACAGATTCCACAACTCCCCTAGGTGGTTCTCGATGGGGGTGCCCGTGGTGAGCAATTTAAACTGCCCTTGTAAATCCATCGCGGCTTGCGAGCGTTTGGTGGCGATGTTCTTGATAGCCTGGGCTTCATCCAGCACGATGGTTTGCCAGGATACCTGCGCCAGCATCGTGGCCACTTCCTCCTGCTGCAACATACCGTAGCTGCATATCAGCATGTCAAAGGGTTGCAGGCTATCCAACACGCCGCGGCGATCCCCTGGACCGAATTGGATGGTGTTGAGGGTCGGGGCGAAATGTTGCGTCTCGTTCTCCCAGTTCATACAAACGGAGGTCGGCGCCACGATCAGCGTCGGGCCAGCCGGTGCTCGAGTCAGGATCACCGCCAGCGCTTGTACGGTTTTACCGAGACCCATGTCGTCTGCCAGGCAAGCTCCCACGCCCCAATGGGACAATCGGCACAGCCAGTTGAAACCCTCGAGCTGGTAATCCCGCAGCTCTGCCCTCAGGGTACTGGGCAAGGTAGGCAGCAGTCGCTGCACCTCCTGCAGGCGCGCAACGTGGGCTTGCCAGTGGGCGTCGGCTTTCAGCTCACCGGCGGCTTCCATGAGGTCCTGTAGCGCCAAGGTGCTAAGGGGGTGGAGACGAACCCCGTTACCGTGCTTTTCCGAGAAGGTCTGGAGCTCATCGAGCCGACGGCGGAACTCCTCCGTCAATGCCAGAAACCGCCCGTCGTCGAGACGGATAAAGCGGCCTGGAGTCTGTTGCATCAACTCCAGGAGGTTTTGCATATCGAGCACCCGCTTGTCGTCTAACTGCAGTCGGCCGCTGGCGGCGAACCAGTCGCGCTCACGCTTGATGCTCAAGTGGAGCTGCTCGAAGCTGGCATGATGGCTGATACGGAACTTCCCCCCTTCGGGCCACTCCACCACCACGGTCTCCCCCAGTGCGTGCAATTCCAGCAGCAGCTCCAAACACGCCTGGGGATCGTCTAGGAGCCATTCGCCGTCTGTTTCTTCCAGGCCCCGCCAAGTGGGGCAGGCATCGATGGCAGCCTGGGCCCGCCGTCGCTCCTCAGGCAGATCCCGCTGGGTTTGTACGCGCTTGCCGTCGATCTCCGCGATCACCGTGGTGCCCCCCATGGCCGGTCGGTAATATGGTCCGCCCTGGGGGAAGGGGCGGACGAGAAGCGTTATCTTTAGCCCTGCGCCGGCAGGCAATAGGTGAATGTGTGGGCGCGCTTCGGCCTCTACCTCTTCAGCATCTTGCGCTTCAGCGCCGATGTCGGAGTGTACCGTGACGATCCCGGAAACCGCGTTGATGGCCGCCAACACGCGTTCCTTGGCACTGGCTGGCACCTCCAGTCGATTGCCTTTGCCGATGATATCCGCGATGCGCCGCTGTTGCGCAGTGATCTCGATGATGCGGATGCGACCGGGGCTTTCCTGGATGACCAGGATGTCCTGGCCTTCTTCGACCTGGGGGAGAAATTGCAAGTACAAGCGCCCATTGCTGCGTTTTTTCACCAATACTTCAGGCGCGCCCTTGACTACCTCCACCCGCATCGTCGGGGCGTCTTCGCGAAACACCAGTGGATGTCCGACTAAAGCGGTGATGGCCTTGTCGGTGAATTCGTATTGGACTTGCCCATAATAGCCGGTGGAATAGCCGCGAAGATGAGCGCAGGCGCGTAAATCCTGAGCCGTGAGATAAAGGAAATGCTGGGGCTGCTTGCTGAGGCGGGCAAGGGCCACATTGCGGCCTCTGCTCCACCGGCCCTTGGCATCGATTTTTTGTTCCCGCGGTTGCAGCGACCAATTTCCCTCGCCATGGAGGGTGATAAACCAAGCCAAACGCTGTTTGACCGAGGTTTTGGTCTGCTTGTCGGTGTCTTGGCTGAGGTTGGTCAGGGCATTGAGCGACAGTTCCCACGGCTGTTGCGGAGTGATCACGTCGACGATGCTGTGCAATCCCTGCTCCGCGCGCAGGGCTCGAGCCAGTTCTGCATGCCGACTGCTGCGGGGCTCAAGTTTGGCCAGCAGCTCTGCGGCTTCCATGGCCAGCCACCGATAGCCGGCGTTGGTGGCCCGGTCATGGAACGGTTTGAGGATCGATGGCAAGCGTTTGGTGGCCTGGTCGGGATCGATCCAATAAAGGCACAACGCATCCAGAAGGGTGTGCAGGCTATCGGTGCTCTTGGCGATAGTGCCGTCTTGCTCCAATTCGTCTTTCTTGGACAGATCCCCCTGGAGCACCTGCAGGAGTCCTTGCAGTCTCGCGTAGATCGGGGCCAACCAATGTTGTGGTTGGCGAGCGATGATACCGGCGTATTCTTCTGCCTCACGGAGCCGGGGAGGGGATGCTGTCTTGACCAGCGCCAGGATGAAAAACAGGCCCCCGACACCGTTGAAGTAAGCCTTACGTTTCCCCGACACTTTTCTCACTTGGATGAGCGCCCCGCCGTAGTGCTCGATGGCTTGCTGGGGGTCATCGCGTAACAGTGCTAACCACCCTCGGAGGGCAGTGGCCCCGATACGGTATTGACCCGGTATACGCTCTATACTCTCCTCGGCTTCACCGACTCGACCGCGGAAGATAAGTTGTTCGGTGAAGATCAGAGGCAATGCTCCAGTGCAGCGTCCCGCCATCGCCACGCAGTCCTGTTCCAATAAGGAAAAGATTTCCTCGGCGGGTTGCAACTGAAAGAGGGCCTGGAACAACAGGGTGGTGAGACCGCTTTCGTAGATTTCCTGGGGCAGGGTGCCAAACCATTGCCGGTCGAATGGATTGTTAAATACCAGTTGCGCGACATCTTCAAGGGTGGCGATCGGTTGCTGGCGATAACCTTGTCGCTGATAATCATGGAATTGCTGGTTGACGAATTCGATATCGTGATTGTAAATGCCGATGCGTACCTCGCGCAGAAACTGTTGGCCGTTGGCAAAATGGCGCGGCGAGTGCGCCCAGGGTTTGTAGATGGGTATTTTGGTTTCCACCGCCTCAACCATGGCCGCAAAGCGTCCCGTTTGAACCGCATCACGAGTGGCGATCTCGGCCAGCAGCGGCTGGCAGCGGGGGCCTTGACCGGATTCCTGAACCAATAGACCGGTGGCGAGTAATTGATCGAGATGCGGCTTTAGGGTCTTGTTGACCAGGGCCTTGCCGTCCTTGTCAGTGATCCCGGCCGGACCGCAACAACTCATGAACGTCGTTCGACTCACCGGCTGGTAGGCCACCGAAAACAGCTGCACGATCTCCCGTTCTAGCAGCGGTAGGGCGCGGTAGATGGCGGCGAGTTTCTCGCGCTGCCGGTCGGCTTGGGTTGTGGGATCGATCGACATCATTCAGCCAATGAAGACCCGAGGGGGAAGTTTCCGATGCCAAACCATTGCTAGACGCCTGTCACCCGCGGGTATAGCGATGTTTGATGTCGATGGGAAACCACTGGGGATCACCCGCAGCATGCAAGGTGATCCTTGGGCGCTGGTAGTCTGACGGTGTGTAGTGGGCGAACTCGCTGTTGAGGCGCAACAGGTGCGTTAAGATCGAATCCGCGATGGCGTCTTGCTTGGCGTCATCGGCCGTTACCTCTGGAGCGAGCTCCACGGCGATGGCAAGCTGCGGTGCCGCATCGATGGCCTCTTTGCTTTGCAGGACGAATTTACCGGTGACCCATTCCCGCACACCGCTTTGTTCCAGCCCGACACTGATGTTTTCCGGATAGACGTTGGCGCCGAAGTATGAGACCGTGAAGTGTGAGCGACCAAACACGAATACGAACGGTAGCTCGCGCACGTCGCGCCCGCCGCGGCTCACGAGATCGGTCAAGGGATCGAACCGCCAGTCGGCAAGGAACTGCAACATCTGTTGGTAACCGATGAGACCGCCCTGGTCCGCGATATGGTAACGGATGAGCGGTACGCCGTTGTCTCCGCTAAACAGTAGGGTTTGGCCACCACCGTCCGCCGCAGGCTGGGTCTCGAAGTAGCGCACTCGCGGATCGTACTGCACTAGGGTCGGCAGTCGGGACTCGCCGAACAACTGCCGTGCGGCAGCGGGCGTTCGGGCCAGGAACTGCCGCACATGGATGCTAAGCGGCGTCTCGTTGCCCAGCACGCCGGCATCGGCGGTGCCATACAGTGAGGCGCTGTCGTAGGCCGGGTCGGTGGCGCCGGCTCGCTGGCATACCAGACTGCGCCATTCCTCGCTGAACACTTCGCCCGCCGTGACCAGCTTGATGTTGAGAGGCTGCCAGTCGATGCCGCCCGCGATGGCGCCGTCGATGATGTCCTTCAAGAAGGGCGGATACCCCAACAACACCGTCTGCTCGAATTGTGGGGCGAACTCCCGCACCACCCGCTCGATCTCGGCGCGCTGGTTGCCGGGGGTAATGACCGTGATGGGATAGCCCTTGGCGGCCACGTACCGGCAGCATGCGGTGGTAAACATACCGCCGACCCAGGTCCCCAGGGCGAAGCAGACGATGGCCAGGGTACGACGCCGATGGGCCTGGAAGCTGTCGTGGAAAATCTGCTCAAAGCGTACCGTGATGGGTAACTCATCGCTCATAAAACGGGGCCAGAAGCTCGGCTGGCCGGTGGATCCGGACGACACCGCCACCATATCGCAGCTCTCGAGCCGGCCGCCCCGGCACAACTGGGCGAGCGGGTGGCGTTGCAAGTAGTTCGCTTTGCTGGTGAGCGGCACGTCGCAGAAGTCCCCCGGTGTCCGAATCCGAGCCGGATCGATGCCGTGTTCGGCGAGAAATGCGCGGTAGGCCGGGACGGTCTGGACAACGTCGCGAAACAACGCGATGGCGGCTGGCTGGGGGTCGGCGCGGGTCGCTCCTGCCAGCAGTTGATCCAGGGGAGTCTGCAGAAAGTGCTGCAGGCTCTGGCTGACTCGAAGGGGTTGCCGAGGATCGATCATGGGGCGTTAGAACTCTGACCGCCGCTCAAGCGGCCCATCTATTCTAGGGTTGCGCTGGGTGGAAGTGTAGCCGAGTTTCGTCATTGGGTGGGGTCGCCACCTGGCACACCGCTGGCCAACCGAGCCCCAACTCTGTTTCCAACAGGTTACCGGAGCCAAGAGCAGGAGCGGACAACGTCGCCATGGGGAGGCGCGGCGGGTTTCTTCACGGGCCGAGGGGGGTATGATCCGCCCCAGAGGATTACATCAGCGATGACCCTGACAACGCAGATCCTGATCGCGATGGTGGCGGGTGCCGTGCTCGGGGTGCTGCTGCACCTGACGGCGGCTGACGTCGCCTTGGTGCAGGATGCCATCGTTGGTGGCTTGTTCGAGATCGTGGGTGCGATGTTTGTGTCGGCACTGAAGATGATGGTGGTGCCGTTGGTGTTTGTTTCCCTGGTGGGCGGTGTCACGGCCCTGGGCGACCTGCGCACCCTCGGGCGCGTCGGCGGAAAGGCGGTGCTTTTCTATCTTGCTACCACCGCCGCTGCCATCAGCATCGCGTTGTCGTTGGCGGTGCTGGTGGCGCCGGGTGAGGGTTTTCAGGACACCGAACCGAGGGCCGAACTGGAGCTTAAGGCGCCGCCGCCGTGGGAACAGGTGCTGATCGATCTGGTGCCGAGCAATCCGGTGGCGGCGATGGCCAGCGGTTCGATGCTGCAGGTGATCGTCTTCGCTCTGTTATTCGGTGTGGCGGTGGCGGCAGCCGGGGAGGGGGGACGCCACGTGCTGAATTTTTTCGGTGACTTGAACGCCGTCATCATGCGCATGGTGGAGCTGGTGATGAAGCTCGCCCCGGTCGGGGTGTTTGCGCTCATCGCCAAGACGTTCGCGACCCAGGGCATCGACGTGCTGGGACCTCTGCTCGGCTACTTCTTGGTCGTGGTCGGTGCCTTGTTGATTCACAGCCTCGGCACCTTCAGTGTTGTGATCTATCTCTTTGGCCGGCTCGATCCGCTCGTATTTTACGCCAAGCTTCGGCCGGTCTTGGCGTTCGCCTTCAGCACCGCGAGTAGCAATGCGACGATTCCGGTCACGCTCAAGACGACCGAGGAGCGGCTCGGTGCGAGCAATTCCGTGGCAGCGTTCACGGTGCCTCTCGGGGCCACCATCAATATGGACGGCACCGCCATCATGCAGGGAGTGGCCACCGTATTCATTGCTGGAGTGTATGGCGTCGATCTCGACGCAGCCGATTATCTCACGGTGGTCCTCACGGCCACCCTGGCTTCGGTAGGTACGGCGGGCGTTCCCGGGGTCGGCCTCATCATGCTCGCTATGGTCTTGGGGCAGGTCGGACTGCCGGTGGAGGGCATCGCGCTGATCATCGGCGTCGACCGGCTGCTGGACATGCTGCGCACCGCGGTCAACGTCATGGGAGACTGCATGGTCACCTGTCTGATCGCCAAAAGCGAAGGTGCTCTGGACGAGGCGGTTTACTACGACAAGCAGGCTGACGGAGCGCGCAGCGCCGGATCGACGGGCACCCACATCTAGGCAGGACGGTGGACAGCGTGTAGCCGTTAGCGGCGCCGATGGGGGATAGGGGGTCGCTATCGCCGCGCTGGACATCCGCGCCGCTTTGCATGAACATCGGTGGGTGAAGGCTAACGGATCTCGTGCTTGATCGCCGAGCCAGGGAGTCGAGCGCCTAGGTGGCCTAGGTGCTTGCGACTGGCGTGCGGATCGACGTCGAAAAAGGAGGGGACCGTCATGGTTGAAACATCCGAAATTTCTCAGAGTGGCGACACGAAACCCACGATGCCGTTTGGGGAGCTGGCCAAGACCATGGCCGAGCTCTATCCGACCCAGTTGATGGAGCAGTTGACGAAGACTTTCAGCCAATACCAACTCCCAGGAAGTCAGGCCTTGTTGGAGAGTACCCGAGCCAGCGTGGATGCTTTGGCCGCTGCCAATAAGCGGGTGCTGGAAAACGCCCAGATGATCATGACCCGCCAAGGGGAGATCCTGCAGCAGACCATGGAAGAGGCCTCAGGCACCTTGAAGGGGTTGTCGTCAGAGAGCGATCCCACCGAAGTCGCCGCCAAGCAAGGCGAGATTCTTCGCCAAGTTCTGGAAAGAATGCTGGACAATATGCGCGAGGTGGCAGAGATGACGGTGAAGTCCAACACTGAGGCGCTGACTACCATTAACCAGCGCGTTCTGGCGAGTCTGGAGGAGACCCGCGGCATGATGGAAAAGCTGAAGAAATAACGGTGGGGCCGATCTGGGGCGTCTAACAGCGCTCCTGCGGGAGCGCTGTCCATGGCTGTTGACTCTTCATCTACCAGATGTCGCGGACGCAGCGAACACCGCTACCGTTATCCCCCTTGGCTTCCTGCGCGCGGTTATAGTTTAGCCGGTCCATCGCGCCTCACCTCGTGCGCCGCCGGATCGCAGGGTTAGGCCAAGGCCAAGTAAGCGCCCCCCAGCATCACGGCACCGCCGACATATCGAGTCAGCTCCAGCCTACCAACGTGGGCCAAGAGTCCCCCCACCAGCAGGCCGCAGATATGCAAGAAGGCCGTGGCGGCAACGAACCCCGCGGCATAGGCTGCCCCCGAGGCGGCCACCGGGACTTCCACGCCGTGGGCGGCACCATGAAACACGGCAAACACGCCCACCAACCCCGCGCCGACGGCCAGCGGCAAGCGGACCATGGCCATGATGAGTATTCCGAGCAGTAATACCGACATTACGATGCCCGGCTCGATCAGGGGCAGTGCGTGAGCACCCATGCTGGCCACGCCGCTGATGGACATGACGGTGACGAAAGTGAGCGGCACCAGCCACAACGCTTGGCCCCCGAGCTGGGCGGCCCAAACACCCACCGCCAGCATCGCCAGCAGATGGTCTATGCCGGTAAAAGGATGGCTCAGCCCGTATCCGAGGCTGTTGGTCTGTAGCGTGCCGGTATGGGCATAGGACGACGATAGGCTGGCCGTGGCCACCATGAGTGTTACGAGCGCAGTATAACCATGGCGAAGTTGCATTTTTATTCACCCCTCAATTGATGTAATCAAATTTGAATGCATGGAGCCTCGAATCAATAAAAGTGGTGTCGATGTGATTATAGTATGTAGTTTGTCTCGGGAGTCTATTATGGTGCGAGGAGGCTTTCCTGCTCAGCGGTCGAGGCTTTAACAGCGCCGCGATGGTCCGCCCAACAGGTTTTAAGATCTCCTCTAAGAATAACGCCGTAGCGGGGAGTACGGTAGTTTCTAACCTCGCAGTATCCGCTGTAAGGCCTTTCGGCCCGCTGCGGCGTCATTCATCTGCCACTCGCCAGCGCTGCCACGTATCGGATCCATGGATTCATAATAGTGTCACAATTGCGTGACAGAATGGCGGTCGCAGGGGAGAAAGGTAGGAGGTTTTTTTAGCCCTTGGCGATCGTTAAATAATTAAAGTTCCCTTACCGGGTACCATCTCAAAACCAAGGGATGCGCCGGGAAAATTTACAGCGACGGTCACATTCGGACACTATGTTCGTACATTA
>CAZUZO010000110.1:0-4454 GCA_964624765.1 uncultured Thiotrichales bacterium
GGTTGCTCGCCACCGTGCGCCTTGCTCTGCCGGCGCTCGTGACATTTTTAAAACAGCTTCTTAGAAGTGTGCTTGCGAATTAACTTCACCACGCTGGACAAGCAGCGGTTTATCTCTGATACTTTCTCGGCTAGCAGCCGCCCGCCACGTCCTGGCATCACGCGCCGACAGGTCTTTCCTGTCTAAAAAGGCGCCTGATTTCCCCTGCAGACAATTCGACCCAACACGGCCCGAAAGAGTTGCGTGGAGAAACGATGTCAGCCGCCTCCATGCTGCGCAGCAAAGCGTCCATCTGCGGCAAAGTGCACGGAGACGCTACCCCCGCGGCACCCCGAGTAGCCATTACGCGCAGTAACGCGGCCGCCCTGGCCGCATCGACGCCACCCTCATCGCTGCCGATCAAGCTTGACAGCACATCCCGGATCAACCGAGAGACATCCGCCTCTTGCAGCAAATTTGGGATTTGACATACCAAGAGCGTCTCAGGACCGGCCCATCGCAGATCAAAACCCAGCCTCTTCAGTAGCGCTTCACACGAGTCAGCCGCCCGGATCTCTCTTGGGCCTACCGGCAACGAAAGCGGGATAAGTAATGGGCGTGGCGGCAGGGGTCCGCGTTGGTGGGCTTGAACCAATCGCCGATGTAACACGTTGCGCAACGCCTCGCGTACATCGACCACCACGAGCCCTTGAGCATTCTCCGCTAACAGGTAGGATCCTCCTTTGAGCTGGCCGAGAGCATACCCAAGAGGTGGTATCGGCTGCACGCCGTGCCGACTGGCATCATCACCCAAACTGCCCACCGGGTCCCGTACGGCGCTGCGGTCGGCATCATGCACTCCTGACGTCCCTGGCCTCCCCGCGGAATCCTCTTCCAGCTCCAGCGCTGCCAGCGCGTATGCCCTGGACACGCCCCCATCCGCGATCGAGCGCTCCCCCGACGTTTGCCCCAAAGGGAGAGAAGACGTTCCTGCCGAGGTCTGTGCCAAAGCTCTGGACACGCTGCGGGCCAGGAAGTCATGCACGAACCGCTTGTCTCGAAACCGAATCTCATGCTTAGTGGGATGCACATTGACATCCACCGCCCTCGGATCGATCTCGACATAGAGAACGTAGGCGGGAAACCGATCGGGCACGACCCGGTCCTGATAGGCCTGCCGCAAAGCGTGAGTTATCAGACTGTCGCGAACCCAGCGACCGTTTACGAACACATGCTGTAAATCCGCTCCAGCGCGCGAAAAACCTGACGCGGCCACCCACCCCACAAGCCTTAGACCGGTCACCTCGAATTCGAGCTGCAGGGCATGCTGAAGAAAAGCGGATCCACAGACTTTGGCGAGACGCTGCGAACGCAGCCGTTCGGTGTTGGCAGGCGGTAACCGTAGTAGGGACAGACCATCGCACTGCAAGCGGAAGCCGACGTCGAACCGACTCAGGGCCATGCGCTTAACGATCTGCTGAAGGTGCCGCTGCTCGGTACGCTCAGAGTGCAAGAATTTTCGACGAGCAGGCGTACTGCAAAATAGGTCCCGTACTTCAACTATCGTTCCGAATGGGTGCGCCACCGGAACCGCAACGAGACTCTCTGCTCGTCCATCGGCGCTGATACGCCAGCCGTGATCGTCGCCGCGACAGCGCGAGCTGATGGTCAATCTGGACACTGAAGCGATGCTCGGCAACGCCTCACCACGAAAGCCCAGGCTCGTTAACTGTTCGAGATCAGAGAGCGAGGTGATTTTGCTTGTCGCATGGCGTCGCAACGCTGACGCTAGATCATGCTTATGAATTCCGCTACCGTCATCGCTCACCCTAATGAGACGCACACCCCCTTGCTCAATATCCACGTCGGTCCAGCGGGCAGCAGCATCTAAGCTGTTTTCCAGTAACTCCTTGACCACCGATGCCGGACGTTCCACAACCTCGCCTGCGGCGATCTGATTCGCCAGCGAGGCCGGTAGCTCGCGAATACGCCTCGCTGGGAAGTCATTGTTCATGAGGTGGCCTAACCATGATCATCGTTTCGGTGGCTCATGATACGGGCTCAACACCACGGATATCTTTGTCGCCCCCATGCCATGGCTGCGACCGGCCACAGCACGATATTACTCTAGCTCCACAATTAGCCCCGCTCCGTCTTCATTTTCGACCACCACTAGGCGTCCCAGGAGGCGATGATAACCGACATGCACAGTAATCGCTGATCGCGTGCGAGACTCGGTAACCGTCATCTCATCGATGACTTCGCGTAGCAACTGCGGTTCCGCATCGATAATTTTCATGTACCCCTCCCCTGAAAGGTTGTGAAAGAACCGTCGCGAGTCCACGAAAGCAAGACGGATCGGGTTGCGTAGCAAGTTTTTTCACAAGCTGTGAGCTTGTGCACCGGTTGTTATCCCCGCAGGTACACACGCCGGCGGTCAAGCCCGAAACCCACCTTGGTCATCGTTTGGTCACCCGCTGAACCACGCTCTATAAGTATTGCCGAGCGACTGCTTGACACTTGCGGCGCGTCATGGCGACACGTGGTATCGTCGCACACATCAGAAGCGGGACGAAACGCTGACCAAGGGCCGCCAACCAAAGATATCTACAGGAGCGTCGCAACACCTCTGACAGTCGGCACGCCTAGCAGCGGAAATCGCCCTCGGGGCAAAGACGATCTAGAGAGGACCGGCGGGAGAGTACCTCGAACTCTAGGAGGCGAGAAACTGCTGCGCTCGATAGAGTCCGATCAGAGTCTTGGCATCCGTTATGGTGCCACGTCCAGCCCAGCCTATCGCTTCAGCGAATGAGATCCAGTGTACTTCTAGTACTTCATGGGTTTCGATCTCGCCTGCTACCGGCGTGAGTCCCTGGGCCAGAAACAGGTACACCCGTTCGCAAAAGACTCCCGGCGAGCTTAGGATCGACCCGAGAGAATGCCATTTCGCAGCCTGGAGCTGTGCCTCCTCAGAGAGCTCTCGTTGGGCTGCCACAAGAGGCGGTTCGTCCGCATCGAGCTTACCTGCCGGCAACTCCCAGATCCAACCTTGGGCCGCATAACGATACTGACGCAACAGACACACCCGATCATGGGCATCGAGGGCCACCACCGCAGCTCCCCCTGGATGGCGAATGACTTCCAGGTCGACCTGCGTCCCATTAGGTAAGGCGACCGTCTCGACCGCGACATCGATGATCGCCCCGCGATAGATGGACACGCGCCTAATGAGCAAAGCGTTGCCTCTGGACCCTAAGAAGCTGTTTCAAAAACTGCTGCGCTTGCCATAGCTGCGTAGCGCAGCGGCTCGCCATCCTCATGTACTCCCTTGTATACCTTACGCGGACATGACTGAATGTTCTGGACCGCGGGCACATGGACAGCGGCTAGCTGAACGCTTAGTCGTGCGGTCAAGTCTCCGCTAGGTAACGTACTTTTTGGGCCGTGGTGAGTATACACTGCGGGGGTGACTCGCCCCATCCCTGGGGCTCGCCCCTCGGGCCCAGCATAACACTGTTCAAAATCGTTCCAGGCGATTTTGTCGCCGCCGTCCGCCTTGCTCTCGTGCCGCTCACGACGGTTTTTTCACAAGCTCTGACCACGCAAATCGGCACGGACTTGGTCCCAAAAAAGAATCCGAGCCTCTAGCGCTTTTCTCGCCGCCCGTTCAGCCTCAATGAACTTCTCCGAGTCGCCGGCGCACAGTTCCTCCAGCAACCGCATAGCCATGGGCCCATGGGCATCGTCATCGAGGTGAATGTGGCGCTTGAGGTAATAGTGAAAAGCGGGCGCATCCAACTCGGAAACCCCCAACTGGCGCAGCAGCGCCCGAAACATAGCCGGAATCGCCTGCTCGCGGCCGACAGCGAGCGCCGCGGCAACGACATGTGGCCTGCCGGTACCGATGAAACCGAACGTCGTTGCCATAAAGCGCTGCGCCGAGGCGGGTATAGCGGCCTCGCTCAGAGCTCTGTCGATGCCTTTGAGTCGCACCTGCTCCAGAAAGCCCGCTAACGCTGTCGTATCGGCGCCGACCTCGTTCATTGCTTGGCAATAGAGATCGAAGTGGGCGACGGCCGTGACCTGTCCGGTCATGTCCGCCAGCCCCTCATCGGATTCTTCCGCCAGCACCATGGCGTTAATGAATTGCCGCAACACGGGCGCTTCACGGGTTGGCATCCAGGGAACACAAGTCGGCGCCACGTGGCTCTGCACAGATTTCAGAAGTGACATGAAATCCCAGACCGCGTAAACGTGGCGCTCCATGAAGCGACCGAGATCGCTCCGATCCCGCAATTCACCATAGATAGGGTGGCACTCGAGTCGGCCCCTCAGGACCTCGATGCCCTTCGGCTCAAGCGGACTAGCCACAGCGATATTCGGCGTGAGTCATCGTTCGGGCGCTCGATCACCTTTACCTTGCGACAACTGAATGCTTGGGCGCCGACGTTGCGCTCCCGAGCAACCCTGACCAA
>CAZUZO010000110.1:4554-11882 GCA_964624765.1 uncultured Thiotrichales bacterium
TAACATAAACAACACAATAACCCACAGGTGCCGTATAATCGTGGCGAACGCATCGAGATCCCTAGCATGATGGAAAGCCACTATACCTATGAGGGCACCGAGGATAATTTCGCAACCCTGGTGCTGGAAAACTCCAACAAAGGGCCTGTGTTAGTGAACTTCTGGGCCAAGTGGGCCGGCCCCTGTCACCGCCTGTTTCCGTTACTGGCTCGACTCGCTCGAGAATACGCCGGCCGGTTCTTGTTGGTAAACGTCAATACTGACGCACAAAGCTATATCGCTCGGGAATACGGCGTCAAGAGTCTGCCGGTGGTAAAGATATTCCGCCAAGGCGAGATCCGCGACGAGCTGCACGGCTACCAGCCCGAAGCCGAACTACGCCGCATTATCGATCGCCACGTGATCCGAGCATCCGATGGCTGTATTGCTAATGCAGTGCACTTGTACCAGGCTGGTGAAATCAAACAGAGCCTTAGCCTATTAGCTCAAGCCGCCTTGGACGACCCCGATAACCTACGAATTCCGGTGATATTGGGCAAGCTGCTGATAGTGCAGCGCCGCTACGACGAGGCCGAAGCATTGCTTCGAGGCCTGCCGACACAGACCAAGGAGGCGGGAGAGATCGGTCATCTGTTGGCCCACCTCGGCCTCCTTCAGGTGGCGCAAAGGACACCCGACAGAGACGCTTTGGTAGTGCGGCTTGCCTCGGACCCAGGAGACTCACAGGCTCGTTACGAGCTCGCTGCTCTGGCTGTCGTGAACAACGACTATGAGACGGCTCTGGAGAACTTGCTGGAGCTCGTGCGCCGCGATCGTGGATTCCGTGAAGATGCCGCCAGGAAAGGTATGCTCGCCCTCTTCGATGTCCTCGGAGGCCGTAAAGAGCTTGTCGAACGTTACCGGGCGCGTATGTTCAGTATCCTCCACTGAGAAGCTGTTTCAAAAACTACTGCGCTTGCCGGAGCGGGGTTGGGCGGCGGCTCAGAATCCTCATGTGCTCGCTTGTACACTGTGGTTGTGACTTGCCCCCATCCTTGGGGCTCGCCCCTTCGGGGCTAGCTTCCAGCTGCTCAAAATCGTTCCCGACGATTTTGTTGCCACCGTGCGCCTTGCTCTGGCGGCGCTCGCGACATTTTTGAAACAGCTTCTGAGCGGTCGTGAAAAAACCTGCGGTGCTACTCGATAGCGGCGGCGGTACAACGCGCTGGCTCAAGAGCCGTCTCAGGAACATGGAAAAAGCGCTGGCCAAAGGCCACTTGGTAGAGTGTGCTAGACTGGCCTATCTGCACAACATCTTGAATCTCACCTAAAGTGCCGGGTTCCGCCACCAGTGTACCGCTCGCCACCAGCCGGGTACGTACCGATACCCAGTCACCCGGCTGGAAGCGCGCCGGCCGCCACGGTGCGTCCGCCGAGATGAGCTCCGACTCACGGCATCCGACTACACGCCCCATCGACAGGAAATCCACCGAGTAGATAACCTGGTCTTGAAGAAACACGCCTACGTCCCGAATATGACCGATGCTTCCTCGGGCCGCCAGAAGCTTCCCGGTACCGACCCCAGGGTAGGTGCCGTCGTTTCGCAGATCTCTGGTGGCCCGCACGGCTTGACCGTACCCGAAACGTGGGCGCATCGTTCCTCATCCTCGGCTTGTGTCAGAGCTTGTGACAAACACTCTCACTTCAACAAGGTCTCAACCGGCACGAAAACCCGGCGCCGACGGTGCCGATGAAACACCTCAAACACTTTCTCCGCGCCCGGACTGGACTTAACGAAATCCTCATAGGCCTGCTTTAGCAACTCCCTATAGACCACTCGCTTGGACGCTTCGCTCTCGTACTGGGCTCGATCGGCCGACTGCAAGTAGTCGTGAAAGCGTTGCAAGATATGCAAACGACTCACCTCGACCACCTGCGGGTTATACACAATTCCGAAATAATCGAGAAAATCCTCAGCATCCGTCAGCTCCGACAACTCGTGCTCCAAGCTCGCCTTCACTATCGTTCCTCCGAGTCGTGTGCCCTTCCGGCTCTTCATGCCGCGCCGTCGGGGACCCATTGGTTCAGAACCGCCCTATAAAAGTGCACAAGATCCTCGGCCGTCGGAGCCTGCTTTCGGCGTGCAGCAAACTCGCGCACCTGGCTCAGCAATGGGCCAATGTGCTCCCGAGTCACTTGAATGCCCATCCCCTCATAGGCCGATGTCAGAGCATGGGAACCCGAGTGCTTGCCTAGTACGAGCTGATGGCAACGCCCTACCTCCGCGGGATCCACCCCCTGGTAATTGCGAACATCTTTGAGCAGGCCATCCACGTGGATTCCGGATTCGTGGCAAAACGCACCCCCGCCCACGAGACTCTTCTGCCAGGTCAGACGCCGACCGGATGCCTGTTCCACCAGGCTCGAAAGTCTTGGGAAGCATCGCAGGTCGATCCCGGTGCTGAGCCCATAAAGATGCTTAAGGCCTATGACCACTTCCTCGAGGGGTGCATTACCCGCGCGCTCGCCCAGCCCATGGACTGTCGTGTTGAGGTGGCTCGCTCCGGCCCGCGCGGCGGCCAAAGAATTAGCCGTAGCAAGCCCGAGATCGTCGTGGGCATGCATCTCCAGCTCAAGATCCACCGATCGGCGTAGCTGTCGAATGACTTCAAATACCCCAAAGGGCTCCATGACGCCGAGCGTATCGGCCACCCGCAAGCGCCGCGCACCCGCTCGGTTTGCCACCTCGGCGACCCGTAACAGAAAGGTCAGATCAGCACGCGAAGCATCCTCGGCACCCACCGACACCTCTAACCCGAGATCCAAGGCGGCGGGAACGTACTTCTCGATGGCGGCCAGCACCGCAAAGCGGTCACTCCGAAGCTTATGCCGAATGTGTTGATCCGACACAGGGATCGACAGATCCACCATGTGCACGCCGAGTTCAGCGCACTGCCGCACATCTCCTTCACACATCCGGCTCCACACCAGGAGCCGCGCCTTAAGCCCCAAGCCCACGACCGCCCGAATACCCTCGCGCTCCGCTGAGCCCATCGCCGGGATACCGATCTCCAGCTCAGGAACACCGAGCGCGTCCAGGCCCTGCGCAATGTTGAGCTTCTCCTGGGGACTGAAGGCGACCCCGGCCGACTGTTCGCCATCGCGCAACGTCGTGTCATCGATGATCACGTTCCGCTCCGGCCTCGCTAGCGGCGTCATGCGGTCGGTGATGGTCACTGCGCTCGCTCCACGGCCATCGTTTTTCGGCTTCCTCTTTGCGCCTGGAGATATCATTAGGCGTTGGTCATTTCTTCGGGTGCGGCTTGATCGCCTTTACCCTTGGAGCCACCGAATGCTTGAACACCGACGGTGTGCTCGAGAACACACCTGACTAAGCATCACCCTGGCCAACTCATTCTAAGCCGCCACATCCCGAGGCCACGACTGTGGTGCATGGGTCAGGCAATTCTTGGGACACACCTTGGAGCAAGCCTCGCAGCCAATGCAATCCAGCGCATCGTGGATGCTCATCACCATAGCGGTCTCATCAGAAAAGCCGTCGTCCTCGTCGTCCAACCCATCCGCATCCCAGCTCTCGCCGCCTTCACGCTCAACTAGCTGAAATACATCACGAGGGCACGATTTAAAGCAACGTCCACAGCCAATGCATCGTTTCTGGTCCAGGGCAACGACGAAAGCAGGCGTCCAGGCTGCTCCACCCCGCGTGATACCGGTAATGTGTTCGTTCATGACTCGATTTCTCCACTCATCCTTCCTCCTTTATCCTTCACTTTTCATCCATCCTCATTCCAACCTTCGGCGTCCATCACCTCGAAGCGCCCCTCGTCACCCGACTCCTCCACACCCGGCGGGGGTCTTGGTGCTATCCGGAAATCCTGCTTGAGCGTCTTTTGCAGATCCGCAACGAGCACCGAAATAGATGCTCTCGTATCGACCCGCCTGGGGTGGATACCACGGACAAGGAGTCTGCGTATGGCTCCAGCACCGATCGCTTCGCAGTAAACGAAGGCGCATCCCTCCAATAGCGCAATCCGGGCCGTGAGCTTCTCTTCACCAGAGCCATCTGGATGCGGGGAACCAAATTGGGCAGCATACAGCAGCCTTGCCTCTCGGGCTGTCACTCGATAGACGGCGTAGCGCTGGGCGGTGCCGAAGTGTTGGTCCACATGTTTCATGTCCGTAGTGGCAAAGGCCACGCGCACCGCGCCCGATCCATCGTCATGCATCGGAGGCCTATCCACTACGCGCATGAGACGCCGCAAAGCCATCCTGGATCTCCCGTGCTTGGTATTCAGGCTTCTGAGCATAGATGGACCGGTAAGGTGGAACGCCTTGGCGGCGGTGGGCATTCAACAAATTGGCTAACTCAAAGAGCAGGAACTGCGTTCCTCGATAACCGATCACGCTGCGACTCGCGCTGCCAAACCAGTCATACTGCGGAAAGCCGGCGCGCAAGAGCGGTATCCCGAGCTGCGTCGCCGTGTCCAGCGCATGGGCGTTTCCGATGAGCAGCTCGGCGCCCCTGGCTCGGGCGAGGCTTTGCATATCCTCCAGATCACCCACCTTGACCTCGGCGGTGGGCGCCGCTTCCAAAATGGGCGCGTAGTGGGAGACAACGGCAGCCACCGTCACCGCTCCTACACTGCCGAGCAGCGAGCTCAGCGCATTGAGATGGTCCGGATCGAGTGCCAGTGCGATGCGACGCCCACCGAGCACAAAATGGGTGTCAAGCATAGCGTCCTGAAGCTGTGAACGGTGACGCTCGAAACGCTGTGGCACCGCCCTGCCGCTCAGCGAGCGCAGGGCCATCATCAGCTCGTCGCTCGCTTCGAGCCCGAGTAAGTGCTCGAAACGATATTCTGGAACGCCCGTGCGCTCTTTGAGATAGCCCCCGGCCCGGTAAAGCGAGGCGCCCACCACTAGGGTCGCGATAGCATCCCCTAGCCGCTTCAAGGACTTCACCGGCAGGCCGCCGACCGTCGTCGGACTAAAGTCCTCTGGCGCGAGATGCCCATCCAACGAGTCCGCCAGATCCGGCAGGACAACCGGTTCAAGCCCAAAGGCTTCGATCATCGCCTTCAGCGCTTCCACATCGCCTGGGCTCAGCAATGAGCCCGCCAGGACGTTGACTTGCCAACGACCATTTTCGCTGGGTTTCGGGCGGTGCAGCCCCATGTTTTCCGGCACCAAGCCCTCGATGAGCGCCTGGACCGCGCGCGCGTAGCCTGTCTCTAAAGATCCGTCATAGTCCGGAGTGCTCACCGCCACCACCGCCACATGACCCCATTGGGGGTACTGGCTGCGAAACGTCTTGATGGCTCGTTCCACATCGGATCCCTGAGTCTCCGCAAGACCCGTCGTCGGGATACCGATAAGGTCCGGTGCGGCTTTCGCGCACAGTGTCGCCAGCCCCTCCACCACGTTATCCTCCGCCCCCATGATGGTGCTCACCTGATCCATGGCGGTCGTCTGCAGTGGCATCGGCTCTCGGAAGTGCTGAATGAGAAATACCTTGCCAAAAGCGCTACACCCCTGTGAACCATGCAACAAGGGGATCGATCGGCGAATACCGAGAAAGGCTAGCGCCGCCCCAACCGTCGGGCTGGTCTTCAACGGTTGCACAGCAAGCGCCTTAGTGCGTCGAATGATGGTCGCCATCGCACTCAGTTCCTACCGGTCGCCTTCGACTGAAGGCTCATCGTCACATCGGATTCCCGCCAAGGCGGCAACCGACGCACCGATTGCCACACGGGGCTCTCCAGCGCTCGGCTCAGCCGCTCAGCGAGCGTCAGCATTCCACCGTAGCCGGCATAGCCGAACTCACGCTCCTGATTGATGTCTAGAAAGGGCAATCGCGCCTTGAGGGCCGTGTAGAGATTGCGCCCCCCAGCGATCAACAGATCCGCACCGTGGGAATAGGCAGCATCGAGTAACGCGCGCGGGTTGCCATTCTCGATCATGCGTGCATCATCCCCCATCAGCTCCCGAATACGCGCCTTGTCTTCTTCCGTTGACTTGCGCGTGCCGGTCGCCACCACCTCGATACCCAGATCTTGGAGCGCGCTGACCACGGACCAGGATTTGACGCCCCCGGTATAAAGCAGGGCCCGCCTGCCATGCAGACGTCGCCGATAAGGGATCAGTGCTCGGTCGACCACCGCCTCCTCACGGGCGATGAGGGCCTCGGTGCGCTCGGTCAGTGACGGGTCGTCCAGTAGCTCGGCGAAGCGACGCAGAGACGTAGAAGTGGCTCGCACCCCGTAGAAGCTGCCCTCAAACCATGGCGTACCGTAACGCTCGTTCAGCTTGCGGGCCACGTTGACCTGGGCTTTGGAACAAACCAGCATATTGACTTCTGCCCGATGCATCGTCTGCACTTCCCGATAGCGGGCATCGCCAGCGAGGGTGCACAGCACTCGCAAGCCCATCTCATCGAGCAAAGGCAGCACATGCCAGAGCTCTCCAGCGATGTTGTACTCGCCGATGAGATTGACGTCATGGATCCGGATACCGAGCTCCTGAGCCACCGGCGGCAGTGGATCGGGCTCGCGTGTCCCGATCACGTATCGCAGCATGGCCTCGCCGGCAATGCGGTTGCCGAGATTCTTGGTACCGTAAAAGCCCGCGGCATCGATGGGGACGACAGGCACGCCAAAGCGCCGTGCGCTGGCCTTGCACACCGCTTCAATGTCGTCGCCTATGAGAGCCGGCACACAGGTGTTGTAGACAAAAACGGCGGCGGGACGATAGCTCGAAATGGCCTGTTTGATGGCATGGAAGAGGCGTTTCTCGCTACGCCCCATGATAACATCCTGCTCCGTGAGGTCTGTCGTCATGCCGATCCGATACAGCGTCGAACCGGTGGATCGAGTCCCGCGGTTATCCCAAGTCAATCCCGTGCAGGCGATGGCACCGTGCACGATGTGGGCAACGTCTGCGACGGGCAGCAAGGCAATGCTCGCCCCATCGAAACAACAACCACCCGCGGTCGCTCCCGGGGTCGGACGTGCACAACCCGATTTGGGTCCCTTGTTGTGAACGCAGGCTGGCTCGTCGAGCAGCTGTGCGATGGCTTTTGCTTTCATAACGCCCTCTCACGGCTTTTGCTGAGCATACGGCAACGCTCATGCCACATCTCTAACCTTTTGTTTTTAATAATTATTATTAAATGAAAGCGTTGTCACAAA
This sequence comes from uncultured Thiotrichales bacterium, assembly GCA_964624765.1. GTDB lineage: Bacteria > Pseudomonadota > Gammaproteobacteria > HK1 > HK1 > JAGTVB01. The sequence continues at coordinate 11,742 of CAZUZO010000110.1, forward strand.
GCAAACAATCGAGGTGCCATCGCATGAAGCCGACAAATCTCATGGACGCCAATGCAACGCCCCAAGGACGTCGACGAAACCGTGGCCGGCCCACAACCGAGCTGCTTAGCGGTTGCAAGCCAATCTCTCCGATCTCGCCAC
>CAZUZO010000111.1:0-11669 GCA_964624765.1 uncultured Thiotrichales bacterium
TTCTAACGATCGAAGCTTTAAACCCTCCCGGAGATGAAACGATGAGATCACGTCTCGTTGCGCTGCTACTGGCTCTGGCTGTCGTGGTGCTAGGCCTGCAGTTCCTAGGGCCGAACTCTGCCGTCGATCCAACGCCCCAGCCGGCGGTCGGCGAAGAATTCGAGGTGACCGATGATGGGCTCGTGGTGCGCCGGGTAGAGGTGCGTGACCTCGATGGCCAAGTGGCCTGGCGCGGGGACATTGACCTCGCCCCGGAGCTGGCGCGCATTGCGGCGGGAGAGCGCGATCCGCACCGTAACGACGGCGGCGTATTTCGGAATCGCGAAAGGCGACTGCCCGACCGGTCCCAGGGGTATTACCGGGAGTACGTGGTACGCACGCCGGGCATCGCCCACGCCGGGCCGCAGCGTCTGGTGATCGGGAGCGATGGCGAGATCTACTATACCCATGATCATTACCGCAGCTTCCAGAGGATACGCTGATGCCCGCAAAGGTCACTCTCCCTCAATTGCAGGAATGGTTAGCGGCGCCAACGCCGCTGCTTTTTCTGCCAGCGGGAATCCCCCTATCGGAGGTCCTGGCAGCGCTGCGGAGACGAGGTCTGGATGCCCGAGCCATGGATCTGGCGGCGGTAGCCGACAAGGCTGAGTTGCTTTCAGCAATGCACCAGACGCTGGCGCTGGATGGTTGGTTCGGCTTTAATTGGGACGCGTTGGAGGAAGCCCTGTATGGGCCGGAAGACCGGGCGGCGCCCGAGCGCGTGCTGGTGTGCGGCAGCTTCCTCGGATTCCGCGAGCGCGCCCCCGCAGACGCCGAGGTCTTTCTCGATATCGTGCGAACGGTGGCCGGCGAGCCGGGCAGCGGCTTGCGCGGCTGCGTGATGATCGGCTAATTGTGAATCACAAGCTACAGGTGTAGAAAAGCCGCAGGCCAACAGGATTGCATCGCAATCATGAGGAGGCGTTGGTTATCGTTTCGGCGGTTTGATGGCCTTTGCCCTGGGAGCAGCCGACCCCTTGGCGAAAGGGGTGCGGCTGGCGAAGGCTTGGGCACCGCTACGGCGTGTCCCAGAGCAACTCTGACGAAACGATAACCATGGCCCATGACGACACCGGCGTTTCCAAGAGGGAATCCTTATTCTCTAAGCCACTGTTCTTCTGTTATCCTAACGGGCCTAGCCGGTTCAGCGCTCCCGTGGAATGCATACGTGGTTAACGCTAGGACGACGTGGCGTCCTGCTGATCTGGGGGCGTTAGTTTCGAGCTGCGGCCTTTTCGGCCTATCCTCACGCCCTCTGTGTCATCAGCGACACGGCTCGAACACCGCCGCACGCTCTAAAAATATCACGTCCCCACATGACGGCTAGGCTGCTTGATTCCCTATAGCGCCAGGACCCTGATGAAAAAACGTAAATCTGTTTAGTATCTTACGCTTGCGTAAGGGCCACCGTCAGCCCATGGCGATGCTTGACAAAGTCAACATTAACGGTCTTTGGGAAAGCCACCATGGTAGGGAGACTGCCGATTCTGACGATCTATTGCCGCCCGGCACGTTACTCGAGGAGATAACAGTATGACGCACCATAGTAGAGCTACCCTGCTAGTTCTGGCGTTCACCTTGATCTTACTTCAGGTGCCTAGCACTTGGGCAGCCAGTTACCCGAACTTTACCGAGTTGGTCAAGAGGAACAGTTCGGCAGTAGTGAATATCAGCACTACCCAGAATATCAAAGCGCGTGCTACGCCCGAGATCCCGGAGGAGCTGTTTCCAGGACTACCGGAGGATAGCCCTTTCGGGGAGTTCTTCAGGCGCTTTTTTGAGGAGGATCCGGGCATACCGCAAGAACGAGAGATGCAGTCCCTCGGCTCCGGTTTCATTATTTCCTCTGATGGTTACATTTTGACCAGTGCCCATGTGATTAAGGACGCCGACGAGATCGTGGTACGCCTCAACGACTATCGAGAAAAGCCGGCACAGCTAGTGGGAACGGATGACCGCACTGATGTGGCACTCCTGAAGGTCGATGCGGCCGGCCTGCCCGCCGTTGAGATCGGAAACTCGGATGAACTCCAGGTCGGAGAGTGGGTGCTGGCGATCGGATCCCCATTCGGACTCGAGCACACGGCAACCCAGGGAATTGTCAGCGCCCTTGGCCGCAACTTGCCAAGCGATACCTATGTTCCGTTTATTCAGACGGATGTGGCTGTCAATCCAGGAAATTCCGGTGGACCGTTATTCAATACCCAAGGCCAGGTCGTGGGCATTAACGCCCAGATCTATACCCGTACCGGTGGCTACATGGGCCTATCTTTCGCCATCCCCATCCGAGTCGCCATGCAGGCAGCCGATCAGCTCAAAACCCAAGGCTACGTGACCCGCGGTTGGCTCGGCGTCGTGATCCAACCTGTTACTCAGGACCTGGCGCAGTCCTTTGGGCTTGACCGGCCACGCGGGGCATTGATAGCACGCGTCGTGCCGAAAAGCCCGGCGGCCAAGGCAGGGTTGAAAGCGGGCGACATCATTCTCCAGTATGGTAAGACGTCCATTGAGCGCTCAGGAGAACTACCTCCCGTCGTCGGTTCAACGGCCATCGGCACGGCGGTACCGGTAAAGGTGTTGCGGGAAGGAAAACCGCGCCAAGTGGAGGTGACCATCGAGGCACTGGTCGAAGAGGAGCCCGCCATGCGGGCGGAAGGTGAAAAGGCCGGTCAGCTCAACATGGTGGTGGACGATATCGCTCCCGATAAACGTCAAGAACTCGACCTTGGTGAACGCGGGATCCTGATCCAGGAAGTGCTAGAAGGCCCTGCTGCCACTGCTGGGATACGATCCGGAGATATTTTGCTGATGATAAACGGTCGCGACATCACCAGCGTTTCTCAATTCATCGATTTGGTTAAGGATCTTCCTCGGCAAAAGCCACTTCCCGTGTTAGTTCGGCGGGGTGACAATCCGCTATTCCTCGCCCTCACCGTGCCAGAAGGCTGAGTCATTTTCAGGGCTGCTCTGAAAACCCGCGTTTGTTAGGATCTTCAAGCGGCGAGCACACCGTTGGCACCCAAGCCTTCGGCAGCCAACCCCGTGGGGCACGCGGCAAGGATGCCGGACCCAAGCCGACAGGGACGTCTTCACGGCGTCCCTTGCCCCAAGGGCAAAGGTCATCAAGCTGCCGAAACGATGACCAACGTCCGGAAAACCATAGGGCCGATGATTGCCCCGCGGAGATCTTGCCAGCGGCTCACACTCCATCACCCGCGCCCTGCCTGTGCGAGCAGGCCTTGGCGGCGGCGATGACCCCCGAACCAGACCTAGTTCGAAGTTAACGACGTGTGTTGTCGGGCCCATCTGAGCAGATCGGGCAGGGCAAGCGCTCCGGCAATGCGTGCCACTTCGCGTCCACCCCTGAATACGACCAGGGACGGGATGCTGCGGATACCGAACTGCAGGGCAAGACCTTGAGCCGCCTCCGTATCCACCTTGGCAAGGCGCATATTCGGCTCGAGTTCTCGGGCCGCTTGCGCAAAAATTGGAGCCATCACTTGACAAGGCCCGCACCAGGCCGCCCAGAAATCAACCAAGACGGGTATATCGCTGCGCTCGATATGACGTGAGAAATTCCCTTCATGCAGAGCGATGGGCTTGCCCGGAAACACTTCAGCATGACATCGACCGCACTTCGGTTCCCTTCCAAGCTTAGCCCCTGGAACACGGTTAACACTGTCACAGTTTGGGCACACAACGTTTAAGGCATCCATCACCGCCCTCCCTTCGATGAAATACTATCGATCGGGAAACGCTCCCCCTCAATGGCACGCCGGTGTTTGCTGACCGGCAACGCCTACACCCGACACCGTTGGCCAGTTTACCCTCTTCATCCCGTGATACGTCGATAGATATCAGAGACCTTCCAAGGAAGCTTTCCCACTTCGCTCACCACGGTAAACCCAGCCGGACCATACATGCGTGGCAGATAGGCCATCGCCTCATCGTCGATCGTAATGCAGTAAACATGTACTCCTCGGCCCCTCGCCTCAATAAGCGCTTGACGCGTGTCTTCGATACCGTAGACACCGCGGTAGCCATCTTGGTCGTCCGGCCGGCCGTCAGACAGCGCAACCAGCAGATGGGTGCGCGCCGGCTCCTCCAATAGCACCTGCGTCAGGTGGCGAATCGCCACCCCCATGCGAGTGTAATCCTGCGGTTGAATACCGCTGATGCGAGCCTTCACCTCATCTCCATAGGGGTCTCTGAAACGCTTCACCCGATACAACTCACAGCGCTTGTGCGTAAACCCTGAAAATCCATAGATCGCATAGCGATCGCCTAACACTTCTAAAGACTCGCACAACAGCACTAGCGCTTCACGCTCGATCTCGTTCACCCAACCTTTGGTTGATCCGCTCATGTCTACCATGAATAGCACAGCGATATTGCGGTCCAACCGGCGCAACTGCGAAAACAGTCGATGCGATGCTTCGCGCCCACTGTGGACATCGGCATAGTTCTCGACTACTGCATCGATGTCCACCTGGTCGCCGTCGGGTTGACGTCGCACGCGCCTGTCATCGCCACGCAGTGCTTCAAACGTTCGGTATAGATGTTTCAAGAGTCCCCGGTGCTTCTTGAGGGTCTCCGCCACGAAGTCTTCCGTGCCCGGATGAATCACCCGCTCGCGTAGCAGGCACCAATCCCGGCGGTAGCGCCCACGAATATAATCCCATTCGTCGTAGACGTAACTGTCTGCTTCCACCCTCGGTGCTTCGAGCCGCTCAATCGCCTCCAGTTGCTCAGCAACCCGGTACCGCCCCTGTCCAGCGGGGACCAGATAGTGATCGGGGATCTCACCGAGATCCTGAAGTATGGAATCCAGCAACTGGCGCACGTCTTCTGGCGGCTGAATTGGCTGACCATCCAGACGGATCTCGATGACGCAGCCATCGGTTAATCGGGGGTCAGGCAGGGCAGTGGCTTGCAACGAGCCTGGCTCAACGATACTGTGGAGCCGAGTCGATGCCTTGGAAGCGTTCGGGGCTTCGAACCGAATACGGGCCAACGCTGCCTGGAGCGCCCGCCACTCGCGCTCAAGGCGCAATTGCCTCACCTCAGCGACCCGGCGCGGATAGAGCATGCCTGAGTAACAGGGTGGATCGATATCCAAGCCTTGGCGATAGAGGCTGGGCAATAGGTCCAAGCTGTCATGCACCGTCGCCTGGGGCTTGGACAGCAGGGTTCGGCGCGCCTCGGCCAAGACGCTACCCAGTGGCCCCACACAGCTTGCGCTGGGCAGGCGCTGCATTTCCCGATGCAGGCCGGGTAATGTTCGCTGCAGACAGCCGTCGAGGCGTAGGGTTTCCAGGACCTGAAACAGCCGCAGAGCCCTATCCTGTTCGGCATAGCCTTGACACGCCTGCATGAGATCGACGCGCCAAGTACCAAACCATGTTTGCGCCCAGAGGTGGCCAGCCATGGCTTTGTAAAGCCGATAATTGTCCTCCCGCGCTGCAAACCGACTCAGACGGGCCGGCAGATAAACGGTTTCGGTATCGGTATAAGCTTCTTCCCCAAGTGCCAGTTTTAGCCCGCGTCCATGTAGCCCGCATAGAAAACGCTCCAGCAACGGCGACATCTCCTCGAAGCGGATAGCACTGCGGGAAATACCCACACTTGCCTGGTAATCCTCGACTCCCCTTATCTCCCCGATACAGGCGATCACCCCACCGTGATCATGTCGATCCAACAAATGCACCACCCAATCGGGCCATTGCTCAACTGCGAGCACGTGCAGGGCAGGGGGCGCGAACAAGCAAAAATTAAAGGCAAGCTCAACGCTGGTGCGAGATAGGAGCGCCACGGAGTCCAAGAAGCATTGTTGCTCCAAGCGCGAGTGCTGCCCAAGAATTTCCGCAACCACCCGTACGCTTCGCCGGCTACTCAGTACCCGGTCAACGAGATCTTCCAGACGGCTTTGCAGCTCAGCACGGTTGAGCGGAGGCCCCGGCGTAAGGGCTTTAGTATGCTGGGGGACCATGGTCAGGACATCGATTATCGGCTAGGAAGTTCCTCATTCGGTGGCTGAACCACCATTAGGTTCACCGCGAGCGGGAAATAAGATACCCTACCCAGACCTCATGCCAAACCCTCGTCCGATACGTTGACCTGTTTGGGACACCAAACGACACCGAACTCATGCCCTAAGCCAGGCAAGCTGCGGGTTACCGAATGGGGAACCCACTATGAAAGCCAACCGTTTGCTCGATATTGCCAGGGCCGCGCGTCTTGCCGGGGTGCCCAGGGAAGACATCCAGCGTCTCATCGCCACCGGCAAACTCACAGCATTCGAGGGTAAAGTGGACGTCAGCGAACTCGCGAAGCTCTATCCTGAGATCGAACGGCGGCCTGCGAGCATGCTCGAGCTCGTATCGCAGATCAAGGAAGATGCCATTTGGAAGGCGGTCGCACCGCACGCTCGAGACAGCGCCCCTCTGCCGGTGGACGTGGGTCAGCTGCGCACCGAACTTGCCTACCACAAACGGCACGCTGAGCATTACCGCCGAATGTTGGCGGACCTCAGAGGCATGCTATTGGACATTCAAGAAAAGGTCGACCAGAAGCAGCGGGTCGAGGCCGTTATAAAATGGCTGGAACACAAGCTCAAGGAAGTGCAGTAGATCATCGCACGGGCCGCCACGTAGCCCAGCTCCACCAGTCGGCACCCGTCAAGGCTTCGCAGACTCGGCCGCGACACACCATCTGTGTGGCGCCAATGATGCGCCATACGGATCGTCACCAGCGGTACTTCATGCGCCTCCTATCCAAGCACGCGCTGCTCTACACAGAGATGGTCACGTCGTCGGCCTTAGTGCATGGCAACCCCTCACGTCTCCTCCAACACGATCCCTTCGAGCACCCTCTGGCGCTTCAGATCGGCGGCAGCGAGCCAAAGGAGATGAAAACCTGCGCATCCCTGGCCAGGGATCTAGGTTTTGCGGAGATCAATATCAACGTGGGGTGCCCAAGCCGGCGGGTCCGGGCAGGCCGCTTTGGCGCCTGCCTGATGACCGAGCCCGAGCGGGTAGCGGAGTGTGTAGCCGCCATGGGTGCGGCGATAGATATTCCCATCACAGTCAAAACGCGCATCGGAGTCGACCACTGGGATAGTTACGAGTTCCTGGCTAGATTCATCAGCACCGTTAGCGAGGGCGGATGCCGCACCTTCATCGTGCATGCTCGCAAGGCCTGGTTGCGAGGCCTTAGCCCTAAGGAAAATCGACACAAACCACCCCTGCGGTATGATGTTGTCGAGCAGCTCAAACGCGACTTCCCGCGACTCGAAATCGTGATCAACGGGGGCGTTCGAAGCCTCGCCGAGGCACACCATCACCTGTCGGCGGTGGATGGCGTCATGATTGGGCGCGAGGCGTACCGCAATCCCTACCTCTTTGCGACTGTCGATCGGCAGTTTTACGCAGACCACCATCCGATCCCCACCCGGCATGAGGTTGCCAAGGCCTACCTGCCCTACGCAGCCAACCAACTATCCCAGGGCGTCTCTCTCTATCTACTCTGTCGTCACCTCACAGGGTTGTTTCAGAATCAACCCGGTGCACGGGCTTGGCGACAGTTTTTGTCCTGGCGGATTGGCGCCAAGAGTAACGGTATCGAAACGCTCATCGACGCCTTGTCGAGGATACCCCGGACAGCAGAAATGGCGCTGCCCGAGGGGGCGCTATTCCTGGCAGGCGGCAGCATGGCCAAATCGAGACCCATTGGCAGTGCGTCTAAACCGACTCTTTAAAGCCTTCCTTTAACCGCGCTCATGAGCGAGTCGACTCATCCCAAAGCGCAGCACACATCCTCCCTCCTGAGGTTGTTGCCCAAGCGATTGACACGAGCTTCAGACAGTGAGCCCGAACAGGCACTCGTGCGAGGGGCCGTCGTCACCGGAATCTTTGTCTATCTCTCTGCTGCGGGGGCCTTCAGTGGATGGCACGATCAGCCAAAGGACCAACTCAATCTGGCCATCGCAGTTTTCTGCGTAGCGTTCTCTTGGGCACTGCTGGTGGCCATTGTCGTGCGTCCGATTCGCTCCATGAAGCGCCGCGTGATGGGCATCATTTTCGATGTCTGCGCCAACTCTTACTTCATGTACGCAGTCGGAGCGCTCGGTGCCCCGCTTTATATCGTCTATCTTTGGATCACTTCCGGCAACGGTTTCCGCTACGGTGCCCAGTATCTATTCTTCACCATGGCGTTGAGCATTGTCGGTTTTGGCACCGTGCTTCTCACCAGTGAGTACTGGGCCACGCAGGAAATACTGGGGATGGGTATGCTGGTGGGACTGGTCGCCCTCCCCCTTTATTCTTACGCCCTACTGCGCCGCCTGAATGAGGCCATCAAGCGCGCCGAAGAAGCCAGTCGAGCCAAGAGCGCATTCCTGGCCAACATGAGCCACGAAATGCGAACGCCACTCAGCGCGGTGATCGGCATGACGGACTTACTCGCAGACACCCCCCTCAATCAAGAGCAGCAGGATCTCGTTGCGACGACTCGCGCGTCGGCGCGAACGTTACTTTCACTCATCGAGGACATCCTGGATATATCTAAGATCGAAGCAGGCAAACTCCTCATCGAGCACACTGATCTAGACTTTCACCATTTGATCCTCAGCACGGTCAACATGCTCGCTCCGCAAGCGCGGCAGAAAAACCTCTCTATCAATGTGTATATAGCACCCAACGTGCCTTTCCTACTGCGCGGGGACCCCCTGCATACCCGACAAATTCTCATCAATCTCGTGAGCAACGCGATCAAATTCACCGAACAAGGCAGCATCAAGGTACGGGTGCGGCGACTGGCCGATGAAGGTGAAAAAGTCCTTCTGCGTTGCGAAGTGATCGATACCGGCATCGGTATAGCCGACCATGCTCAGCCGCAGATCTTCGAAAGCTTCACTCAGGCCGACCAATCCACGACCCGCCGATTCGGCGGAACCGGGCTCGGTACCACCATAAGCAAGCAACTGGTCGAATTGATGGGGGGCACGATCGGGCTGGAGAGCGTCGAGGGCAAGGGGTCCACGTTTTGGTTTACGCTGCCCCTCACCCATCAGTCGATCACTTCGGCAGGAATGAATAGTCCCGATGGGTCTCTCGCCGAAAAACGCATTCTGCTGTTGGCTACCGATGCTGCACAGGCGAGCGCCGTATCAAGGTACCTCACGCACTGGCGTGCCACAGTAGAAGTGGCGAACGACACGCGCGACGCTATCACCCAGTTACAGACAGCCCTGCGTACCCAGGCACCCTACTCAGCGGTAGTGGTGCACGCATCAGCAACCACTCGCGATCCTGTCGAGTTGGCAACCGCGGTACGCGCGGATACTCGCCTCAGACAGACTCCCTTGCTATGGGTAGGGCATGGTTTCGACACCGGCGCCGAGATGGCGATTCTGGAGGCGGGATACGAGGCCGTCATCCCTCTACCGATAGACGGATTGCGGCTTTATCACGCCCTGTGCGCCGTTTGCAACGATAGGCTTTGGCAGGCGTCGGTTACTCAGCTAACGGATCGTTTTGCCAGAACGGGGAGCAAAGGCCGTGCCCTGCACATCCTGGTGGCGGAGGACACGCCGACCAATCGCAAAGTGCTTCAGATGATCCTGCGGCGGGCCGGGCATCGGGTCCACTTAGTGGAAAACGGTGAACAGGCGCTCGACGCCCTGGAAACACGGCGCTTCGATCTCGCCATCCTTGACATGCATATGCCGATCATGGACGGCATCCAGGTGGTTAAGCTGCATCGCATGACCCATCTCGATCAGACCGGCCTGCCCTTTATCATCCTAACGGCCAATGCCACGCTGGACGCCGTGCGACAATGCCAGGAAGCGGGCATCGACGCGTACCTGACCAAACCCGTGGAGTCCAAACGCCTCCTGGATACCGTCACCGCTCTGACATCGGTCAAGCAGCCTTCCGCTGCACAAATCACCGCGGCCCACAGTCACCCAGCGGTGGAAAACGTTGGCAAAGAAGCGCCCCGTGACGCACCGGGCACTACCCTCGATCTTGGCAAACTAGAAGAGCTCAAGGCGCTGGCACAGGATGCAGCCCTAGTGCAGGAGTTGATTCGAGAATTTATCGCCGATGGTGAGAGGCTGTTGGTACAAATGAGAGAGGCCCTGGCAACAGAGGGGAGCCAGGCTTTTAGAGATCTCGCCCACGCCTTAAAAGGCAGCGCAGCAAGCATAGGAGCCCGCAGGCTGTTCGAATGCACGCTACCCGCCTCTTTTCCCGCGAGCCCTTCTGTTGCGGCTGCCAAAGCTCATCTGCAGGACATCGAGGCCACGTTTATCGCGGTGCGCGTGGAGTTGCTTGATTATCTTGACAACCGCCTCTACCCATCGCCCGAGCGCTAGCCGCTGCCCCGATCAGCTGTTGCCAAAACGACTGCAACCTTGCCATAACCGCCTGGCCCACAGTCAGCGGCCACCGCTTCAGGGAAATCCATCGCCATCAGGCGGCGCGAGCGAAACCACTACCGGAAAGCCGATCCTGAGCCCTCACTAGGCGTTCCATGACCCGCAGATCTTTCTCTTCCAGGCACAAAGCCGTGTCAACCCACAGCAAGGTAATGTCACGCAGCTCTTCATAGCGGATCGGATTGATACGTTGGCGAACCTTGTGAATCGCCGCTGCGGCATTCCCAATGCGACTCTGCTTCTTGACATACTCCCGCGCGGCCTCTTCACCTCGCCCCGGTTCAGCCAGTCCATCGACGATTCCCATGTCGTAGAGTTCCTCGGCGGTGTAGGTGCGACCACTTAGGATCATGCGCTCCGCCCGTGCGGCATCCAAGCGACGTGCGAGAAAGCTATAGGCGCCCATTCCCGGAAACAAATTAAACAATATCTCCGGCAACCCCATCTGCACCCCTCGCTCGGCAATGAGAACGTTGCTGGACATAGCGGCCTCGAATCCACCCCCGAGAGCGTTTCCCTGAACCAAGGAGATGGTCGTGATGGGCAGGTCAAGATTCACGGCATTCGGATAAAGCACATCGATGCACTTGAGGGCGTACTCCGTGAGCCGATCGCGGTCTCTTGCCTTAATCAAACTGATGAACAGACTCAGGTCGCCGCCCAAGTTAAAGGCACCGGGAATGCGCGATCCAGCGATGAGATAGCGCAGATCCTGACGGCCTTGCGGATGCTCTTGGAAAGCGATTCGGACCTCTCGCTGCAGTTGCGCGATATCCTGAAGCAGTTGTGCCGTAAAGCAAGGCCTTGGCGAAGGCTGCATGAAATACCAGAGTATACCGGCCTCCTGATCATGCCGAACCAGCAACTGAGAAAACCGCTCCGCCACCTGCAGCGGCTGCACAAGCCGGTTCCGGGCCGCCACTTCCGTTGCCAGCCCGACTGAAGGCTCGCCATCATCGGCCGCTTGGATCACGTTCGTCTGCGCGCTAGTCCTTAGCATGGTTCGCTCCGATAACACCTTGATATGGGTTTGGGTTGCCGCGGCAGTGATAAGAAGCTGTTTTAAAAACTACTGCGCTTGCCTGAGCGCGTTGCACAGCGGCTCGCAATCCTCATGTACTCCCTTGTACACTCCGGTTGTGACTCGCCCCATCCTTGGGGCTCGCCCCTTCGGGGCCAGCTTCCAGCT
>CAZUZO010000112.1:0-11660 GCA_964624765.1 uncultured Thiotrichales bacterium
TCACCCTCATGGTACGTAACGCAACGTGTACCCAATCGCTGTTAGAGTCATGCACTACCCCTCAGGAGGCGGCAACTCATCTTGATTCTCTTTGAGGACGTCATAAGGTGTCGACATGACAAGATGCGGCATCGTGTTCGGCCGTCATGGCTTTCCTAAGCGCCGGCAGGGTGGCAGGGGCTGGCACGGTTCGAAAACACGTTCAGGCTAGGGGCTTTCGCGCTCCCTGCTTCGCACATGAATGAGCGCCAGAGATATGCCATGATATGTCTTAGAACCTTATTCGTGCGGAGGCAGGCTGCCGCCTTCCGAAGCTGTTTTAAAAACTGCTGCGCTTGCCATAGCTGCGTTGCGCAGCGACTCGCCATCCTCATGTACTTCCTTGTACACTCCGGTGGCTCGCCGTTGCGCGCCTTGCTCTGCCGGCGCTCGCGACACATTTAAAACAGCTTGCCAGAATCGTTGCAAACGACTTGTCAGCCTCCTCCACCTTTGCTGTGCCGGTGCGCACAATATTGGCAACACAGCTTCTCACTAGCCCCAATCGAATTGACACGGAAAGCTGACAAATGGACGCTGCGAATTTATTACGGCCAAGAAAAACGTCGCTCCTACAACGGCAAAAATCGGTACTGGGTTCAATACAGGCGACACTCGATGTTTTCGTGTCTATTGCACTTCTATTCGCCTTGGCTTTGGCTCGAGAAGGCACGATCGATTTCCTATACCGATTGCAAGCCGTTATCGTCGTCTTGCTTATGCTGAGCTTTTATAGCTATTTTGGAGTTTATCGGTTTCAAACCGACCCGATACGCATGGTCATTAGACTGACCAAGGCATGGGCGAGTGTTGTCTTCTGTCTTTTTCTGGTCGGGTTTATCACCCAGTCATCCACTCATGCGTCACGGCAGATCATTTTAATATGGATCGGTGGAAGCTATGTGTTACAGTTAAGCGCACATACGATTTTTCGACTGCTGGTCCACAAATACCATCGTCATCAAAGGCGAGGTCTTGGCCACCAAAACGTATTGATCATTGGCGCCAGTGTGTTGGGGCATTACTTGGCTCGGCGTATCAATGATAATCCTTGGCTACACACCACCGTGGTTGGCGTAGTTGATGACAGTCCCTTGGCACTGAGCCGTTGGAGCATTCCAGGCATACCTTTGCTGGGAGGATTTTCTCAACTAGGCGAATTAATTAGAAATCTTCGGGTCGTTTCGGTGTATATTGCATTACCGCTCGAGCAGTCTAATGCGGTCGCTAAGATCTATGCCGAACTTGAGAAGAAAAATGTAAATATTTATTGGGCTCCCGATATTCATGGCCTAAAACTGGTCAATCCGAGCGTGAAGGAGCTTGGTGGAGTGCCGCTTTTAACACTCTCCGAAACGCCGTTACTGGGAACTCACAAATGGCTTAAATCACTGGAGGACAATATTCTCGCCACGCTAATTCTTCTTGTCCTGAGCCCGATCATGGCATTAATTGCGTTACTGATAAAACTCGACAGTCCCGGACCGATCATATTCAAACAGCAGCGCCATGGTTGGGATGGCCGCCTTATTGAGGTTTGGAAATTTCGCACGATGTATGTGCGGCAGGGCGAATCCCCACAGGTCAAACAGGCTACACGAGACGATCCGAGGATAACCCGTGTTGGAAAATTCTTAAGGCGTACCAGCATTGACGAACTGCCACAATTGTTTAATGTTCTGCAGGGAAGCATGTCGTTGGTTGGACCCCGCCCTCATGCGGTAGAGCACAATGATTATTATTCGAAGAGAATTGATGCCTATCTATCTCGGCATCGTATTAAACCGGGCATGACTGGCTTAGCACAGGTAGAAGGTTTCCGAGGTGAAACAGAAACCTTAGACAAAATGGAAGGGCGCGTCGCGTACGATTTAAAATATATTAACGAATGGTCGGTCTGGCTGGATTTATGGATTTTATTTAAAACAGCGTTTACAGTATTTAGCAAGAATGCGTACTGATCATCAACAGTATCGACGCAAACATCGTCTGAAGTCGAGGTGTTGGGCATGGCATCAAACAGTTAGCCCACATGCCGATATACGACAGGCTACTGCCCAGGCTTGGCATAATGGCCACCAGCCCCGGCACTGTAAGCAGGGCGCCGTGAGCCATCGCAGTGTCCAAACAAAATCGACACAAATGGGATTTCGCCGTCTCTAGGCTCTTGCTCCTCGTGGAACGGGCTTGCTAGCTCTAAGAGCGCGTTGGGACATTTTCGGGTCAGCTTCCCGCGCGACACAGCTTAGGCCGAAACACCCAGCGCAGGTTGTTGTTATAGATCCGTAACCTGATAGGCAGACATAAACCACGCTTAACACGGCTAAGATTCACAGCCGGAGTTGCAGTCGTGTCCGGCAATCACTGCACCGCACTATAGGACACTGGCGTTGGTCATCGTTTCGGCAGCTGGATGACCCTGGCCCTTGGGGGAACCGATCCCTTGGGGCGAGGGACGCCGTGAAGACGTCCCTGTCGGCTTGGGTCCGGCATCCTTGCCGCACACACCCTTGCCCCGAGGGGTTCGGCTGCCGAAGGCTTGGGCGCCGACGGTGTGCTCTAGAGCAACCCTGACGAAACGATGACCATGGCCGGACAGCTTCTAAAGATTGTAGCGCGATGCGCGATAACCCCTGTGCGCCGCGCTTACCCGCAAATCTACTTTTCATGATATTCAGCCGGTTACGGATGGTTGCATCGGGTACGAGATATTTCGTGTCCGCAAAGTATCGAGGAAGTACGTTGCGATAGGCGGTTGCTGTGGCACCTCTTGCTCCCTGATGCTTGTTCTCAAGCTGGCACGGCAACAGGGGTCATCGGAAGGGGTAATACAGAGCTCTAGCAGTCTCTGCTGGCCTTTGAAACCGTTCAGGGGGATCTGATCATGATCAGACTCGTTACGCTTGCATGCTTTGTTTTGGCAAGCTTTATTCTACCACCGGCTGACGCTGCTCCGGCCGTGCCCGGTAATACCCTGCCGACGCAGTACAAGTGGGATGTCCTCACCGAGGGCAAGCCGGTCTACGTCGACCGTGGCTTCGTGTACACGAAGGTCCCCGCGGCCTACAGTGGCACCCCGGCCCTGCGTACCGCCAATAACGACAAGAACGCGACAAGCGACAGCTTCTTGTCCTTCGATGTCAGTCAGCCCGTTACCGTGGTGGTCGGCCACGACCTGCGGATCACCAGCAAACCTCGCTGGCTCAGCGGTTGGACCCGAACCGGTGAAAGGCTTGTCACCAATGACACAACCTTAGAACTGTTTCGCAAAGACTTCGCAGCCGGCAAGGTCACCCTCGGGGGGAACGCTGGCCCTTCGTCAAGCAGCATGTATACCGTGTTCCTTGCCACCCCTAAGGCCCTGCCTAAGGAACCCGAAAAGCCCAGCACCGATACCCTCAAGCTCTCGAATACGGCACCCAGTGGCTACCGTTGGGACACCCTCACCGAGGGCAAGCCGGTCTACGTCGACCGTGGCTTCGTGTACACGAAGGTCCCCGCGGCCTACAGTGGCACCCCGGCCCTGCGTACCGCCAATAACGACAAGAACGCGACAAGCGACAGCTTCTTGTCCTTCGATGTCAGTCAGCCCGTTACCGTGGTGGTCGGCCACGACCTGCGGATCACCAGCAAACCTCGCTGGCTCAGCGGTTGGACCCGAACCGGTGAAAGGCTTGTCACCAATGACACAACCTTAGAACTGTTTCGCAAAGACTTCGCAGCCGGCAAGGTCACCCTCGGGGGGAACGCTGGCCCTTCGTCAAGCAGCATGTATACCGTGTTCCTTGCCACCCCTAAGGCCCTGCCTAAGGAACCCGAAAAGCCCACCCAGCAGCAAGCCTCCACCGCCCAGGGGACAGCGGTGACGGTGAAGGTTTCCGGCGAGTCTCAGCCGACCAGTTTAAGGATCGTGTCAGCCCCGAGTCATGGCACCGCCACCGCGAACAGTGATGGCACCATTACCTATCAGCCGAAAGGCGATTACACGGGCAGCGACACCGTCCACTATGAGCTGAAAAACCCCGATGGCAGCATCACCCTCGCGTCTTTAGTCATCACTGTTACGTGTCATGACTGCAGTTCAGACACCATACTGCATCTTGCATGGGATCCGAATCCTCCGGCGGAAAAGGTGCAGGGTTACCGGGTTTACTTCGGTAGCACGGCGAGTGAAGCCAAGAAGGAGGTGGCTAACTTGTCGGTAGCCAAGGCGAGCTTCGATGCCTCCGCGCCGTCGGTGAAATTCAATGCGTGGGACGATATCCGGGCAAAAGCGGGGCAAACGGTGTGCTTCAGGGTGACCGCCTACAACGCGGTCGGGATGTCTGATTTCTCCGAAGCGGCTTGCACCAAGCTCTAGACGTTATCCTGCTAACTTTACTCTCGCATTAACGCACTACCGCTGGGCGAGTCACTCCGTTAACGGAAAGTGACTCGCCCACATCGCCTGCCAACGTCTCACACGCTCGTCTAAACCTTGCTCCGGCTCTAAGTGTCTGCCTTCCTTACGGTGGGCAGACACTCACCTAATAGTTGTCAGGGACCAGGGTCATTGTTTCGTCAGGGTCGCCATTGGAAGCGCCCCATCGGCGGCGCCCAAACCTTCGGCAGCCGAACCCCTCGGGGCGAGGTTGTGTGCGGTAGGGATGCCGCGCCCCTTACCCATCGCAACCCATTTGTCCTAGCCATGCAGTCACCTCTAGTGATCGACTCCAGTTTTGAAGGTACACTTATCGAGAGACATCGTGGGTCAGGAAGTGGCTGCGCGCCTGTCGTAGGGAGGGCACCTACACCCTCCCTGCGCACGCCCTCGCCGAAACCCATGCACCCGCAATCGCCAATGCCAAGGAGAAAGGTCTAGGACGTGTCCGCAACAGAGGACTCTAGCTGGCAAGCAAGGCTCGCCAACGTTGTCGAGGGGGCACGCGCCCAGGCTTTTATCGGCAGCCTCATCGCGATTAATGCCGTCACCCTGGGCCTTGAAACCTCCCCACAAGTCATGGGCCAGATCGGGGGATTGCTCATAGCGGCCGATCGTATCATTCTCAGCGTATTTGTCCTCGAGATTACCCTACGTATAGCTGCCCACGGGCTGCGATTTTTCCGTGATCCGTGGAGCGTGTTCGATTTTTCGGTCGTTGCTATCGCTCTTATACCGGCAACTGCCGAGCTAGCGGTCCTCAGGGCCTTGCGCGTGCTGAGGGTGCTGCGGCTGCTCTCTATTTTGCCTCACATGCGTCGCGTCGTGGGTGGGTTGTTGGCGGCCATACCGGGGCTGTCTTCCATCCTCGGGATCCTGATGTTGCTGTTCTATGTCTTCGCAGTGATCGCTACCAAGCTGTTCGGGGAAGTATTCCCACAGTGGTTTGGATCGCTCGGGGACTCGATGTATACCTTGTTTCAGATTATGACCCTCGAGAGCTGGTCAATGGGCATCGTTCGGCCCGTCATGGAAGTTTACCCGCTCGCTTGGCTGTTCTTCGTACCTTTTATCCTGGCAACGACATTCACCGTATTAAACCTGTTCATCGCTATCATCGTCAGTGCCATGGAGGGCGAAAAGCGTGCCGAGGAAGAAAAGACTGTGGCAGCCATCACCCACGTCGCAGATGGCATGGTGCAGGCGATACATGTCGACATGCAGGCGATGCGTCGCCAGATGAACGAAATTCATCTTCATCTAGAGCAACTACAGAAATAGGTGGTCAGAAGTCACGGCGAATCGACATTACAAACAAAGGTCACGATGCCGTGACAGTAATCCCCGCTCTAATTGGCATAAGTTGCTTAACAAACAAGCACTTAGCATTAAAGTGTTGGCAGAAAACAACAACAAAATATGTCGTTATTTCAATAACTTAACCCTACTCCGGGAATGCCTGATGCCGTGACGCGCTATCAGATCCCGTTAACGATCACCGAGGCTTTTCAGAAACCACGCTCACTGTCGCTTCGAAACCGGAGCAAGGTGAAAGGTGTTAACGATCGGGAGTCGATAGCAAAGTGCCCGGACGTTCAATCACCGGCGTGACAGCGATCAGTAGGCTTACCGAAGAGGCCGTTATCAGAATAATGCGATCGCGGCGTTGTGGGGCTGCCCGGAAATCCTGCGCCGTCCGGCCAACTTCCGGTTCTGGACTAGCTGCCGATCGCTACGCCGGGCAACACTGGCAGGGAAACAAGCCAGTCGCTTTTCGACCGATCGGAGCACAGTCCTGGTACACGAATGATGTTTATGCCGCGAGGGCCATCCTCTGCCCTAGGGCAAACCAGGGAAGGTTAGCGACGCGGGCTGAATCGTCGGATAGGCAATGTACGAAGGACCCCACGCACACCCTGTATAAGCGTCGTAACTAGGGATTGCCTGGCGGGCACATGCTCAGACAGCCGGGCGCTTTCAACGGGCCCATTTTCATCCCAGGGATCGTAAAAATCTTCTGCTCGGCGATCTGGCATAACGCTCCTCCTCTGTCACAAAAAGCCAACCAGCGAATCACTATACCACATCACACCATAACCGTTATACTTATAAAATCCCTTGCAACACCGCCCTCGGGTAGGGTAACAGCTTCTCTTGCCAATCTATGTGCTCAAGAGACATTTGTTCGGATGTAGCGTTCAACATGGATGTTTCGGTTGCGCGCCGCCTCGGTGACGCCAGCGCCGCCGAATAGCGTATGGCACGATTCGCGCCAAACCTCCGCTCTACAATTCGACTTTGGCATGGCTGGGGCCGTGATCCTACACGAAAATTAACCGGCGGCACACCCCCAACAATCGGCCAGCTCTCTGAATCCCCGCGTTGCGCGGTGCTCGTCCTCGCCTCTGTGCAGCGCACTGATTAAGGAAACAGAACGATAGATGCGGATCTAGAGCTGTCTCTGAGATCTGTCATCGTTCGGCGGCTGCGCTCGCTCGGGTTCTTGCTAGGGCATTTCCACAACCTTCGCCGAGCTGTCTTGCCACCTATCAGTTCCTTACCGCAGGTTGCATACCGAGGGCTTTGGGACCATTAAGACTCGAGCCGGCCGTTTCCTTGCCTCTCGCTATGCCTACGAAACCTCGCGCAACGGCTCAGGAGCGTGTAAGTTATCGCTCATCCGTGTCCCACATCGATGTCGCTGGGCAACTGAGGGCTCGATGTGGTGCGGGTAGAGGTTTCCATTTGTCGCCATCCTGGCGGCGGGTGCCGATAAGAGCCAGCACCATCGGATCACGGGCAGGTGCTAGCATTGCCCCCTAAAACCGAGTAAAATTGTCAACATTTGATGGCCGTTCGATATACCCTGAAAGTTGTGACCGAGTTTGCTTCCGCACATAGGTTACGGGACTACGATGGCGCGTGCAGTCAAATGCATGGCCACAATTGGAAAGTAGAAGTGGAAGCAGAAGCCACCGAACTCGATGAGGTGGGGATGGCTATCGACTTTAAGATCCTCAAACAGGCTGCGGTGTCAGTGGTGAGCCATCTCGATCATCGTGTGCTAAACGAAGTGGATCCTTTCGATCGCGCGAACCCGACGGCCGAGAATATTGCAGCTTACCTTTATGGAGCCCTGCACCGACAATTGAGGGAGCCGCGGATTCGAGTTGCAGCCGTCACAGTGTGGGAAAACGAGCGGGCTTGTGTACGTTACGTCGAGGAGAACTAATTATGAGCCGACCGGCTAGTCTGATCAAGGACGATTCCAATGAACATATGGTGGATGTCCAAGGCAGCCCAGACAGTCGTCGCATCGCTATCGACAAGGTCGGGATAAAAGGGATTCGCCATCCCGTCAGGGTACGCGACCGTTCTGGGCGGGAGCAACACACTGTCGCCACCTTCAGTATGTATGTGGGTCTACCCCATAGTTTCAAAGGCACACATATGTCCCGTTTCGTGGAGATCATCAATCAACACGAATACGAAATTACGGTCGAATCGTTCAAGCGCATGTTGCAAGAGATGACCGAACTCCTGGAAGCGCATTCCGGGCATATTGAGATGACCTTTCCCTACTTCATCACCAAGGCTGCTCCCGTAAGCGGTGTGGTGAGCTTGATGGATTATGAGGTCTCCCTCATCGGCAAGCTCGACAACCGTATTCCCTCCATGCATGTGAAAGTCATCGTTCCCGTCACCAGCCTTTGCCCATGCTCGAAGGAAATATCGGAGTATGGCGCGCATAACCAACGCTCCCACGTCACTGTCACCGCTCGAACAGAGGGATTCGTTTGGATTGAAGAACTCATCGAACTAGTGGAAGCACAAGCATCCTGTCAGCTTTATGGTTTGCTAAAGCGGCCTGACGAGAAATACGTGACCGAGCATGCCTACGATAACCCCAAGTTCGTGGAGGATATGGTGCGCGATGTGGCGCAGCAGCTCAACGAGGACGAACGCGTTTCGGCTTATACCGTTGAGTCGGAAAACTTCGAGTCAATTCACAACCACTCCGCCTATGCCCTCATCGAGATGGATAAGGAAAAGCAACGTGAGATACGCCTCGACGGGGCCACAGCGGCCTTCAGCCGTTAAACTAAGATCGCGATGCGCCTTGCCCCGAGCAGCTTCCGGCAAGGCCAACGGGTTCTGACTCACAGAAGACGTTTCGGCTCTTCATCCGCGAGATCGAGCAGCTTCCCTGCTATCGCCAGCGCATCTTCGGTGAAAGCCTTAGGATCTTGCCAGCGATCACTGGATCCGAAAACTTGTGCGCCGTGGGCCGCCATCACCCTGATGCGCCGTGCTCCCTCCCCTCTCCTTTTATCGAGATTCGGTTCACAGGTGATGTACAGCAACGGCTCGCTCTTCCCGTCCGGAATACACGCCAAGATGAACTCATAAGGAGTGTCGTCAGGACTCTGAATGTCTCCTAACAACACAATCTTGAACTCTCCCAATTGATATCGGCGAAGCGGGAACGCGCTGCCGAGCTTCGGAACACTCATATCGGAGCACTCATAAACGACCCACCTGACGAAAAGCAGGCTCTAGACCTCCCGGAACCATGTCTAGAGTTGGCTGTCAGGCAATGGTACTGGAGCCAATATCGACGTCGAGAAGTGCGCTGGGCGCTTCCCTCCCGAGATAGCCGCTTTATGGTACAACGTCGTTGGCTAATCGACCAGAGTTCAGAACACGCGGCTCCATGGGCCGAGAACACAGAAAGAGGAGCATGATTGATTTCGGAACCTAGAGCGACTGTCGGTAGCTTCGATGAAGCTCGCCTCCAGCGCTGAAGTATGTTAGATTTTTATTATTTACTTATGTATTGCCGGCCCCGACCGGTGGTAGAGTGCCCGGAGGAACACCATGGCAACGATTGAGCTAACCCAACACAACTTCCAGGAGACTATCGAGAAAAACGACATGGTGATCATCGACTTCTGGGCAGCCTGGTGCGGTCCTTGCCGCTCCTTCGCGCCCGTGTTCGAAGAAGCTGCGAACACGCACGAGGACATCATATTTGGCAAAGTCAACACGGAAGCCGAGAGGGTTCTGGCGAGCTCGTTTCGGGTTCGTTCTATCCCGACCCTGGTTATCATCCGTGAGCAGGTTGTATTGTTCGCGCAACCTGGAGCCCTACCGGCTTCAGCGTTGGACGAAATAATCGAGCAAGCCAAGGCGGTGGACATGGCGAGCGTCCACGAGCAAATGGCCGCACAAGAGGGACAGCAGAACACGACGTGATCCTCCGAGGAAGGTATTCGGTCGCCAAAGCTGGGAAGCCTCGATAAAGCAGGCTGCGGGCAGACTACATTGCTGTCGAGTTGCTCGACAGGAGTTCCTCACGATATTTCAGGTCAGTGAGAGCTTGTGAAAAAACCGTCGTGAGCGGCCCAAGAGCCAGGCGGACGGCGCCAAGCCGAAAGACATATCAGATAGATAGGCGAAGAGCGAGCACCGTCCAACGCCGCTATCGGGTTGTGTAGCAGGTTTTTTTACAACCTCTGAGGGCATTCAGCACTGCTGCTCAGGTTCCTAATGGCCCTAGACAACAGCGCTCGGATCGCGAGCAAAGAGCTGCAGGAGCCAACGGCGGGCTTGCCAGTAGATACCGGGAGCTTGACTTTCCCGAGGACCGGCCACATTGAGTACCCGGATAGAGTGGTTGTTGATCCATATCAGTGTGTTGCTTGGGGATGGCGGCAGGTTGAGATCGACCAGACAATACGGGCGGTGAGCTCCCTTGGCGCAGCGTAAGGTCAAGGCTGTGCCGCCCATCAGCCTTTTTGTGTAAAGGATCAACGTGCCATCGGAGGCGAGCACATTGGCCTTCGTGCGGTGGCGGTAATCTCTCGATCGCGTTTCCTGAAGCGGATAGCGATCCGCAATGAGGCCATCTTCCGCTTTGCGCCCGCGCGGGCACCATCCTCCACAAGGTATCGCCAGCAGCAATGCCACATCGAGCGCCGCGCGGTCAACGCCGGTTTGCCCCCCGGAGATGATACGCTCAATGGCTAGAGTCATCGCTTCGGTGCCTTTTTTATATTTCTCCCGAAGAGCCGCTAGCCGATTCCGCGGTGCACGAGATGCTGTGCAGACATCCCGGTCGGCTTATGCCTAAGATTCGGCCATCGATGGGATACGCCCACAGGTGGGGTGATGAACCGATGCATAGCCGGCTCGAATCAGTCATGATGTGCGCCGCGCCGTGTCGGCGAAGCTGTTTTACACAGTCACAGGTACCGCGGCCGTCCGGTAAAGCGCACGGTCGGGACAAAACCGCTGGAAATACCTTCCTTCGATTGAGTAGAGTAGCGGTAAGCAGGCCCGAAAGGGGCGAGCCGTCGGGATGAGAGCATGTCCTAACTTGCCTGTACCAGGCGATCCATTGCGCGCCACCGGACGCCCGCAAACGGCATCGTTCTTAGAGAAGCTTGAGAATGGGCTTCCCAAAACGAACTGCCGATTTCACATGCGTCGCTATCGTTGTAACAGCGTTTGCGAGAAACGGTGCCGAGGCGGGTCGGTGGCGACCGTAATGCAACGCAAGAAGATGTGCCCTTGCCGTTGACAAAATCCTAACCATTTGTACAGAAAACGATTTAGCTCCCATTTGCGGTCTAACTCCGGCATATGATCTGGGCGCCAACGCCGAGCCGGTATAGCGGGACGCCGCCGACGTGTCTGACTCACCACTTCGACAGCCCGAGCATCGTGGTAGACCCGAATGCGGGCATTTGGCTCCGCGAAAACCTCATCGCCATCCTGAAATTGATAGGTCAATACCAATCCCGTCGTGTATTTGGACCGCTCTATCACCGTTAGATAGAGGTCAAGCGCATCGACTACCCGGGAAACTGTGGTTCCCTGCATAGCCCGAAGCTCAGGCACCAGGCGCATTAATCGAATGTAATTACGCTCATAAAGATCGATAAGACCGGCTAGACTACGCGCCGGCGCCTGCATCGTTGGGACATAGGGACGCTCACACATGAGGCCATGTTAACATAGCCTAAGGCATCGACCACCTCTCGCGTGCGTACCGACTAGAAAGGTCAACGGTTGGTTAACCTGCAATCGGCCTCACCCCTGCTAGCTCACCACCTATCGGTTTGAGCCGAGAATCCCAAGGGGCCGTCATACCGGCACGGATTGCCGGTATCCAGCACAGGGAAGTGGCCCAGACAGC
>CAZUZO010000113.1:0-11622 GCA_964624765.1 uncultured Thiotrichales bacterium
AGAGACATATCAGATCGATAGGCGAGGAGCGAGCACCGCCCAACGCCGCTATCGGGTCGTGTAGCAGGTTTTTTCACAACCTCTGAGTGGAGACAGGGTATGCAGCCGGACGAACTCAAGCGTGTTATCGAAGCAGCGTTACCGACCGAGCATGTGGCGGTAGCGGGTGATGGCCGCCATTTCGAGGCGACTGTCGTGAGTACGGCCTTTGCCGGACAAGCGATGCTCAAACAGCACCGAATGGTTTACGACGCCCTCGGTGATCGCTTTCAGACCCAAGCGGTGCATGCCTTGACGCTCAAGACCTATACTCCTGAGGAGTGGCGGGAGCTGAAGGGCTAGGTCGGGCTAAGAGTATTTGCCGATTCGGCTACTGTACGCCTTGGACAAGCTCATCATCACCGGAGGTCGGCCGCTGCGTGGGGAAGTGCGCATATCGGGGGCTAAGAATGCGGCTCTGCCGATCCTCGCCGCAACCCTGCTTGCCGACGGCCCGGTTATCCTCCGCAACATTCCTCATCTTCGAGATATCACGACCACCATGGAGCTGCTGGGCCGCATGGGGGTCGGCTTGCTGGTCGACGAGCGCATGCGCGTCAGGGTCGATGCTTCGTCGGTCCGCAAGTTCGTGGCACCCTACGAGTTGGTGCGAACCATGCGGGCATCCATCTTGGTGCTCGGTCCTTTGTTGGCTCGGTTCGGCCGCGCAGTGGTCTCGTTACCCGGCGGTTGCGCCATCGGTTCACGACCGGTGGACTTGCACATTCAAGGCTTGGCAAAGATGGGAGCGGATATCCGGGTCGAAGGGGGGTACATTCACGCCCGGGCTAAGCGACTGAAAGGAGCCCGCTTGTTCCTGGATACGGTCACGGTGACCGGCACCGAGAATTTAATGATGGCTGCCAGCCTGGCGGAGGGGACTACGGTGATCGAAAATGCAGCCCGTGAGCCCGAGGTGGTGGATCTCGCTGACTGTTTGGTCGCCATGGGGGCGCGCCTGCAGGGAGCGGGCAGCGATGTGATCGAGATCGAGGGCGTGCAGAGCTTGTCGGGGGCGGAGTATGAAGTGCTGCCCGACCGTATCGAGGCAGCCACCTATTTGGTCGCCGGCGCCATCACCGGCGGTTGTGTGCGGGTCAAGTGCACGCGTCCCGCATTACTCGAGGCGGTGCTCGAGAAACTCGCCGAGGCGGGCGGGGCGCTGGCATTCGGTGACGATTGGATCGAGCTGGATATGGGCGGACAGCGGGCGCATGCGGTGTCCATACGCACGGCACCCTTTCCGGCGTTCCCCACCGATATGCAAGCCCAGTTTACGGCCCTTAATGCGACGGCGCAGGGGGTGGGGATCATCACCGAGACGGTGTTTGAGAATCGCTTCATGCATGTGGATGAGCTGCGCCGTATGGGGGCAGACATCACTCTGGAAGGCAACACGGCCATCATCAACGGTATCGAGAAGCTGACCGCGGCCCCGGTGATGGCCACCGATCTGCGTGCATCGGCCAGTTTGGTGCTGGCGGGCTTGGTTGCCGAAGGGGATACAGTGGTGGACCGGATCTACCACATCGACCGAGGCTACGAGTGTATCGAAGAAAAATTATGCCAGCTTGGGGCGCAGATTCGACGGATCCCAGGTTGAGGGGCCGCTTTGCCCAGACAAGAGTCCATGCCAATGACCGACAACCTGACCATCGCCGTTTCCAAAGGTCGGATTTTCAAGGAGGCGCTACCGCTTCTGAAAGCCGCCGGCATTGAACCGGCCGAGGATCCCGAGGCGAGTCGCAAGCTGGTGCTCGAAACCACGCGGGCGGATATTCAGATCGTCGTCATCCGCGCTCAGGATGTCCCGACCTTCGTCGAATACGGTGCCGCCGATCTGGGTGTGGCGGGCAAGGATGTGCTCCTGGAATACGGCGGCGAAGGGCTTTACGAGCCATTGGATCTGCGCATTGCCCGCTGCCGGCTGATGGTGGCGGCAAAAGTCGGCGATGACCGGGTCTTGCGGCGGCCGCGGGTGGCCACCAAATACCTCACGACCAGCCGGCGCTACTTCGCACGACAGGGCGTTCAGGCCGAGATCATCAAGCTTTATGGGTCAATGGAGCTGGCTCCCCTGGTTGGCCTGGCGGACCGTATCGTGGATCTGGTGGACACGGGGAGCACGCTGCGGGCCAACGGACTGGTGCCGCTCGAGACCATCGCCGAGATCTCCTCACGGTTGGTGGTGAATAGGGCTGCCATGAAGATGAAGCACCGGCGAGTAGTAGCCTTGATGCGAGAGCTGGCTCAGGTGGTCGCGGATCAGGGGCAGGTGACGGGCTCGATGGCGGATTGGCAGTCGAGATCATGAACGAACGGCTTGAGATTGCGCGGCTGGACACCGAGCAAGCGGATTTCTGGGAGCGCCTCGCGGGGCGAGTGTCCTGGGAAAGCAGTATCGATGAGTCCGTGGAATATACGGTGCGGGAGATCGTCGATGCGGTTCGCCAGCGCGGCGATGAAGCGGTATTGGAATACACGAATCGCTTCGATGGCCGCAGCGCGGAGAACTTCGCGGAGCTCTTCATCCCGGCGTCGCGTTTAGGTGCCGCCTATCGATCCCTAGAACCTCAGCAGCGACAAGCTCTGGATCAGGCTGCATCGCGCATCCGTCGCTATCACGAGCGACAGTTGGAGTCGTCTTGGCATTATGAGGAGGCCGATGGCACCTACCTAGGTCAACAGGTGACAGCTCTGGATCGGGTCGGGCTGTACGTGCCAGGAGGCAGGGCTGCTTATCCGTCATCGGTGTTGATGAACGCTATTCCGGCGCGGGTAGCGGGGGTGCCGGAGCTGGTGATGGTGGTGCCGGCGCCCGGTGGCGTCGTTTCCGATCTGGTGCTGGCCGCGGCCTATCGGGTCGAGGTGGATCAGGTCATCACTATCGGTGGCGCTCAGGCGGTTGCGGCGCTGGCTTATGGCACGGCTTCGGTGCCTCGGGTCGACAAGATCGTGGGCCCAGGGAATGCCTATGTGGCGGCGGCAAAACGCAGGGTATTCGGTAAGGTCGGCATCGACATGCTCGCCGGACCGTCGGAAATCATGGTGGTGTGCGACGGCCGGACGCCGGCAGAGTGGATCGCCATGGATCTGTTTTCCCAGGCGGAGCACGATGAGAGTGCACGGGCTTTGTTATTGTCACCGGATGGGAACTTTCTCAGCGCGGTCTATGACGCCATGGTGCGGCATTTGCCGGCTATGGAGCGGTCATCGATCATCGCTGCGGCGCTCGCCTCGCAAGGAGCGCTGATTCGGGTGCGCGATCTGGCGGAGGCCATCGATATCGTCAACTTCGTGGCGCCCGAACACCTGGAGCTTTCCGTCGAGGACCCCCTGCCCCTGGCCGCAACCGTGCGTCACGCGGGCGCCATCTTTCTCGGGCGCTACACGGCGGAGGTGTTGGGGGATTACTGTGCGGGGCCGAACCACGTGCTTCCCACCGGTGGTACCGCGCGTTTTTCATCGCCCCTTGGGGTGATGGACTTCCAGAAGCGCTCGAGCCTCATTGGCTGTTCCAAGAGTTCCGCTCGCCGACTTGGGGCCGTGGCCGGGATTCTCGCCCGCGGCGAAGGGCTGACCGCCCATGCGCGCTCGGCTGAGATGCGCCGGCAGGAAGTCGATGCGCCGTCGGACCTGGGCGAAGGGTGAGGAACTTCACCGCCTCGCTATGAATGACACGTCGTGCCGTTCTGGTTTGCAATGGATACGCCCCGAGCTGCGGGCGCTGAAGGCTTATACGGTCACCAATCCTCGCGGGCTCATTAAACTGGACGCCATGGAGAATCCCTACCGTTGGCCGGATGAGCTCGTACAGGGGTGGCTCGAAGGCTTGCGCAAGGTGGAGATCAATCGTTATCCAGACCCCCAGGCCACCGATCTCAAGGTCTGGCTGCGGGCGGTCATGGAGGTGCCTGAGGCGCTTGATCTGCTCCTTGGCAACGGCTCCGATGAGCTGATTCAGCTAGTGTTACTGGCTCTGGCTACACCTGGCCGAACGGTCGTGGTGCCGGAACCGAGCTTTGCCATGTATCGCTTGCTCGCGGTGGCGCTGGGATTCAACTATGTCGGGGTGGCGCTGCGAGCCGAAGATTTTGACCTCGATTTTCCCGCCATGGTGGCAGCGGTTCGCGAGCATCAGCCGGCCGTGGTGTTTCTCGCCTATCCCAATAATCCCACCGGTAACCTATGGGATCGGCACCAGCTCCGTGAGTTGATCGCGTGCGCGCCGGGGGCGGTGGTGGTCGACGAGGCCTACGCGGCTTTCGCTAGGGCTTCTTTGCTGCCTGACCTCTCGCGGTTTCCGAATCTTATCGTGCTGCGCACCCTATCCAAGCTGGGGTTGGCGGGGCTTCGTCTAGGCGTTCTCATCGCGTCTCCAGCCTGGCTTGCCGAACTGGAAAAAGTGCGTCTTCCCTACAATATCAACGTCCTAACCCAGGTCAGCGCGCAGTTTGCCTTGGAGCATTACAGCGTCTTGCAGAGTCAGGTGGACTGTATCGTGCGCGATCGCGAGCAGCTACTCGCCCGCTTGCGATCGCTGCCCGGTGTGCTGGCATGGCCGAGCTCGGCCAACTTTATTCTTTTTCGAAGCACGAACCGACCCGCGGGCACCGTTTTCCAAGGGCTGTGGGAGGCGGGTATCCTGGTTAAGAATCTCGACGGCAGTCACCCGCTACTGGCAGGCTGTTTGCGCGTCAGCGTTGGGCTTCCCGCCGAGAATGAGGCTTTTTTGCAGGCCCTCGCGGGACTGCTCTAGCCGCCGCTACGGGCTCCGCTAGGAGGAGGAATCGCGGCCCGGTACGCATGGCTGTCTTGGGCTCGAACGGCGTTAGGTTCCGCGGGTCGCTGGGATACCGTTGCTTGCATGTTCTGTGAGCGCCCGTCGCGCACGACCCGAAGGGCCACTTGATTGCCTGGCGGGACACGGGCAATGGCGGTGACCGCCGCATGGCGGTCGAGCACTGGCTGTTGATCCACATGGGTGATCAGATCCCCTGGTTGCAGTCCGACAAAGTGGGCGGGGCTGTGTCGCATCACGCGGGAAACCACCACACCCGTGGTTTCTGCAAAGTCAGCGGATTGAACCAATTTGCGGGGCAATTCTTGTACCTCGACACCGAGCCAACCTCTGATGACGTACCCCTGGTCGAGAATCTGCGTCATCACATGGGTCGCCACCTCTGCCGGAATGGCAAAACCGATGCCTTGACCACCGATGCGGGAGAATACGGCGCTATTGATGCCGATCAGTTCGCCGTGGGGGTTAATCAGGGCTCCTCCCGAATTGCCAGGATTAATGGCGGCGTCGGTCTGGATGAAGTCCTCGAAGGTATTAATGCCTAGGCCGCTGCGGCCGGTGGCACTGATGATGCCCTGGGTGACCGTTTGGCCCATGCCGAAAGGATTGCCTATAGCGAGCACCACGTCACCTACTCGCGGG
Organism: uncultured Thiotrichales bacterium; assembly: GCA_964624765.1. Taxonomy (GTDB): domain Bacteria; phylum Pseudomonadota; class Gammaproteobacteria; order HK1; family HK1; genus JAGTVB01. Next base: position 5,483 of record CAZUZO010000113.1, read on the forward strand.
TAATGGGCCGTCTGCAGAGAAATGATCGGTACGTCAGCGAGCTCAATTTTCAGTACCGCCAGATCCGTATCCGGGTCGGTTCCGACGACTCGTGCTGCTGCCTGGCGACGGTCCTGCAGCAAGACACGTATGACCTCCGCGCTCTCGATGACATGGTGATTGGTGAGCACGTGGCCGTTTTCACTCACGATCACGCCCGAGCCTAAGCTCGGCTCGCGATGAACGCCCGGTGACGCAAACGAATCCCGAAAGAAGGGTTCGTAACGTGGCTCATCGGGAAAGGGCTCCGGCGGCTCAACGACCGCTTTGGCCGCGTGTATGTTGACCACCGCCGGTGCCGCGCGCGCGACCGCGGCGGCATAAGAATAGGGCTCTGGATGGGATCCATGGGTTGAGGGAGCGTCCGCGGAGGGGGCGTCATGCTCGTCGCGATCGGCCGCGATCGAAGGGCGCTGAAGCCACTGCGGAGACATCAGCATCAATAGAAAGGCGGCCGCAAGGCCGCTGGTGATGGCCTGATAAAGAAGCCGGAAAGTCTTGCGCAGCTGCATCGTGTGGGTGTCCCGAAGGTTGTGAAGTGATCTTAGCTCCCGGACAGTGCGGTGGGTCATTCACAACCTCTGGCCTAATAGTAGCCGAAGAGAGTGGCGCTTGCATCGCTGTTGTTCAGCCTCCGGGGATCGGACCGCTTCGGACCCATGTGCGTTTAAGCAGGCGTTGCCGCTCGCGTCTGGCCGGTGCAGGGAGGCTGCCCCCAGTGGTGGATGGATGGTGCGAATGCGGGTAGACGCATTGACAAAGTTGGAATATTATAGGCTTCTAATACGCTTTGGCAGGTCAATTTGACTCTGGCCGGGCCCGCCAGTTCATCTAAGGGGGTTGTGAGAAAACCGTAGCCGAGTGGTCCGAGAGCACAGGGGCTGACGTCGCAGAGACCTATCAGATAGATGAGCGAGGAGGCGAACACCGCCCGCCGCCGCTATCGGGTGGCGTAGCAGGTTATTTCACAAGCGCTATGCAAACCGAGATCGATCGGGACAATCACGCACAAGCAAAATGACCAAAACAGATAAACCAGCTGTAGATGTGAGGCGGCGTCGGTTTTTGACGGCCGCCACCACGGTCGTGGGCGCGGTGGGTGTCGGCTTTGTTGCTGTTCCCTTCCTTGCCTCGTGGCAACCGAGCGCGAAGGCAAGGGCCATCGGCGCGCCGGTGGATATTGACGTCGGCAAGCTTCAGCCGGGCCAAATGCTTACCGTGACCTGGAGGGGAAAACCGGTGTGGGTGGTCAGGCGCAGTGAACAGACGTTGGCTGAGCTTGCTTCTCTGGACGCAGGGCTGCGCGATCCTCGCTCCGAGGTGGAGACCCAGCAACCTCCCTACGCCCAGAACAGGTACCGCTCCCTAAAGCCGGAGTATTTGGTGCTCGTCGGTATCTGCACCCACCTTGGGTGTGCTCCTACCTATGTGCCGGTGGGAGACGCGCACGCCCTGGGTGCGGATTGGAAGGGAGGCTTTTTTTGTCCATGCCATGGTTCTAGTTTCGATTTGGCGGGGCGGGTATTCCAGGGGGTTCCGGCGCCCGCCAATCTTGAAGTCCCGCCTCATCACTTTTTGAGCGAGACGAGAATCGTGGTCGGTGTCGATCCCGCATCCGCCTAGGCCTGCTTAAGGAACAACCTGATGAACGGCACGCGTACTGGTCTCTTGTCGTGGATTGATGAGAGATTTCCGCTGACAAAGCTATGGAATGAGCACCTCGCCCAATATTACGCACCGAAGAACTTCAACTTCTGGTATTTCTTTGGTTCCCTCGCCCTCGTCGTACTGGTTATCCAGATCCTCACTGGCATATGGCTTGCCATGAGCTATAAACCCGATGCGGAGCTGGCCTTCGCCTCGGTCGAGTTCATCATGCGCGACGTCGAGTGGGGCTGGCTGATCCGCTACATGCATTCGACCGGCGCATCGGCCTTTTTCATCGTCATTTATCTCCATATGTTCCGCGGGATCCTGTATGGCTCGTACAAGTCCCCACGTGAACTTCTGTGGTTAGTTGGGGTGTTTATCTATGTAGTGCTGATGGCCGAGGCATTCATGGGCTACTTGCTGCCTTGGGGCCAGATGTCCTATTGGGGGGCGCAGGTCATCATCTCTCTGTTCGGTGCCCTCCCCGGGATAGGGGAATCCTTGACAACCTGGATTCGCGGCGATTACGTCGTATCCGATGCCACACTGAATCGGTTTTTCGCCCTCCACATCATCGCCTTGCCGCTCGTGTTGATCGCCCTTATCGTCGTGCACATCATGGCCTTGCATGAGGTCGGATCGAACAATCCCGATGGCGTGGAGATCAAGAAGAACAAAGACGAGAACGGAATCCCGCGTGACGGCATTCCCTTCCATCCTTACTACTCCGTGAAGGACATCATGGGAGTGGCTGTATTTCTGTTCCTGTTCGCTTTGGTGGTGTTCTTTGCTCCGGAGATGGGTGGGTGGTTCCTTGAGCACGATAACTTTGTGCCAGCCAACCCATTGATGACGCCCGAGCACATCAAGCCATTGTGGTATTTCACGCCTTTTTACGCCATCCTGAGAGCGATCCCCGACAAACTGACGGGCGTATTGGCTATGGGGCTGGCGATCGTCGTTTTCTTTTTCCTGCCGTGGATCGATCGCCATCCGGTTAAGTCGGTACGTTACCGGAGCCCCTTGTTCAAGGTGTTGCTGGCTTTGTTTGTGGTGACTTTCTTGGTGCTTGGCTACCTCGGTACCCAGCCGGCCTATCCAGTGCTGTCTGAGCTAGGATTGCGCTTTTCCGAGCTGTATTTTGGTTTCTTCGTCATACTCTGGGCCTACAGCCGGGAGCGCTCGGCCGGGTTCCTTTGGGCGACACTGTTGGTCGTGCTCGTGGTCGTTGGCGTTATCGATTGGATCCGGTTCGATCCGGGTAAGAGCGCCTTGATGATGGTGAGTGTGCTCATCCCCGTGGTTTACTTCGTGGGTTTCCTCGTGTTGCCCATTCTAACGCGACTGAATGAATCTAGACCCATACCAGAAAGGCTTACCACAAAATGACAACACGTATCGCTGCCTTTCTCTTTTTCCTGGTCCCGGCGGTTTCCTTGGCGGCGGGGGCAGGTGGTGTTGCGCTTCGTTCCGCAGACGTGGATATTACCGATCAGGCGTCGCTACAACGGGGTGCCAGGTTGTTCGTCAATTACTGCCTCAGCTGCCATAGTGCCAGCTTTATGCGGTACAACCAGATGGCCAAAGGGCTCGGGCTTACAGATGAGCAGGTGCAAGAGAACCTGATGTTTGCGGCGGATAAGGTGACGGAGCCGATGGAGGTGGCCATGTCGCCGAATGACGCCAAAGGCTGGTTTGGCAATGCGCCGCCGGACCTTTCGGTCATTGCCCGTTCGCGGGGTGCCGATTGGCTCTATACTTACATGTTGGCTTTTTATCGCGACGATGATCCGACGCGTCCCTATGGCATCAATAACCTCGTGTTTAAGGACGTTGGGATGCCTGATGTCGTATGGGATCTGCGCGGTGTTCAGGTTCTGACGCACGAGGAGACGAGTGAAAAGCACGGCGCCTCAATGCCTACTATCGAAGACTTACAGCTGCAAACGCCGGGCACGAGGACTCCAGCGGAGTTTAACCGCGATATGCGGGATTTGGTGAATTTTTTGGTTTTTGTGGGTGAGCCTGTCCAAGCGCAACGTCATCGGGTTGGCCTTTGGGTGCTGGCCTTTATCCTGTTATTTTTTGTTGTATCTTATGCGCTCTACCGAGAATATTGGAAAGATGTACACTGAGCGCGAGATCCCGGGCTGACGCTGGTTCGCCCGGAGCCCGTCACATAATGAGTCCTTCCTACGCCTTCGGCGGCAGCGCCGAAGGCGTTGCCCCGTGTCTGAGGTTTCCGGGGTACCAGCGCTGGAGACTTCCCAAATGGTTCTGTTAGCCACTCGGCGCTCGGTGATGTCTTTGTACTCCGATCCGATGGAAGCGTCGAGTCATGCTGTGCGTTTCGTGCTGGCCGAAAAGGCCATCAACGTTGAAATTCACAATGTTTCCAAGCATGAGAAGCCCGAAGAGCTCAATGACCTCAACCCCTATAATGCGATTCTGACCCTCATCGATCGGGAACTGGTGCTCTATGAGGCGCAAATCATCATGGAGTACTTGGATGAGCGGTTTCCCCATCCACCTCTGATGCCGGTCGATCCCGTCGCTCGCGCGAATAACCGGCTGTATCGGTATCGCATCAGTCGAGATATTTATTCTCTTCTTAGCACACTGGAGGAGGCGCCTTCGGAACAGGCCGAGCGAGTTCGCCGCAGCTTGACGGATCAACTGACCGCCATCGCACCGATCTTTGCGCATACGCGTTACTTCATGGTTGACGATTTCTCTCTGGTAGACTGCTATCTCGCACCGGTGTTATGGAGACTCCCCTTTTACGGTGTCACCTTGCCGCCCCAGGCGAGGCCCCTAGCGCAGTACGCCACACGTTTATTCGAGCGCGAGACCTTTGATGAGAGTTTGACCGAAAACGAGCGCGAGATGCGTGATCTCTAAGAGGTTTGGAAAAACGTGTTATAAACCGCTCGACAGCCCGGCGGTCGGTGCGAAGGCGAGACCTATCAAGGAAATTGATAGATGAGGGGCGGCATCCCTCAATACGACGATGGGGTTGCGCAGCAGGTTCATTCATAATGTCTGGGGGGGTTCGTTTAAGGCCCGACTGGTGACTGACAGGTTCCGTTCCAATTTGCTCCGCCGCCAGATCGCGGGGGCCAAGTCAAGGATTTAGAAAGCCACCCTCATGAGGGCACTTTGAGGAGGAGGGGGGCAAAGCGGATGCCTCGCGAACGGATGTTGCTGTTCGAAAACGCCCCGTGACAGTATCCGACTTACAGGGGGGTGGCCGTACTTCAGCCGATAGCTTGTGGAGGTCATACTCAGTGAAACAGGCAGCCAGCATGAAGTCGAGTCGTCCCTATCTCATCCGTGCTATTCATGAGTGGATCGTAGATAGCGGATTGACTCCATATCTTATCGTTGATGCCGTGGCTCCGGGTGTCGACGTACCCAAGCAGTATATCCAGCAGGGACGCATTGTACTGGATGTTTCCCCGCGAGCGGTCCGCGGATTGCAGCTCGGCAACGAGTGGATTGAGTTCAGCGCGCGTTTCGGGGGGACGTCGTTGCCCGTGCGCGTTCCTACGAACTCGATACAAGCGGTCTATGCGAAGGAAAATGGCGTAGGGATGGCGTTCCAAGAGTCCGATCCTGGGGACCAACCGCCACCTGAGCCGTCCAGCGGAAAGGGTATGAAGCCAAGGCTTAGGGTCGTGAAGTGAATTGACCGTCGTATCCGGATGCACTTCTCTGGAGCATAGTATGATTACTGTCGAGGTAACCGATATCACCAGCCTTGAGGTGGACGCGATAGTCAATGCAGCCAACAGCAGTTTGTTAGGTGGTGGCGGAGTGGATGGTGCCATCCACCGAGCGGCGGGACCTGAGCTTCTCGATGCCTGTCGAGCAGTGGGCCCTTGTCCAACGGGTGAAGCACGGATCACTGAGGGTTTCCGTTTACCGGCCAAATGGGTCATTCATGTGGTCGGACCCGTTTGGTATGGGGGGACCCGGGGGGAGCCGGCCTTGCTGGGAAGTTGCTATCGGCAGGCCTTTACCTTGGCTCTGGAAAAGGGTGTTAAAACGATCGCCTTTCCGGCCATCAGCACCGGGGCCTACGGTTACCCCAAGCACGCGGCTGCCGAAATCGCGGTGAGGATCATGCGGGAATTTGAACAACACCTGGAAGAGATCATCGCATGCTGTTTTGCTGAAGAGGATGCGGCAATCTATCGGCAACTGCTGGGGTGAAAAGGGCTTTTCCGCGCCCGATGTCCTATCCTGCCTAGTTCAACCTCTCGGCTTCAGGCGCCGGCTACGGTATAGCGGTTAAAAACCGTAACGGTCGCACGCAGAGGCATCGATCAACTGAGAGGTTGTGAAAAAACCTGCTACACGACCCGATAGCGGCGTTGGGCGGTGCTCGCTCCTTGCCTATCTATCTGATATGTCTCGTCGCTGCGCGCCGTCCGCCTGGCTCTCGGCCC
>CAZUZO010000114.1:0-11526 GCA_964624765.1 uncultured Thiotrichales bacterium
CGCGCCGTCCGCCTGGCTCTCGTGCCGCTCGCGACGGTTTTTTCACAAACTCTGACGTCTATTCCCCCAGCAGGCGGCGAATCAAGACCACTGCCTGGCTGGGATCCCCGCTTTCTAGGCGATAACAGGGCAGGGTACTCACTAGGTGACGCGTTGCCGGCAAGCCCCCGCGGGGGTGGGCTAAGGGGTTGAGGCAATGGCTGTAGACGAGCGCCATGGCATGGGCAGGAGGGATGGTCTCCATCGCTGTCACGGTCCGATGGCTAGTCTGAAGTATTACCAAAGAGTTAAGGCGTGGGCGCCGGGATCTAGGGCGCCAGGCGCCAAGATGTAAGGGAAAGTACCACCGCTCCCCCAACCGCGCCGCGCGCAATCGCCCGTGAACCGTCATGCTAGACGGTCGGTGCTTCAAGACGAGAGCCCGGGGGTAGGGCCAAACCCGAAGTGTTTCCAGATCAATGGGTGCGAGCTCATCGCTGTAAATGGTAAGCCGTGCTTCCAATGCAGCCAACGCCGTTGTGGACTTTCCTCCTCCTGTGGGAGCCAACACCGCTACGACCTGTTCCTCTTGACCGATTACCGCCGCATGTAGGAACAGGAGATCAGGTCGCCGACGCTGCAACCCAATGGTTAGCGCCTTGTCGATCGCGTAGTGCAAGGAAGCCAGACCGCGTCCCCGAAGGTCGGAAGCGTTACAGCCCTCAGACATCTGCCACTGGTAGCGGGAGTCTAAATGAGCCCGGATGATGAGCGGTGCCCCTGCGAGATGGGGTTGCGAGACCGGGCCAGGAAACAGAGGGATCAATCTGCTCGGTAGGTCCAACAGAACCGACACCCCGGCGATCCGGCAGTAGAGCGGGCTGCCCCGGCGGTCTACCACCAACGGTACCGCTCGCTAGACTGGTCAATTCCGCATCTCGGCGTGCCGGTTATCGACTCGAACCGACCCCATAACCGACGAAACCGCATCCAAGTCGATCGAGCCGCCACCTGACCAGCGGCTAAGGACCGAGGCTTAGACGGCCGAAATTGAGCGCCAGAATTGCCGTGTGATACCCGCCGATCCATGCGCCGCTCCATAACGCCTTCGCCCCTACGGGGCGCGTGGGTTCCATTGTCCGATGCGCTCATGCATTCATCATGTCGCCTTCGGGTTCGGCCTAAGCGGGCTCTTGTAGCGCACCGTTCTTAGGCGCTTACCTATCGGTTGCCGCGTCGTCTTGGTGGCCATATGCGCACAGGCGGTTCTCTCCTCCTCGGCTGCGCTCCACTACCATAACTGGCGCTAAACGGCATCGCCGACAGCGTCAGCACGGCAGGCGGGATGTACGCCATCTTCTTGAGCACTTTGCGTCGGTCTGGGTTCATGGTCATGCCCGTCTTCCTCATTCACCAACAGGTTTAAGTACAGCAATTGGGCTAGAATCATGTCTGTATCTGCCTGAGCGATCTCCATGCTCACAGCAAAATATTCACATACTAACTTTGCAAGTTCTCCGGCGTCTTTGCAGCCGTCCAGATGGTCCCACAACCAGGCAGCGGTCGAATTGAGTTCATGCACCTCTCCGGCCCCCACGTCCACCAGGATCAATGCATCATCAAACCTCTCAGACAATAAATCATCGCGCGAACGCAAAGCTGCCATAACGTCACTTCGTCAACACATTTATTCAATAAAATTAATGACTTAATGTAAGATAAAGGATGGCCCAATAGACCGCAGATTGCAAATGCTTTTTCCTCATCGATGCCATCGGCGGTCCCTTGGATCCTGGCTGTTGCGTTATGCCGCGGGTGACGTCAGCCCGCTTCGGTTTCGGGTTACTGACATCGAGCATGCCATCGAACGGGGGCTTTCGACCTGGTTGAGCAGAGCGTTGGAAACCCATGGGCACACTGTGCCCGCAGAAAGTCAGGAGAGCCTGAAGCTAGCGGCGCGAGGGGCGGTGCTGCAGGGCCGCCACTTGCAGCGCCGCCTTGCCCGCATCCTCTCTGTTGCTGCTGAACGAGATATCTCGGTTTGCCTGTTGAAGGGTGCAGCGCTGGAACCGTGGCTGTACCCTGGACCGGGATTTCGCCCCATGGCCGATGTCGATCTCCTCGTTGCGCCTGCCCTGCAGAAGGGGTTCGAGGAGCTTCTTAGAGAATCGGGCTACGTGCAGCGTTCTCGATTTCCGGGTCGTTGGCCTGCTGATTGCCACCACAGCATGCCTTTTTGGCATCCCCGGCAAGGGATTTGGATCGAGGTGCATACACGCTTGTTTCCCAAGGTGGCGAACGTCTTGCTGGCAGACCAAGAGTGTTTCGACTACCACGCTACCAAGACCAATCGGCTTCGTGCTCCAGCCCAGACGCTCTACACTGTCGCCCACTGGGCGGGCCAATTCCTCGGACCCAGTGGCATCATCTCGCTGTTAGACCTCACCCTGCTGCTCCGTCACGCCGGGTTACCCGACTTGGATGACTACGATTTCGATGCCCCGCAACGGGCATGGATGGCTTGCGCTTTGGGTGTCGCGTGTTCTCTACTCCCCAATCGCTCGACCTCGATTAGCTACAGAGCACACGAGAGTTTGGAGGCGTGGCGCCGGCGGCGTTTAACCCGCTTGGGTAAGCATTACATTCTCAATGACGAGCCATTCGGACGCTGGCACAGCCCCAATATGGCGTCGGTTCGATGGGAGGCGTTAATGGACACCGCGAGCGCGCCCCGCGCGCTGCTACGAGAACCCTGGTGGAGCCTGTTTCCACCGTCCGAACAAGGCCGCTTTAGCCCGCGCAGACTCTACTCACGTCTGGGGCGCCTGTGGCGGTTGCAGGATCAACGTTAACCCGCTCACGTGACGACTTCGAGAAACGGGGACCATGCTTGTCGCCTCGCTGGCCGAAGCGATCGGTGCGGCGGACGACCTCCACCGTGGCACGGTGTATTCGATCTATGGTATCAGGCTCGCCACCGCCTTCCCGATCCGAAGCCACCGCCAACGCGGGCAGGGGCCTACCGACTTCACATTCAGTGTCACCTGTACAGTGCCGCACCTTCCGAATACCGGCTCAGGGGAATATCTTGAAGTTCCAGATAGCGCGGAGCGCAAGCCCGGGTGGATCTACCTCGATCGTCTAGCGACCGTCGACATCATGAGCTATCCGCACGTTTTTGATTTCTATGTTTGGCCGGAGAGGATTCTCTGCCATCTGCGAGACGACAGCTACGAGCCCAAGATAGAAAAAGCGCTTCGAGTTCCATGCCGCCACCGGCTCTGATCTCGGCGGCCGCACCGGCGAGGGCTGACAGCACGAGCAGTCGGATGCATGAACAAATGGTAAAGGTGCTCACGGGGTGGATGGCGTACGCAGCGTTTGCGGACGAGCAGGTATGACTGCCGTTTTCCAGCGCCTGTTCAGAAGCTGTTTTAAAAACTACTGCGCTTGCCTGAGCTGCGTTGCGCAGCGGCTCGCCATCCTCATGTACTCCCTTGTACACTCCGGTGGCTTGCCGCTGTGCGCCTTGCTCTGCCGGCGCTCGTGACATTTTTAAAACAGCTTCTCAACGTCCACCGCGGTGAAGTCGCGCCCGTCCTCGTGTCGGCCGTATTCTTCTTCTGTATCCTTACCGCGCTGATGGTGCTCCGGCCCGCGCGCGAAGCGCTCGGCATGCAGCGCGGCATCGAGGCCCTGCGCTGGCTGTTCATCGGTACGGCCGTCGTCACGCTGCTGGTCAACCCGGTGTTCGGCCTGCTGGTGAGCCGTTTCCGCCGCCTGCAGTTCATCACGGTCACCTACGGATTCTTCGCGCTGAGCCTGCTCGGGTTTTATGCTCTGATGGTGTTCGCGCCGGAGGCGGTTGGCATCACCAGCGGCCAGGTATTCTACGTTTGGTTCAGCGTTTTCAACCTGTTCATCACGATGCTATTCTGGGCGCTGATGGCGGATCGTTTCTCGCTCTCCCAGGGCAAGCGATTTTTCCCCGTGATCGCCGTCGGCGGGACCTTGGGTGCGATCTTCGGGCCCTGGCTGTCCTCCATGCTGGCTCGGCCGCTCGGCACCGCCACGCTGCTGCTGGTCTCGATCGGCTTCCTGTTGCTGGCGGTGGCAGCGGCGTGGACGGTGGCGCTGATGCAGCCCGAGCGGTGCGATCCGGACGACCCGGGGGCGCCGCCTGCGGTCAGCGAACACGCCATCATCGGCGGCAGTGCCTGGCAGGGGTTCCGCGCCGTGTTGCACTCGCGTTACCTGCTCGGCATTGCGACCTATGCCGTGATGCTGGCGGTGATCGCGACCTTCATCTATTTCACGCGCCTACAGATGGTGGCCGAACTCGGCGATGACCTGGACTTGCGCACTACCTGGTTCGCGCGCATCGACCTGATCACGCAAACCGCCACGCTGCTCTTGCAGGCGCTGGTCACCGGCCACCTCATGCGCCGCCTCGGCGTGCCGTTGACCTTGGCGCTGTTGCCCATCACGGTGGCGCTCGGGTTCATCGGCCTCGCCCTCGTCGCCTCTCTGGCGGCGCTGATCACTTTCGAGGCCAGCTTCCGCGCGGTGCAGCGCGCCATCATGCGCCCGGCGCGCGAGACGCTTTATACGGTCGTCAGCCGCGAGGACAAGTACAAGGCCAAGGCCTTCATCGACACCTTCGTCTATCGCGGCGGGGACGTCATTGGGGCCCAGACCGAAGCCCTGCTCGGCCGCCTCGGTATGGGCCTGGCGGCGCTGGCCAGTGTCGCGGTGCCGCTAGCGATCGCCTGGGCGGCGCTCGGCATCTGGCTCGGCAGGATGCAGCAGCGGCTCGCCGGCAAGTCGTCGGAACCCTCGGTGCCCACGGCGCTCGAACCCATGGAACAAGCGAGGTAATCGGACATGATCACACGCCGCCAGTACCTGAAACTCACCCTCGTCACCGGGGCTGCCATGGCGTTGCCGGCCCACCTGCTGGGGGCCGCGCGCGAACGCGGCGAACTGATCAGGCGGGCCATCCCGTCTAGCGGCGAGCGTGTACCTGCGGTGGGTCTCGGCAGTTCCGCCACCTTCGCCCAGGTCGCGGGTGGCGACGATGTGTCCGCCCTGCGCGAGGTGATGGCGGCGATGCACGAGCAGGGTGGCACGATCTTCGATACCGCGCCGTCCTACGGCGCCTCCGAACAGGTCGCGGGAAGCATCGCGCGCGAACTCGGCATCACGGACGACGTGTTCTGGGCTACCAAGGTCAATGTCGCAGGCCGCGGCGGCGGCCGCGCCGACCCGGAGGCTGCGCGCGCCCAGATCGAAGTCTCGTTCCAGCGCCTGGGCACGGATGTTATCGACCTCCTTCAGGTGCACAATCTCGGTGACGTGCCGACGCAGCTGGGGCTGCTGAAGCAACTGAAGGCATCCGGTCGGGTGCGCTACATCGGTGTCACTACGACCTTCCCGGCGCAATACGCCGAGCTCGTCGCGATCATGCGGCGCGAGCCGCTGGATTTCATCGGCATCGATTACGCGATCGACAACCGAGCGGTGGAGGAGACCATCCTGCCGCTGGCGACGGACCGCGGCATCGGCGTGCTGGTCTATGCGCCCTTCGGCCGCACGCGGCTTTGGGATCGGGTGCGGGGCCACGACGTGCCGGACTGGGCGGCCGAGTTCGATGCCCACTCCTGGAGCCAGTTCTTCCTCAAGTTTGTGCTGGCCCATCCGGCGATCACGGCAGCCACGCCGGCTACCAGCCGCGTGCACCACATGATCGACAACATGGGCGCGGCGTACGGGCTGCTACCGGATGCGGCGATGCTCGCGAGAATGAAGGCCCACATCGAGGGGCTATGATCAGGATGATGCGCGCGTTTTCGCAGCCCGCTCCCGTTGCCGCTGGAACTTCGTGAATACATGCGTGACTTGGCGCCTACACACCTGGTGCAAGTATCCGCCGGCAACGGAGGTGGCCCGCAAACCTCGCACGCTGAGGGATAATCCGGTTGCGAAACGATAACCACGCCCCTTTTGACAGCATCTTATGGCAAGTTTGATTGACAGCTGGCTGCCGCGACATAAGCTCACCGTTGCCGATTACCATCGCATGGGGCAAGTTGGGTTGTTACGCGAGGATGACCGAGTGGAATTGGTCGAGGGGGAGATTATCGATTTGACGCCGATTGGCAGTTATCACGCGAGTGCGGTTAACTTGCTGGTGCGCTTGTTCAGTGCCGTGATAGGGGAGGATGCTCTGCTTTCCGTGCGGGCGCCGATAGCTTTGAGCTCGCGTTCTGAGCTGCAGCCGGATCTGGCGCTCGTTCTTCCCCGAGAGGATGGTTACCGCTTCGCTCATCCTGGCCCTGCCGATGTGCTGTTGCTCATCGAAGTGGCGGACACCTCGCTTCGCTATGATCGGGAGGTGAAGATGCCGCTGTACGCGCGGTATGGCATTCCCGAGCTGTGGTTGATTGACTTGCAGAATCGACGGCTAGAGGTGTTTCGACAGCCGGAGAGCGGTCGATATGTCCGACATGAGATGTTGGAGCAACCGAACCGCGCAGCCCCTCAGCGGTTACCAAAATGCGAGATCGAGCTCTCCGGATTGTGGTGAGTACTTTTTTTGTATGCTGCTGGGGTTGTTCAAGCAGGGGGCATCACTCCAGGGCGGATGGCTGTTGAGAGCACTCTATTGCTCCAAAGGCGCTACCGCATTGCAAAGACAAAGGCGGTTCTGCGCAGTGAAGCCCGCCGGATGTTGATGCCTAGCGTATCGACGTGGTTCTTGTCCCCGGCGAAAAAATGCGTGAAATATCGGTTGCATAGAGCGCCAACGTAAAATTGGTCCAGTATCAGGGCGTGCGCCTTCCTCGACCGTTTGCAGGAGCGGATCAATGATCATCGGTCAGTGACAAAAAGCGCCAGGGCTTGGGGCAAACGGTATCGAGGCGACAATGACGGCGATCCGTTGGTCGAGATCGGGGGAAGCGCCGAGGGCTCCTAAGCCGTTTCGAAGGCGGTTGCGAGGTCGAGCCGCAGTGCTGGAAGCAGGGGCGAGCTGACGCTGACCGGCTCGGCGCTGGGGACGGCTTCATTCAGGCAGTATTCAGCGTGTAGAGTGTAGCTTGCTCCGCTGAGCTTTAATACGTTGATGGACTGCATCGCCGGGTTGACTAGCCAGTACTCCGGTACCCCAAAGCGTTCGTAGAGTGCCTTTTTCTGATAAAAGTCGCGGTACTGAGTGGCCGGTGACAGGACCTCCACCACCAGACTGGGGGGACCAAAGATGCCGGCAACGCGCACACTGTGTCGACGGTCGTTGCCGACAAATACAATGTCCGGCTGGACAACGTTGAAATCGTCGAGGATCACGTCGAGGGGAGCGATAAAAACCTTGCCCAGCCTATGTTCATTGACGTGAGATCTGAGCATTGTGGCGATATTGAATACGATGGTCTGGTGGTTCGTGGTGGGTGCCGGTACCATCGATAGCGTCCCTTCAATCACTTCGTGGCGCATGTCGCTCCCAAGCCTGGCGTAATCCTGGTAGCGCCAACTGCCCGCTGAGGGTTCAATGGTTGCGCGAGTCATTGCCTTACCCTCGGGTTTACCCCGGTTGGAGAAATGGTGGTGGGACCGGACCGCCGCGCTGTGGGCCGGTCGAGGGAATTCTCTGCTTCGCGGCGCTGAGCTTTTTGGTCCCGACCCACGGCCCGTTTCGGTGCCCGTCTGCCTGCCGGTGAGTATCGGAATTCGAGATTGCGAGCGCAAGGGGAATTAGTGAATCCGGGGAGTATATAGCGCTCCTAAGACATTAGACATTATCGGCAACCCAAGTCTATGCCGCAGAAAAGCTCATGGACGGGGCAGTTTCCGATAATGTCTATTTGTCGCAACGATCCCAACTAATGTTCAGGTCGGCCCGTCTTGTTAGTCCACAAATCAGGTAGGTGCGCTATAGAGCTTCAGCGCTTCCGGCAACCAACCTCCGGCAAGTCCGATGGGGATCAATGCTGCCTGGCTTTAGCCAACGAATAGAGGAACGGATCAGATTCTGCTCCTCGCCGCGCGACAGGTTGGCTGCAACGGTTTGATCCGTTTGCTTTTCGGTGAAGGGGCGGCGCGATGGGCACCAGCCTTGAAGGTGGTCTGGACTCGGCCAAGTTAGGCCGGCCATCACCACAGCGCGGCCCAAGAAGCCCTATTCGCCACCGAGGTCGTAATCATTGAGGAGGAGTTTTGCCACAGAACCGTGCCGATACAAGTCAAGCCGGGTGGATTAGGTAAGATCTCCGCCTCCATTCTGGTGTTCGGAACAGCGTTCGCAGGCAAGTGACAACCCGGTGCGTGACAGTCGAGACCGGTGAAGGCGAAAGGCTCGGAGAATGTCGGCGTTTAAGTTACCATCCTTCCCAGCGTGTTTGGGCAGTTTGGGATGATCGCCCCGGATTTGGCCCGCGGTTTCATCCAGGCTACGCTGACTGGAGTCAAGATCGGGCAGAGGACGCTCACGGGAAGATTATGGCAAGGAGAGAATAGGCTGAACAACGCTGACGGGAGGCAAGAGTAAGCCATGTACGCTTCAAGATCGCTCATCACTTTGGGTTTTTGTTGCTGCCTTGGGGTGCCCCAGATCGCTGCCGCTCTGACAGCCAATCTGCAGGGCCAGACGCGCACCTTGACGCTTCCAGGCAGTACGTGTCTGGATCTGACCGGGAACTATGAAGGGTTTCGGATCGAAGCGCCGGAACGCAGCAAGATGCCCTATGTGTGTTTTAGCAGTCAGCGGCGTAATGTGCTGCGGTTTTTCGATGTGGCCATCGTCGCCACCAATGCCGGGGTCGGTATGCAGACGTTGGAGTTTGAGCATGAGTTCTTCACGGGACCTCAGGGTATCGTCTATGCCGAGGTGAAGCTCGATGGCTTTGTGGCCAGCGCCAGCGGTGCCGGTGTGCCCACTGGCAGTCGAGTCTCGCTCACCGGTTACTTGCGCCAACGCGGCACGGCCGACCAGATCGGGGAGGGATTGAGACAAGAGGTCGCGGAGACCGTCGATTCGGCCTTGCTGGATAGAACCTCCCGCGAGCAGTATTTGACTGGAGGCAGCCGGCGCCTCAAAGCCGTGCTGCGATTTTCGTTTGAAAGCGTGGGGGACAAGTTGGTCTTGGGGCCGGAGACAGCGGTCCTGGTGACCGGCATTAAGGAGTTGATCGAGAGGCTTGGGGAGTTGTCGACTACCGGGACTTTTGTGCCGCCTCAGCCGGGAGGAGGCGCGGGCTTCGGCCAGTAAGGTGTAGCGTCAATAATCGTCTGTGGCTACGATCTCGGCGCGACGGTTAGGGGAGGGGTTTTGGGGGGCAAGATGGCGCTCTCCCCGTCGGTTGGCGGTGCGATCGGAAGTTTCTTCGCAGGTCCAAGGCACTCTGGCGAGCGAAGCGGCTTGCAGGCCATCGGAGAGATCCTCGGCTCGGGCATAACTGAGGACGACGCGAAATCCTCCCGAGGGGGATTGAAACCAATCGATATCGAGGGACGGGCTCTGGTGCTGAACCGCTTTGGCGTAGGCTTCGGCACGACAGGCGCGGGTGAAGTTCATCAGCTCCACTTGGCGCTGGCTATTGTAGGGGCTGCTGCGGGATGGGTGCAGCACGGCATCGCCGCGTCCCAGCACATAAGCCAGGTGCTGATAGATGTAGGCGCTGTAGCGCTGCGCCCCCGAAGGTAGTCGTGCGGCACCGGCGCCGATGCGCGAAGGCCCGTAGTTGTAGGCGGCCAGTGCCCGGTGCAGGCTACCGCCGTAGCGCTGCAGCAGTTCCCTGAGGTAGCGTGCACCGGCATCGATGTTGGTGCACGGATCGTAGAGTTCCTTCAAACGGGAGATCCCCAGGTGCTGGGCGGTGCCGGGCCACTGGATCTGCATGAGTCCATAGGCGTTGGCGGAGGACACCGCCCGGGATTCGAAATCACTTTCGCCACGAGCCACGGCGAGCAGCAAGACTAAAGGCAGATCGTGTGCTGTCGCTGCGCGCCGAAAGCAAGACTCATAGGGGAAGGCGAAGGCGGGTTGTTTCGAGATACCTGCGTCCAAGAACTCTGCCCATGCGGTTTCGAGGTTGTGGACGCTGGCCTGTAGAGTCAGGCTAACCAGCATGAGGCCCACTGTCCGACGGGCCTGGACTACCCAGATCCGCAGCGGCTTTCCTCTGAGTGGGTGACAATGGGCCATAGCGACCACGGCGGTTTCCCCCCTCTTAGGCGGAGTATTCTTCCTGGAAGGGCGATTTTAGTCTGAAATGGGAGGCTGATCTAGGGCGATAGGCGCGACGCCGCCGTCTCGTCGGGCGGGGGAGCGCATTGCAGCGGGGCGATCATTGAGCTATTGGGTTAGGCCTTACGGCCTAACCCAACCTACAGGCGTGTTGCATGCGGGTGCTGTTGTCGGCGGTTATTCGAATTCCATCCGCACCCCCGCTGCGAAGGCGTGTTGGCTGAAGCCCTCGAGTCCGAGGGGCGCCTGGTAGTAGAAAAATCCGCTGATGCGCCGTGCGAACGCCGCTTTGGCCCCTATGCCCAGGTTGAAATAGTTGCGATCCGGGTCGTCCGTTGGCACGGCAAAGGAGGTCAAGGTCGGGTCGTTCAAAAACCGGGAGGTGATGAAGCGGCCGTCATCGAGGAACTGATGGGTCCAATCGAAACGCAGATGAGGCGAAAACACGCCATAAGGGGTATCGAAGCTGTAGGAGGCCTCGGCCCCTAGGGCGGTGGTCAATGAGTCCACCTTCTGCTTGTCGATGGCCAACAGCACCCCGGAAGAGGTGGCGCCGTCGGCGGCCCGCTCTTGGTAACCGTCGATGTCTGCCCGAATATAGCTTGCGCGGCCATAGGGCCCGAAGGTGAAGCTCCCCTGATCGACCTTATAGCGCACCCCGAGGCTGAAGGCGTATTCATCGCCGCTGGTGTCACCGTCAGCACTCTCGGTGAAGGAACCCAGCGTGATCCGGCGGTTAGTTTCGTAGTCGTTCCAACCGAAACTGGCGATGGCGTCTATGTAGAAGGCGTCGTTGTAATAGAGCTCGTGGTTGTTGTAAAGGCCGTAGACGTTGAAGTGATAGCCGGTCACATCCAGTTTCCCGGCCGAGGCATCGAAATCGCTGCTCTGCGACGCGTAGGTAAATGCACCACCGAGCACGAATTGATCGCTGAATCGATAGTCGGCGCCAGTGGTGAGTCCGGCGGTATCGAAAGAGAATCCGGATTCGCGAGTGGTGGTGTCGCTGTCGCCGAAGCTGACGGTGCCATTGAGGAATACCCCCCAATTGCCGAATCGACTGCCTTCATCGGCGCTGGCACTGCCGCCTCGCCCGCCCGGAAACAAGCTGTTAAAGAGGCTTCCGGATAACGATTGATCGCCGTAATTGAGATTGAGCCCCGAGAGGTTGACTCCAGCCGTCGCACCCCGCAGCGCCAGGATCCGAGTTTCAACGTTGGAGAGATTGGTATTGGCGATGGCCGTCGCGAATTTCCCCTGGGCGGCGACCTCGGTGGGAGCCAACTCGCGTAGGGCGGAGTTCAGGG
>CAZUZO010000115.1:0-11361 GCA_964624765.1 uncultured Thiotrichales bacterium
TCGCCGGCCTCATGATCACCACCGAGGCCATGGTGGCGGAAAAGCCGAAGAAACCGGACGCCGCGCCTGACATGGGCGGTATGGGCGGTATGGGCGGTATGGGCGGCATGATGTAACCCCAGCTCACACCCGATCATTCCTGTTTCAGCAAGTCCCGCGTTGGCGCGGGGCTTGCTCGAACGTATCGACTTCATCTTTACTTCGCTCCTCTCCACCCTTCCGCTAAACTACAACGGATCTCTCTCAATACCGCGCCACACCCTTTTCGCCCGTGAACCAAGGCAGCGATTCATCCCGCATCACCCCGGCTACCGATCTAGGCACCCTTGGGCAACGGCGCTTCGATACCCTTGCGGCGCGGATAGAGGAACTTTCGCTGCCGGCTTTCCTCGATCATTCTCCCTCGACCGTCAGCAATGTCTGCCACGTCTTGGCACTGAGCGATTTTGTCAGCAATGCCTGCACACGAGCACCTGAGTTACTGCATGGCCTGATTGCCAGCGGCGATCTCCATCGGACCTACCCGCCGCAGAGGTTCGCCCAAGATGCCACGCAAGCGGTCACCCCGCTTACCGAGGAAGCTGAACTGATGCGGGTACTGCGCCAGCTGCGCACGCGGGAACTGGTGCGCATCGCCTGGCGTGATCTATCGGGTTGGTGCGACCTCGAGACCACGCTGCACGAAACGTCCTTGCTGGCCGATGCGCTCATCGACGCCGCTCTAAAAACCCTTGAGAACTGGCAGCGTCACAAGTTCGGTACGCCCCACGGACACGAGGGTCATGCTCAAACCCTTGTGGTACTGGCCATGGGCAAGCTAGGCTCCAAGGAGCTTAATTTCTCCTCTGACGTCGACCTGGTGTTTGCCTACCCTGAAGCCGGCCAAACGGTCGGAGGCCCGCGAACGCTGACCAACGACGAGTTCTTCGCAAGGCTTGCCCGGCGCCTCGTGCAGGCCCTCGAAACACCCACAGAGAACGGTTTTGTGTATCGCGTCGATCTGCGCCTACGCCCGTTTGGAACAAGCGGGCCGGTGGTCATGAGCTTCAACGCCTTAGAGGAGTATTACCAGAGCCACGGACGAGGGTGGGAACGTTTTGCGCTCACCCGGGCGCGTGCCGTAGCGGGCGATACGCCACAGGGCACCGCCCTGATCGAACGCCTGCGGCCCTTCGTCTACCGTCGCTACCTGGACTACGGGGTGGTGGACGAAATGCGCGAGCTGAAGAACCTATTGGCCGAGGAAGTTCAGCGCAAGGGCTTACAGTCCAACATCAAGAAAGGGCCAGGAGGTATTCGGGAAATCGAGTTCCTATGCCAAGCTTTTCAGGTCATCCGGGCTGGCCGGGAGCCGGCGCTTCGTACCCCCCAAACGCTGGAAGTTCTTGCTAAGCTCAAGGAGCATCGTTATCTGCCCGACCCGGTGGCAACCGAGCTCGCCCTCGCTTATCGGTTCCTTCGCAACGTCGAACACCGCCTACAACAGGTTGACGACCGGCAAACCCATGCTCTGCCCCAGGACACCCTCGGCCAACGGCGACTCGCACTCGGCATGGGATTCAACGACTGGGAATCCTTCGCTGTCGAATTGGATAACCATCGCCAGCGGGTACAAACTCACTTTGACCAGGTGTTTGCCTCGCCAGAGCGCAAGGCAGCTGTTGCCGTCGATCACCTCCAGGGCTTTCGCAACGCCACGCTAGAACCTGCTGTGGCGCTCCAAGCCTTGAAGGAAGCGGGCTTTGCGGACCCTCAGGGCACCTGGAAGCTGCTCACCGAATTCCGCCGTTCCAGTGCACTGCGCCTCCTCGGGAAGGCGGGGCAGCAGCGCCTGGAGCGCCTCATGCCGCTGTTGCTCGCCGTCATGGGAAACCGGGGCGAAACCGTCACCACAATGCAGCGAGTGTTGCAGGTTCTCGAAGCCATCGCCACCCGCAGCGTCTACTTAGCGCTGCTGGTGGAGCAGCCGGTGGTGCTGGAGCAGCTCGTGCGCCTCTGCCAAGCCAGCCCCTGGATCAGTCGCCAGATTGCCCAGCACCCTTTGCTGCTCGACGAGCTGTTAGATCCCCGCACCCTGTATTCTCCACCGAGCCCGTCAGAGCTTGACGCGGACATCACGGCACGCCTGCAGCGCATCACCGATAGCGACCCGGAGCGGGAAATGGATGCCGTGCGCCAATTCAAGCGAGCGAACGTGTTGCGCATCGCGGCCGCGGACATCGCGCAGGTCATGCCGCTGATGGTGGTCAGCGATCACTTGACCGCCGTCGCCGAGGTCGCATTACAAGCAGTCTTGCGGCTGGCCTGGCGCGACCTCACCGCCCGCCATGGGATCCCGCGCCTTCACCTCGATGGCGCCTATCAAGAAGCCGGCTTTGCGATCGTCGGATATGGCAAACTCGGGGGTATCGAGTTAGGTTATGGATCCGACCTTGATCTGGTCTTCCTGCACGAAACCGCCGGCACAGAGCAGCATACCGATGGACCACGCAGCCTCGACAACGCGGTCTTTTTTAGTCGCCTGGCTCGGCGCATCATTCACTTCCTGAGCGCCCACACTTCCGCAGGGATCCTCTACTCGGTGGATGCTCGACTCCGACCGAGCGGCGCCTCCGGTCTGCTGGTGAGCAGCACCCGCGCCTTCAAAGATTACCAGTTGCAATCAGCCTGGACCTGGGAACACCAAGCGCTGGTGCGGGCACGGGTTGTGGCAGGTCCTGCAAGACTGCGGCACTGGTTCGATGAGGCACGCCAGAGCGTGCTGTGTCGCCAGCGTGATTCGCTCCAGCTACGTCGCGACGTTCGGGACATGCGTGATCGGATGCTAGAGCAGCTCGTTACCAAGCGAGGCGAAGACTTCGACGTCAAGCACGGCCGTGGAGGTATCGCCGACATCGAATTTATGGTCCAATATTTGACCTTACGGTGGGCGGTCCAGCTGGGCGATTATCTTCGTTTTACGGACAATATCCGTCTGCTGGAAGGACTTGCCAAGGCGGATGTCTTGCCGCCCCAGGATGCCGAGCTGCTCGCCGAGGCCTACCGCAGCTACCGCGCAAAGATTCATGCTCTTGCGCTGCAAGAACAGCCGGCGCTCATCGGCGCCGGAGAATTGCGAGATTACCGCACCAGCGTGACCGAGCTCTGGAATCGCCTCATGGGCGATTAAATGATCGACGTGCAATTCAAAGCCCATGGCTGACTGAGAAGCTGTTTTAAAAATGTCGCGAGCGCCGGAGTCGCAAGGCGCACAGCGGCGACAAAATCGTCGGGAACGATTTTGAACAGCGTTAAGCTGGCCCCGAAGGGGCGAGCCCCAGGGATGGGGCGAGTAACCACCGGAGTGTACAAGGGAGTACATGAGGATGGCGAGCCGCTGCGCAACGCAGCTATGACAAGCGCAGCAGTTTTTAAAACAGCTTCTGAGCCCCTGGGCGACAGAGGAAAAACAGTATGACGATGGATAATCGCGATGGGGTGATCTGGCTCGACGGTGAGCTCATCCCCTGGCGCGAAGCCAAGACGCATGTGTTGACCCACAGCCTACACTACGGGATGGCGGTGTTCGAGGGCGTGCGCGCCTACAACGGGAAGCACACCGCGATATTTCGCCTGCAGGACCACACCGACCGCCTGTACCGATCGGCCCACATCCTCGGCATGAAGATACCGTTCGACAAGACCATCCTGATGGAGGCCCAACGCCGGGTCGTCCGCGACAACGGACTGAAATCGGGGTACATTCGTCCCATCTGTTATTACGGCGCCGAGGGCATGGGCCTGCGGGCAGACACCCTCTCTGTACATGTGGCGGTGGCAGCGTGGGAATGGGGCGCCTATCTCGGCGCGGAAAACATGGAGCGCGGTATTCGGATTCGCACCTCATCCTATTCACGCCACCATGTGAATTCCGCCATGTGTAAAGCGAAGGCCACAGGCAATTACCTAAACTCCATGCTGGCGTTACAAGAAGCTCTGGCTTGCGGTTATGATGAAGCATTGATGTTGGATTCGCACGGCTATGTTGCCGAGGGCAGCGGCGAGAATATCTTTATTGTACGCAACGGGACCCTGTATACCCCCGATCTCACCTCAGCTCTGGAAGGCATCACCCGGGACACCACCGTGGCGTTGGCCGAGGAGATCGGGATCCGCGTGCTAGAGAAGCGCATCACCCGGGACGAAATCTACGTCGCCGACGAAGCCTTTTTCACCGGTACCGCCGCCGAGATCACCCCGATCCGCGAGCTCGATGGGCGCCTCATCGGCACCGGCCACCGAGGCCCCATCACCGAGCGCCTGCAGTCGCTTTTTTTCGAGCAAGTCTACGGCAGGCGCCGCGAACATTCGGAGTGGCTCACCGCCGTCGATTAACTCGCCAAGCCTCTGGCAGGCCAGCCAAGACACCGAAAGAACTCAAACCTGTGGAGATCTCACCGTGCCCGTGCACAACGCTAACGCTGAGCAGACCCCTGCCCGCCATGAAGTGACTCGGGCAGACTTACCGCTCAGTTGCCCCATGCCCAGCATGGAACTCTGGAATTACCATCCTCGGGTATATCTGCCCATCGAAAAGACGGGCTACGCCAAGTGCCCCTACTGCGGATCGGAATTCATCCTGTTAGACAGCGCCACCTGATGCCTGGCCCCTGTTGATAAGGCATGGTTCTGTTCGATCGCGCCATAAGCAAACGTGTCGGCTGTCTAGGGTGGCTGTAAGGTTAAACGCTGGCGCTATCTTGGTCATCGGGCCTTCGTGGGTCGGTGACATGATGATGGCACAGAGCCTGTTTAAGGTCATCAAGCAACGCTCGCCGCATTTTTCCATCGATGTACTAGCACCGTCCTGGAGTGGCCCGCTATTGCGCCACATGCCGGAGATCCGACAAGCCATCGAGCTGCCCGTCGGCCACGGCACGCTGGCACTTGGTTTGCGCCGCCGGCTCGCGCGCAGCCTGCTCGGCGCCGGCTACCAGCAGGCCATCGTATTGCCCAACTCCTTTAAATCGGCCTTGATCCCGTGGTGGGCTCGCATCCCGCGGCGCACAGGCTACTTAGGTGAGCTGCGTTACGGGCTGTTAAACGATCGGCGCGCGGTCGATGCCCAGCGTCTCCCCCGTACCGTGGAACGTTACGTGGCCCTCGGCCTCGAGCCCGAGGAGCCCTTCCCCGATCACTATCCCCTGCCCAGGCTGGAGGTGGATGCTACTCTGGCAACAGCGACGCTGAGCCAGTTCGGGCTTCCCCGAGGGGACCAACCTGTGCTCGCACTCTGTCCCGGGGCAGCCTATGGGCCGGCTAAACGCTGGCCCGCGCCGTATTTTGGCGCCGTGGCCAAAGCCATGCTCGATCAGGGGTGGGGAGTTTGGGTGCTTGGTTCCGATGCTGACCGAACCAGTGCTGCAGCGGTATGTGACGCCGCGGGGAGCCGATGTGTGGATCTAGCCGGTCGAACAACACTGGAACAGACCATCGACTTGCTACAGCGGGCCGACGCTGTGGTCACCAATGATTCAGGCCTCATGCATGTCGCGGCCGGGCTGAATCGGCGGGTGGTCGCCATCTACGGTTCGTCGGATCCCGCCTTCACGCCACCTCTTAGCCCGCTCTCACGCGTCGAACATCTAGGCCTCTCCTGCAGCCCCTGCTTCGCTCGAGAATGTCGGTTCGGCCACACCCGCTGTCTAACCGATCTGCTGCCCGATCGGGTGATCGAGGCGCTGCAGCGAGTGCTCGCGCACATGACGGACTAGTCTATTGTGCTCCGGGATGACATCACCGGCGTTGCTCATCGTTTCGGCAGCTAGATGACCTTTGCCCCTTGGGGCAACCGAAGGCTTGGGCGCCAACGGTGTGCTCAAGAGCAACCCTGACGAAACGATGACTATGGCCTCGTTCAGGGCAATACGGCTCAAATGAATCACCGTTCCTATATCACCTTCTCGGCACGTTGCGAGCTGGCGAGTAAATGGCTTAGCATCGCCGCCATCGTCTCGATTCCGCTCTCCACCGCCGCAACTTCCATCATCACCGGCTTAATTGTCCCCGCGTGGTTAGCAGCAGGCGATTATCATCGGCGGCTGCGCCAGATTCGATCGCACGCCGTTGCCTTATGGGCGCTGGCATTGCTGGCGTTATTGATTATAGGTGTCTTCTATTCGTCGGCGACAACAGAGGAGGCTCTACACGGTCTTAAAAAATACAGTAAGCTGCTCTGGATCCCCGTATTTATTACCATCTTGCATGAGCCGCTATGGCAACGCCGGGGTTACTATGCTTTCCTTGGGGCTATGCTGCTAGTATTGGTAGCTTCTTACTCCCAACTTCTAGGCTTGCTGCCCGTCGGTCCCGATGGCCACGAATACAATTTTTTCAAGAGCCGTATTGCCCATGGGATCTTCATGGCATATACCCTTTATCTTTTTCTACACCATTTATGGATGGAACCCGAAAGGCGAGCACTGTGGCTATTGTTGATTGCGGTAGCGGGCTATAACCTGTTTTTTATGGTGCAGGGCCGTAGCGGTTACCTTGTATTCTTTGCGCTAATCATGCTCTATATGTATCAGCGTTGGCGCTCGCGCGGCCTGATCTTATCCCTTTTGATCGCCGTCTGCCTTCTCAGTTCTATGTTGCTAACCTCGCCGGCATTCAAAGCCCGCATCCACGAAACAATTTCCGACATTAGGCATTATCAGCAACAAGACAGTTACACTGCCACCGGCTTGCGCCTTGAATTCTATGTTAATACTTTCATGTTGATTACCAAACACCCCCTTCTCGGTGGTGGGACCGGTAGTTTTAAATCGGAGTATGCTGCCCTCACCGCCGAGCACCAGTTGCATGAGACGGGCAATCCCCACAGTGAATATCTCCTCATAGCCACTCAGCTAGGCCTTTTAGGAATCGGCGTTCTTTTCATGCTGGGTTATCGCCAGTGGCAATTGAGCCACCGACTGAAACTGCCGTTTCAAGTCGCCGCCCAGGGTTTGCTGGTGACCATGGCGGTGGGTTGTTTGTTTAACTCGCTGCTCATGGACTTTTCCGAGGGGCACTTTTACACCTGCCTGACAGGCCTTTATTATGGCTACCTCGCTCGACCGTCAGGCACGCGAGAATAAAGGAATACTCAGCGAATTCCTGGAACCATATTTCCAGAACTGTCCTCTCTACAGCGACGGCATATGATCAAAACCAGCATCATCGTGACAACGTATAATCGACCCGATGCGCTTCATGCGGTGTTGGATTCGCTTGCTCAGCAGACCCATGCCCCTGGTGAAGTATTGGTTGCCGATGACGGATCTGGCCCACAAACGGCACAGTGCGTTCAGTTCTGGCAGACACGAGTACGCTTCGCTCTGCACCATGCCTGGCAGCACGACAATGGGTTTCGCGCTGGCGCCGTACGCAATCGGGCAATTGCCCATTCCTCCGCAGATTACCTCATCTTTCTGGACGGCGATTGCCTCGCCTTTCCAGATTTCGTCCGCCGACATCTCGAGCTCGCGGAGCCGGGTTGGTTTTTGGTCGGAAACCGAGTTCTCTTGAATCAAAGCTTGACTGAGCGAATCCTTTCGGGCCTGGAGAATCCGTTTCGTTGGTCCCCATGGCAGTGGTTGCGCGCCCGAGGGCGCGCTGAAACCAATCGGCTAGCTCCGCTGCTACGGGTATCTGATGGATTGTGGCGTAAGTGCCGCCGACAGCGCTGGCAAGGGGTGCACAGCTGCAATCTTGGCGTGTGGCGTAACGACGCAATTGCGATTAACGGTTTTGACGAACGCTATCAAGGATGGGGGCACGAAGATGCCGATCTCATCGTGCGCTTACTACGTCGTGGTATTAGGCGAAAAGATGGACAATGCGCCGTGCCTGTAGCGCATCTATGGCATGAGAAAAATGATCGATCCAAAGAAACGGAGAATAGGGAACGTCTGAAAAGCGTTGTCGAGAATTCAAACGCAATAAGAGCGATTCATGGAGTAGACCAATATTTGGATCATCGCAGCCAAATGCCACCAGGAAATGCGTCTCTAGAGGGCCTTCGACACGGCATATGCGGACCTGAAACGGGTTTAGACCAGACCGAAGGCGTACGTCCATGAGCCCGTACTCGTTCATCCCTCTCCTATTGGAAACCGGAAACGGCCAGGGGCAGTGATGAGTTTGCCCGTTTAGGCGGCTTGTCGGAGCAGGGCGCGTCGCCTCCTTGGCGGCGAATTCGAATCACTTTGGCCAGATACGTCCAAGGGGGTACGCCGCGTTGGCGGCACGTGTCAATGACGCTGGCTAGGAGCCCGCGTAGGATGCGGTGAGGAACGAACCGTATCGATCGAGACACGACCCAGGTGATTGAGCCCTATTCGACGGGAGCGAGTTTGAACAGCCGCAGGCTGGCCCAAAGGGCGAGCCCCAGGGATGGGGCGAGTAAACCGCATAGAAGGCTCAGTCTCCGGGCGAGTCAGCACAAGATGACGAAGCCCGTCAGGTGCAGGGGATAGGGTCAATGCGGCGGTTGTGCACGGATAGTTCATGTCCTTATTCGGGGAGATCTGTCTCACGTGCGGTCCGTGACCCTACGGGAGTCGAACTGAGGGCCAATCCGAAAGGGCTGGAATCACCATCGAACCCTAAGGGTCTTGTGGTCGCTAAGGGAGCCGGACTGAGAGGTTGTGAAAAAACCGTCGCGAGCGGCCCGAGAGCCAGGCGGACGGAGCGCAGCGACGAGACATAGATAGGCGAGGAGCGAGCACCGCCCAACGCCGCTATCGGGTCGTGTAGCAGGTTTTTTCACAACCTCTCAGGGCCACGGCGAAAGCCGTGGAGCTACCCCGACTTCCGCAACTCAGCCCAACAAATGATCTAACCTATTGATGTGAAGTCGTCGAAACTGAAAAGTCTCCACTACAAGGGGGCGTTTGTACGGTCAGGCGCGCGGCGGCTGCGAATCAATTCTGGGTGGAGGTTGATCAGGAAGACTCAGTTTCAGTTGTGACAAGAGAACCTGTTGGTCTTTATTGGGTTGCGTATACCGTGGCAATACAAGATAACGCCCATCGGTTGTGGGCAGATGGACATCAACCATCTGCATGGCGGCCAATTTTTCCAGTACCGCTCGGGGTGTGAGTCCTGGCGCCAAGGCTCGGAGTCGGTGCTTGAGTGTGACTTGCAGGCAATAGGCGATGAACGCCACGAAAAGATGAGCTTCGATGCGCGAATCCTTTTGGTGGTTAAATAGGTCGTATGGACAAGTCGCCTTTGAGGTCTTTGAAAGCTTGTTCAATTTCGGTGAGTTGGAGGTCATGCTGCCACATCAGGGCGGGGCTTTCTGCGGTGAGATTAGAACGCAAGAGATAGCGTCCCTCCCGTCGGCGCACAAGACGCAATTTCGTTTTGTTTAAAGAAAAGGTAAAGGTCTGTGGCGCGACTTCCTGGTCCTTCTCTGGCAACTGGATATCCAGCAGGTAATAAGCTCGGCCAGTCTCTTTCTTGGCGGTCCCGAGTTTGATCAAAAGCTGATCCCGAGTGAGTTTTTGTTGCTGCAGCTCGCGCAGACGTTGCCACAGTTTCTTTAATCGTCGACGACGCATGGCGCGTTCTTTGTTCACACGGCCTGCGCTTTTGACCAGCACATAGACCTCGCCATGGTCCTCCAGGAGCTTGACCTCCACACGCTCGTGAACGTGCTCCCAGGGCTTTGCGAGGAAACCGCTTTCCAGTTTGGTGAGTCGGCCTTTTGGCGTGCCCACCAAATAGTGGACAGGCGGTTCGGCTTGACGCATGGTCTGGAGTGTTTCCTCGGTCGGAATACCGCGGTCCATCACCCCGATGCGTTGCACCTTTCCATACTGGGCTGCAATTTTATCTAAGAACGCCCTTAACGTGGTCTTGTCACGGGTATTGCCCGCCATGACATCATAAGCCAATGGAAAGCCTTCTGGAGTGACAATCAAGGCGATCATGACCTGCACACAGTCCGATCGCTTATCACGGCTGTAGCCGAACTTTTGACGAGGAGGGTGCACTTGCAATCCATTCAACCGAATCTGCACCACGTTGCAGTCCAACGCCGGGGCCTGGCGATCGTGCGGGAAAATCGCCACCTGCATCGGCTGCTCTTGGCCGTGCTCGAGCACCTCAATCGTCCGACACCAAGCGGCTCTTTGGCTGTCGTTGATCTCTCCCAGGTACAAAACTTGGCGCTGCACCACCCGACCACCCGGAGTACGCCGGCTCTCGACGATGCTCCAATAACGGTGTTCTTTCCCGTCCTTGAACCGCTTGTTGGCACGCAGAAACATACCAGCAGTGTTGAGAAAAACGACCTCTGGGTCAACGGCCGAGGTCTACACTACAAGCCCTTATGACACTTTCGGCTTAGGTAAATCAAACCCTTGGAAATCGATGCACGCCAAAAATAAGGAAATCTAAGGTCGAGTTGCGGAAGTCAGGCTAAGGGCGTCCGGCCGTTTGCCAGGCGATCGAGCAATCACTCTCGCCCTCTGGCTTCGACTGATCAGGTGTTCCACCAGCAATCGTCTGGTCGCCCCGCTGGGTCCAACTACGAGAGTCGTCATCTCTTCTTTGCTCTTTCACTTGACGCCAACGGTGAGATCACCGGCTTGTTCCCCAGCGGGGTGACCGCAAGGCCATCCGCGGCCTTTACTGAATCGCCTCCGACGGCTTGTTCTGCTTTCTTCATCTTCTTCTCTGGCTTGAAGAAGTGTGTGGCGTAGGTGCGCTCGATGGCTTCTTCTGCGGACTTGGAGAAGCGCAACGTCATCTTCCGTCCTTTTCCCCACGATTTGTACCCGGTCCAGCTCTCTCGGCAGTTGCCATCGCGGCAGTTCTTCCGCACAGTCTTGATAATGAAGTTGATCTTGCTGAGGTTGGCTGTGATGGCGCGTTCGAGATACGGGACGCGTTTCATCCGCCAGTTCTCGTATTCCTTGGGGTCGAGATAGCCGAGTTCCATGAAGACGTCGACAAATGAAATGTGCTCCTTCTCTCGAAGCAGCTTGGATGTCACCACATCAAGCTTTAATTGCAGCTGGTGTCGGTTCATATCTTCTCAAGCAGAATATTGGGTAGCTGGGATCATTCCGTGCTTAAACACGGATCCTTTTCACACAATTCGCAAGCATGGCGTGCTGTCAGCAAAGCGCGGAGGGATCGGCTCGTCATGTCGCCTTAGCAGCTCGGGATATTCGAGAAGTCACCAAGGATAACCAGGCGCCGCACATCCTCCATCTGGAAGACTTAGCGATGCTAACCGAGCCCAACCGGGGCCTAGGAAAGCCTCCGTATTCTAACGATCGAAGCTTTAAACCCTCCCGGAGATGAAACGATGAGATCACGTCT
>CAZUZO010000116.1:0-11230 GCA_964624765.1 uncultured Thiotrichales bacterium
CGGCCATCATGCGAAACATTTCATCGCGCGGAATACGCCCCCGAAATTCAGTGCGGTTGGCAACACCGAGCCGCTGCGCCAGCTGCTCGAGTGCTCTGCGTTCAGGGCCGTCCGCAACAAAGATGAGGCGCACTGTCGGGGGTGTGCAAGCGAGCGCATGTAGCGCAAGCCTGCCCCCTTTGCGTCCTTCAAGCTTTGAGGGAAACAGCAGATAACTCTTCCGCTCGCCTACCGTCACCGCTGGTGCCTGCTGAAGAATGGCTCGATTAATAACGCGGGTCTCTGCCTGTAGCGAGCGGGGCAACGCCCTTCGGGTGTTTTCACTCTCCGCGATTCGCAGCGTGGCCCGTCGCCATGTCCTGCGAGTCCCAGGAGACAATGCGACGCAACGGATTGCCAGCCATTTTATCCACTCGTCTAACACCCCTCGCCAGCCGAGAAAGCGCCACAAGCGCCGAGGGGTGACGGTTGCACCGCCCACCGGGCCCCATACGCTGGGAGCCTGCAGTTGGGTGATGGGGCTTGGCAACCAATACGAAGCGATTGCCGCATGAAGGCAAGCATCAAAAGACTGCTCTGCCTCAAGGCGACGGGCGATCTTTCCTGCACTCCGCAACCACGACATGTAAAGCAAAAAATGTGCTTTATACCAACGGGCTAGCCAACGCCCAAGATCTGCAAGTCCTGGGAGAGGCACCTCGACAAAACTGAGGCGATTATCCATATGGTCTTGTTGCCATTTCTCGCAGGCCGACATGTGCCAAGGAGGGACAAGGACCACCAAGTCCGCGACCTCGACACAAGCCTGCACAACCCCCCATCCTGCCCCCGCCTCCGACCCTGCATAGGGATTACATTCATAGGCAACCACCAGAACCCGGGAACGTGCGCCAGTTTGAGCGATACTGGTATTCTGCAAAGGGAAGCCATCCAGTGAAAACTCTAGAAAGTCATTGTCGGCCGCATTCTATCTCATCTCATGCCTAACTGCCCTGGTACCTGCTGAAAAAAATGGCTTGACAAGTAAGGCATAAATGTATTGTAAAATCGCTTTATGATGTCCGTGCCTGACACGCCCGGTGGTAACGATGATCTCGCAGCCTCTGCCCTTTTGGCAGCGGCGGCGAAGGAAATCACGCGCTTGAGAGTCGAGAACGCGACGCTGCGACAAACGGTGGCCGCATTGACGGCGCAGGTGGCGGAGTGGGAGCGTCGCCTGGGGCTGAACAGCCGCAACAGCGGTAAACCGCCATCCAGCGATGGGCTGAAGAAGCCGCCGCGAACCAAGAGCCTGCGCGAATCCTCGGACAAGCCACCCGGCGGACAAAAGGGTCATCCCGGTGAGACGCTGCGCCAGGTGGCCGAACCGAGCGTCATTCTCGATCATTATCCGGAGCGCTGCCTGCGCTGTGGTTCTGCACTGACGCCGGAGATGAGCACCGCATCGAGCGCCCGACAGGTGTTTGATCGGCCTGAGCCTTAGCCGCTGGTGGTGACCGAGCATCGTGCCCACAGCGGCCAGTGTGGTCAGTGCGGTGAGAGCACGCGGGCGGCGTTCCCCGATGGCGTCACGGCCCCGGCGCCATCGGGCGCGCGGATCAGTGCCTGGGTGGTCTATCGGCTCCAGTACCCGTTGCTTCCGGAGGATCGGCTGGTCGAACTGATGGCCGACCTGTTCGGGGTTAAACGGGCCGCGGCGACCCTCGCGCGGATGAGCACGACGTGCGCCGCGCGCTTTCAGGGATTCGTCGATCACCTGTGCCAGCGCGTCAAGGAAGCCACGGTCAAGCCTCTGGATGAGACGGGCTTTCGCATCGGGGCCAAGACCCCATGGCGGCACGTCGCCGTGACCCTGTGGCGGACCTTCTACCGCGTCTCCCCCCAGCGCGGCCGCCTGATGGAGGGTCTCCTCGGCATCATTGTGCCTGATCACTGGAAGCCCTATGACACCCTTAAGGGTGTCCTGCAGGCTCTGTGCAACGCACCCCCTCTGCGTGAGCTTCAAGCCTTGATCGAGAACGAGCAGGCGTCTTGGGCGTTGCGGATGCAACGCCTTCTGCGCCGGGCCTGTCAGGCCACTCACCTCGCCCGCGAACGCGATGAACCGCTGACACCGCGTCTCGTCGAGCGGTTCCAGCGACGCTACGATGCCCTTGTCGCCGAGGGCATCGCCTTTCATGAGGCCCAACCGCCGCGGCCGCCCAAAGGGGAATGGGGCAGACGCCGCGGTCGCCCCCGGCGCCGCACCGGCCATCCTTGGCGGCTGCGCCTGAGCATCCGCCAGGACGACGTGCTGCGCTTCCTGACCGACCCCCGCGTTCCTTTCACCCACAACCTCGCCGAGCAAGCCGCGCGGATGATGAAGCTGCGGCAGAAAATCTCCGGCGGCTTTCGCTCCGAATAGGGCGCTCGCGATTTCTGGCCAAGAGGGCGCGCATCGTCGCAGGCTTTGGTGGCTTTCTTAACCGCAAAAAGGAGGAGTCAATGAAAGTTGTAATTCTGGCTGGAGGCTATGGAACACGGATCAGCGAAGAAACTGGCACGATACCAAAACCGCTGGTCGAGGTTGGCACGATGCCGATCCTCTGGCATATCATGAAAATCTATGCAGCCCATGGGCTTAACGATTTCGTGATCTGTCTTGGTTACAAGGGCTATCTCATTAAAGAATATTTTTTGAACTATTTCCACCGGGTAAACGACTTGACTATCGACCTTGCGGCCAATTTGGTCACAGCCCATCGCGTCTCTTCGGAGCCTTGGAGCATTACACTTGTGGATACTGGTCTTGCAACCATGACTGGAGGTCGACTGAAGCGTATCTGCGGCTATCTCGACGATGAATCCTTCTGTCTGACCTATGGCGATGGGGTCGGAGATATCGACATCACTGCGCTCATACGCTTTCACCGCGAGCAGAATAGACTCGCAACGGTTACGGCCGTGCATCAACCAGGCCGATTCGGTACCCTTGATCTTTCACCGGACAAGACCAAAGCGGATGCTTTCCGAGAGAAAGCGCCTTCCGACGGAAGTCTCATCAATGGTGGATTCTTTGTCTGTGAATCGGGAGTCCTCGACTACATTGCCGGTGATGAGACGGTATGGGAACAAGATCCTCTGCGGAGTCTCGTTGCCGATGGACAATTATCCGTCTACTATCACAATGGGTTCTGGCAGAACATGGACACATTGCGTGACATGTATGTCTTACAGAAGCTTTGGGAAGATGGAAAAGCTCCTTGGAAAATATGGGAAGGCTCTCGCATCCCGCAGCATCGACAGCAGGAATAGACTGACGTCGCCTCGGAACCCAATGGATCGTAGCGCCCACGAGACAGTGGCCTGCTGCAAGCAGGCTTTACGATTTAACATAAAAACTGGAAAACGAAACTCTGACTGCCCTTGAGTATTCGCTAAAGGTTAGCTAAAAATGATCAAACTGGTCGAGCAACGGTCATGATAATTGTTGACACCGCACTTCGTGCGCGCGCCCTGGCAGATAATCCAATCCGTTTTTGCGTCTTTGGCGCGGGTTTCATGGGGAAAGGCATCGCGAACCAGGTTCTGAACCGTGTTTCGGGGATGCGCCTTGCCGTCATCTGCAACCGCACAGTATCTTCCGCGATCGCTGCCTATACGGATTTCGGCGTTCCCCCTGATCGCATCGTTGAAGTGGATAGCGCGGACGCGCTAGAGGATGCCATGGCGGGTGGCAAATTCGCGGTGACGGCCGATCCCGAAATTCCCTGTGCCGCACCAAGCATCGAGGCACTCGTCGAGGCTACGGGTCATGTGGAGTACGGCGCGCGGGTGACAACCCTGGCCATCAGCTACGGCAAGCACATGGTCTTGATGAACGCTGAACTCGATGGCACTGTTGGCCCCTTGCTTAAGGAACAAGCCGAGCAGGCCGGGGTGATGCTCACGGGCTGTGATGGCGACCAGCCCGGCGCGCAGTTGAACCTTCTTCGCTTCGTCAAGAGCATCGGACTCACACCGCGAGTATGCGGAAACATCAAGGGCTTGCAAGACCGGTACCGTAACCCGACCACCCAGGAGGGCTTTGCCAAACAGTGGGGGCAGACCCCGCAGATGGTCACAAGCTTTGCCGATGGCACCAAAATCTCATTCGAGCAGGCAATCGTTGCAAATGCCACCGGCATGAGGGTATCTCGGCGCGGCATGATTGGGATCGAGCACTCCGGCCATGTAGATGAACTGGTGGGTCGGTATGACCTCGACGAACTCCGAGCATACGGAGGCATCGTCGACTATGTTGTGGGCGCACAACCCTCCCCCGGAGTCTACGTCTTTGCCGAAGCACATGACAAAACCCAGGCGCACTTCCTGAACTACGGCAAGCTCGGCAAGGGCCCCCTTTACAGCTTCTATGTCCCCTATCACCTAACAATCTTTGAAGTACCGCTATCGGTAGCCCGCGTCGTGCTCTTCAAGGATCGGGTCATTGCACCCAAGGCCGGGCCCGTGGTCGATGTCATCGCCACCGCCAAAATCAACCTGAAGGCCGGGAACACTCTGGATGGTATTGGC
This sequence comes from uncultured Thiotrichales bacterium, assembly GCA_964624765.1. Classification (GTDB taxonomy): domain Bacteria; phylum Pseudomonadota; class Gammaproteobacteria; order HK1; family HK1; genus JAGTVB01. The sequence goes on from CAZUZO010000116.1 coordinate 4,555, forward strand.
GGATATATGACCTACGGCCAGTGCGAGAACCATACGACTGCGAGGGCGGAAAACCTTCTGCCCATCGGCATCGCCGAAGGGGCGCGCCTCAGGCATGACATTGTGAAAGATCAGGTGTTGACCTACAAAGATGTGACTCTGCCGGAGGGCAGTCTCACCTGCCGGTTACGCGCCGAGCAGGACGTGCGCTTTGCGGGGGATGCCGCCAAAGCCCCTCATGCTGGCCGCCGGATTTAGCTCGATCTTCAACCCTAAGGTAACGCTGCACATGAAAAAAGCCGCAGACGTGATTCAAGCGGACTTAGAAAATATTTGCCGTCATCTTCAGGTGGAATTCGCCGAGATGGCTGGCGGAAAACTGCTCATCATCGGGGGTGCGGGATTCCTGGGTTACTATCTCATTCAGTCTGTACTGCACTGGAATAGAGCTGGCGAAGTTCCAATCACTCTCACCGTTTACGACAATTACATGCGCGGGATGCCCAGCTGGCTGGCCGCGATTCAGGAAGATCCGCATCTTACGCTTCGGCGCCATGATATTACCGAACCGCTGCCCAAGGACATGGGCGACTTCGACTACATCATCCATGCCGCCTCGATCGCCTCACCAACCTACTATCGAAAGCATCCGATCCAGACGATGGACGCAAACGTAAACGGTTTGCGGAGCCTGCTTGACTATTCGCGATCGCAGCTTAGAGCCGGCAAACCGATATTCGGTTTCTTATTTTATTCCACCTCCGAGATCTATGGAGATCCAACGCCGGAGAATATTCCGACACCGGAAACGTATCGCGGAAACGTATCCTGCACAGGTCCTCGCGCCTGCTATGACGAATCCAAGCGTTATGGTGAAACCCTTTGCGTAAATTTTGCCCAGGTCTACAACCTCCCTATCAAGATTGCGCGCCCTTTTAACAACTACGGCCCCGGGCTCAAGATCACGGACCGCCGCGCTTTGCCAGACTTCGCTCAGGACGTTCTTGCGGGTCGGGACATCGTGATGCTTTCCGATGGCGCGCCAACACGCACATTCTGTTACATCGCGGACGCCATCGTGGGGTACTACAAGATTCTTATACGTGGCCGCCCCGGTGAGGCCTACAATATCGGAATCGAGAAACCCGAGATCTCGATAGCCACGCTCGCGGAAAAGGTTACCGCAATTTCTCGCCATCTTTTCGGCTATGGGGGAAAAATCATTCGACTGCAAAGCGAGGATAAAGACTACCTCGTCGATAATCCAAACAGGCGGTGTCCGTCGATCGCCAAAGCCCGGGCGCAGCTGGGTTATAACCCTTCGATCAGTATTGATGAGGGCCTGACTCGCTCACTGCTTTGGTATCGGGAAAACCGGATCGCAGAGGATAATTGATGAAAATCTCGGTGATCGGCACCGGCTATGTCGGACTTGTCTCGGGTGTCTGTCTTGCGGCGAAGGGCCACCAGGTCATTTGCGTGGACAGGGATGAAACGAAGATCGCGCGAATCAATGCCGGTGACCCACCTATCTACGAACTGGGGCTTCACGATCTGCTGCGGCGGCACGTTGGTGGGACGCTTCGCGCCGTGACTGACTTGCAACAAGCCGTTGTCGATACGGAAATCTCCTTAATCGCGGTCGGGACGCCGTTCGAAGGTTCAGCGATAGACCTCAAGTACATTTGCGAGGTCGCCCATCAGATCGGTACCGTCCTTCGCCACAAGTCGGACTACCATCTAGTAGTCGTGAAAAGCACCGTCGTACCGGGAACGACTGAGAAGGTGGTATTACCCATCCTCGAAGAAACCTCGGGGAAGCGGGCGGGTATCGATTTCGGCGTCGGTATGAACCCGGAGTTTCTCAGAGAGGGCGAGGCGCTCCATGACTTCATGGAGCCCGATCGTATCGTGCTAGGGGGCATCGATGCACGGAGTGTTTCCATGCTCGACAAGTTATACGCGGGCTTTCCCGAGGTCGATAAGATCCGCACCAACCCGCGCACCGCTGAAATGATCAAATATACGTCAAATTCGTTGCTCGCCACGTTGATCTCATTCTCTAATGAAATTGGTAACCTCTGTACCCGCGTCGGTGTTGATGTCGTCGAAGTGATGGCGGGCGTACATCTGGACAAGCGCTTCTCTCCGATCCTCGGCGACGGAACTCGAATCAGCCCGGCGTCTCTCACTTATCTCGCCGCGGGCTGTGGCTTCGGTGGGTCCTGTTTTCCTAAGGATGTGAAGGCACTGATCGCCTACGGTGAAGCGGAAGGCAGTCCCATGGACTTGCTCAAGTCGGTAATCCGTGTGAACGATGTCCAGCCGCATAAAATGATCGGCATGCTCAAGAAGCACTTTCCCGATCTCGCGGGACGCAGGGTCGCAGTCCTGGGGATGGCCTTCAAGCCCGGAACCGACGACATTCGCGATAGCCCCTCCCTCCCCGTCACTCGCCAACTCCTCGACGAGACAGCAATCGTAACCGCCTATGATCCAGTTGCGAACCATGAAGCGCGGAGAGTATTTGGGGATCGCGTTGATTTCCGCGAAGACCTTGCTGACGCCATCGACAATGTGGATGCCATCCTGATCATGACTCGCTGGCCCCATTTCGAGGCACTTCCCGGCTTAATCAAAAACTCTGCGAAGCCACCGCTCGTGATCGATGGCCGACGGATGTTACCCAAGACTGTTTTGCCCCGTTATGAGGGCATTGGGCTGGGCTCTGTTTGATTCCACATGCGCTTCACTCCCACACGACTGAAAGACGCGGTACTGATCGACCTCGAAAAGCGCGAGGATAGCCGCGGATTCTTCGCCCGCGCTTTTTGCGAGGCGGAATTCGCCGCTGCTGGCCTGACGACGCGATTTGTGCAAGGCAATTGCGCGGCAAGCAAGCTGGCCGGTACGCTGCGGGGTCTTCACTATCAAGTTCCGCCCCACGCTGAGGTGAAACTGATCCGCTGTACCCGCGGCGCCATCTACGACGTGATCATCGATTTGCGCCCAGATTCACCCACCTTTGGCCGATGGGAAGGATTTGAGATCGACGCCGCTACGGGGCGGATGATATATGTGCCGGCGGCCTTTGCCCACGGCTACCAAACACTCGTTGACGATACCGAAGTGTTCTACCTCGTCTCGCATCCTTACACCCCTGGAGCCGAGTCCGGGGTTCACCATAGAGATCCGGCATTCGGTATCACATGGCCCCTGCCGGTTACCACAGTCTCCGACAAGGACCGTACTTGGCCACCGTTTCGACTTCTCCCAAGGTAACACCGCGATCCACACTGATCGAATGCCACCTGGGCGGGTGATCACAGAACTTGCAGTTGTTGCCTAATCGCTCTGACTAGGTTTTCCGGTGTGCCGATATCGATATATCGTCCTCCCTGAAAAACCTCAGCTTCGACCCTCAGTCCCGACTGGATTGCCGAATGAATAACATCACCGATCGGGCGTTCAGCATTGACTGGGAGATTGCTGTGTTGACTTTCCGTCTGATCGGCAGGCAATACCCAGAGTTCGTCTTCTATAAACTCATGCAGAAACTCCGTAAATCTGGGCGTCCACACCGCGATCGCCCACATAAAGGGCAGGTGGGTAAGAACGGACTTCTCGTAAATACCCAACACTATGCCCCCTTCCTCGAACTCAACAACGCCAACCTGGCTGGGTTCGTCCGTTGGGAAAAGGCCCAGCACAACATCTGCCAGGCTGTCACGAAGGTGCTGGAGCAGTATGTCATAGGCATTTTCTGGACAGAATAAAATATCAGGGAAGCCAAGCGCAATGGTGGCATCCCGAACGAAAGGGTATGCCTGGTTAAGAGTGAATGGCACTCCGAAGGGGACATGAACCGTCAGATAGGCCAAGTGTATTCCCACGGCGGAACCATCTCCAAAGTATGCGGGTATATCCCACTTACCTGGGCGAAGGATAAGGAATGCCTCCTGCACCCCAGCTCTTGCCATCTTCTCCAGTAGGTACTGGGATACGACCTTCGGGCGTAGAAGGCCATCCGGCGCTGAGTCGAACCCAATTGGGTATAGTTCTTTGCTCATCGGGAGCGGTGAGATTCGGCTACCCTCGCCAGCGGCCGGAATAAGCCCAATGATTCGTGGTATTCTGGAAATAGATGCGGCTCCTTTGAAACGACGGCCTTTGACCCAGAATCCGGCAGGCAGCCAACGTGTGCGGTCGCGCGCCACCCCAGAATGTTATACATATTTCAGCATCCTGACTGTCTCACTCCATATTGGCACGGAGGGGATGGGCGGCAGCTCAAATCTCTTCGTCATGCCGCTAGCTTAACATCGGTTTCCGCTATTGACACCCCTCTCGCCCGGACTTATTGAGCTGTTACCGCCATGTGAATGTAACTCTATGTTTCTTAGCAAGTTTAGGTACCTGAGTAGTCACATTCGCATTATAAACTTAGAACAGCGTGTAGATGAAAGGGGCCACCGCCGACCCCTGCGCGAGGACGATCAACATCCCGAGCAACAGCATGACGACAATAATGGGTGCAAGCCAGAATTTTTTCCGCTCGCGCATGAATCCCCACAGGTCTTTCACCAGCTCAATCATCAGAATGGCTTCTCCATGTGCTCTCGAGAGGCCTGACGACTCGGCACCCGGTAGCTGGTCGTGGTCTCATCGAAACGACGTGCCATGGCGTCGCGACCCACCACCTTGATCGCCAGCGCAACCGGCAGGATGACGAGGAAAAAGACGATCCCCAAGATGAGAGGTGTGGTGATGCGGCTCAGGAGGAGCGCCAGGCGCATCCACGCCCGATAAACCGGCCGGAGACTCGTTGGGGCCACCAGCGCCCATAGAGCCAGTATCCCGCCGACCAGCCACGGCCACAGCGGAAGTCCTGTCGTCAGCAGCCAGGGAAAAAACAACCCGAACAGTGCCGCCAGCAGACCGCCGGTCAGCAAGCCGAATTGCCTAAGTCCCTTGCGATCGAGTTCAGGAATCGGGTGTGGGGTGGCAACCATCAGTCGAGCTCAAACTCCCGTTTCCACGTCTCGTCCTGCTCCCAGGCCGGCTGCTCGGTTTTCGCCAATAAACAATTCTCCAACACCAGGTAGTCCATGTCGGTGCGCATGAAACACCGGTAGGCGTCATGGGGAGCACATACAATCGGCTCACCGCGCACGTTAAACGAGGTATTGACCAGCACCGAACAGCCGCTCCGTGCCTCGAACGCCTTGAGCAGCGCATAGTAGCGCGGATTGGTCTCGCGGTGCACGGTCTGGATACGAGCCGAGTAGTCGACATGCGTGATGGCTGGGATCTCCGAACGCGGCACATTCAGCTTCTCAATGCCAAACAATGCCTGCTCGGCTTCGGTCATGGGGATGCGACGTTTTTCTGTCACATCGGCGACCAGCAGCATGTAGGGACTCGGCCGATCGAGCGCAAAGTAGTCCATTACCCGCTCCGCCAACACCGAGGGGGCAAAGGGCCGAAACGACTCGCGGTATTTGATTTTGAGATTCATCACTGACTGCATGGTGCGGCTGCGTGGATCGCCGATGATCGAACGCCCACCGAGCGCACGCGGACCAAATTCCATCCGCCCCTGAAACCAGCCGATGACGTTGCCTTGATCGAGAAGCTCGGCGAGCCGCGGCATGAGAACGGCATCCTCGAGCGTGCTGTAGGGCGCGCCGACACCGTCCAAATAGGCTCGGATGGCCGCCTCGGAAAAGCGTGGCCCCAGGTACGCTCCGGACATGGCGTCGGCGCCATTGACCCGTCGGGGATGGCCTAAGTATTCATGCCACACCGACAGCGCTGCGCCCACCGCGCCACCGGCATCCCCGGCAGCAGGCTGAATCCAAAGCTCCCGGTAGGGGCCTTCGCGCAGCAATCGCCCGTTGGCGACACAATTGAGCGCCACCCCCCCAGCCAGACACAATGCCTCGGTGCCCAGCTCTTGGTATACCGTGCGTCCCAGGCGCAACACCACCTCCTCGGTGACCTGCTGGATGGAGGCAGCGATGTCCATCTCGCGCTGCGTGAGCGGCGCTTCGGGCTTTCTTGCAGGCCCGCCAAACAGCGCCGCAAAGCGCTGGTTGGTCATAGTGAGTCCATTGGCATAGCTGAAATAGCGCATATCCATGCGGAACGTGCCGTCAGCCTTCAACGACAGGAGTTTGTCCAAGATCAGCCCGCTGTACTTCGGCTGCCCATAGGGCGCAAGGCCCATCAACTTGTACTCGCCGGAGTTGACCTTGAAACCGGTGAAGTACGTAAAAGCCGAGTAGAGTAGCCCCAGGGAGTGGGGAAAATCGATCTCCCATTGCGGGGTCAAGGTATTGCCTTCGCCGAGCCACACCGAAGTGGTCGCCCATTCGCCGACCCCGTCCATGCAGAGTATCGCTGCCTTTTCGAAGGGGCTGGCAAAGAAGGCGGAGGCCGCGTGAGCCTGGTGGTGTTGGGTGAAAAGCAACGGCGGAAGGTCCTTGACCGCGCCGTTCGCGATGCTCGCGAGTTCCTTCCTCAACAGATCCTTGAGAAACAGCTTTTCTTTGAGCCACACCGGCATCGCCGCTAGAAAAGAGCGAAACCCAGTCGGTGCATAGGCGAGATAGGTCTCGAGCAAACGTTCAAACTTCACCAGCGGTTTGTCATAGAACACCACGTAATCGAGGTCCGTGAGCGCAATCGAAGCCTC
>CAZUZO010000117.1:0-11225 GCA_964624765.1 uncultured Thiotrichales bacterium
CGCTCCGTCCGCCTGGCTCTCGGGCCGCTCGCGACGGTTTTTTCACAACCTCTCACACCGCTAATTCCCCTGTCCCTGAAGCTGGCGTAGGTAGGCCAACAAATAGCGGGTCACAGGCTCCAGCTTCTTTCGCATCAGACTACCGATGGCAGTGGTCCGCGAGAACACGGGTCGTACCGCAGGGTAACCGAGACGGGCCAGCACCAGCATTCCCTCGATATCGGGCCTGGATTTGGGGCAATACTGAATAACCTGCTGCAAAGCTGCCTGTTGCTCTGGTGCGATATCGCCATGACCTGCACAGCAGTTGGCCGCCTCCCTCATCAGCGACTCGAGATCCTCCTCATCACCGATTCGCACCGACTGGAAATAATCGGCGATGGCTTTGAATAGGAGCAGGACGATGTCCTGGTCTGACAGCCTGCGGAGCACCTGCCCCACAGCCTGCACGAATGCCTGTCCTTTGCCCGACCAGATGCGTGCCAGCTGGTGAGCAAAAGGATTCCCCATTTCCAATAAAGGGGTTAGCATTTCGATCCTCTGGTCCACGTCAGCACGCGGCGCCGGGGCCGGCGGGAGATCATCAGGGCAGGCGAGTAGAAAACCCACCTGATAAGCAGGTTTGTTCTTTGCCCGATGCCAGAGCTCCTGGCGTACCTGGGTGCTGATCAGCGCTGGCTGCAGCACGAGCCGCACCGTCTCCACAGCCGTAGCAGGCTCCGTCTCGAACGGTAAATAGTCGACCAAGTAATCTGCCAACACGGGGCCGAGCCGACTGTTCACCACGGCTTCTCGGCGCAACATGCTGCGGGCATTCTCCGCCGAGGGCATCGCCCACCAAGCGTGTCTGGCCAGTTCCTCGGTCAGCCCCGAGGCATGCACCACCGCGGCCACCGCTTCGGGCTCGCCGAGCTTGAGAAGCTGAGCTAAATTCTGGTTACGGGCCTGACCCATCCGTGTCCAGCGCTTGAGATAGACCGGATATCCACCGGGGGAACCCAACACGTGACCCGAGATCGTTTCGCGCACTAGCCGCAGATACTGATCGCCGCGGCCGTTCGGATTGAGCTTGATCTGCGCTTCCCCCCGCGCCGATAAGCCATAGACGGTCATAGCGGACTCATCGATACGGATGACGTGCAGTTCACCCGCCAGCAATACGTTGAGTCTCAGTGCATCTTCTCGAGACAGCTCCATGCTACCTACCGTTAGTTGAGCTGCACGCGCTGACCCCACGGTACCGGTCGCTTTCCCTTGACCAGCCAGAGCACCGGGTACACAGGCGGCCGGGTCGGAAACTCCCCAGCGCCATCGGTGAAATAAACCAACAGATCCGGGTGGCGGTCATGCTCATCAACCCAGTCAAAGACTGGAGAAAACCGCGTACCGCCACCGCCTTGAAGGGTTTCAGTGAAACGGCATTGCTCCCAAGGCTCGAACACCCAAGGCGAGCCTTGCTGGATCTCGGCATCGCAAGCCAGCAAGGTAATGCGAGCGCGCATCTGGCCTTTGATGGCGTCGATCTCGCCAAGAAATTCGCTCAGCTCCTGCTCGCTGATAGAGCCACTTGTGTCCACGGCGACCACTACGTCGACCTCGGCACTCCTCAGACTAGGGAAGATCGCTGCGCCCTCCCGGCGCGATGGACGGGTATAGGTAAAGTCGTCTCGTCCGATCGATCGCACATAGTGCGCTAGCAGCATGCGCCAGGGGAGCTTGGGCTGCAACAGGTGGTCGACCAGGCGCGCCATGTCGCCGCCGAGCTTGCCCGCCTGCAGCGCCTGTTGGGCCGCAGCGGCAAGCCGCTGCTGCCACTGGATAGCCAAGCGTTCGCGCTCGCTCTCACTCAGCGGTGGCGGCTGAACCGCCCCCCGATCAGGGTTAAACTGCGCATCGGCCTGTGAGGGTTCACCCTCGGTCCCGGAACCGCCTGATCCATCGCCGGGCTCTGGCTCACTCTGACCACCCTGCTCTGGTTTGACACCACTGCCACTGTCTCCCTCGGCGTCGTAGTCGTAGAGGTGGCGATCCATCGGCTCTTCCGCATTATTCTCATCGATATACGGATAGATCTCTTCCGCCGTCATGCCATCGAAGCTTGGGTCCCACAGCGTGCCGGGAGGCTGCTGAAAGCCCTCCTGGATCAACAGTGGATTGATCGCGTAGTCGCAGGCCACATCCCAGCGGTATTTCACCCGATGTTGGCGCCGCGCGAAGTGGGATAGGGCGCAGTGAAGCGCTTCGTGGGCCAGCACGAACTCTGTCTGAGCCAGGCTCAGGGCCTTAATGTAGTCCGGATTGTAATAGAAACAACGCGCGTCCGTGGCAGTGGTGGGGCACCATTTTGGGTCAGCGGCCTGGGTCGGCAACCGCAACACCAACGCTCCCAGGAATGGCTTATCGAGTATCAGCCGGGTACGCGCTGCGGACAGCTTGGTGGCGAGGTTCTTGGCGCGGGCATCGGTCATGTCGATCGGTGCAAGGACGTCAGTCGCCATACAGCATGACATCTGCCACGACGTTCGCCCACTGGGCAAACTCGGGTAAACCGAACACCTCCTGACCCACCGCCTGGTGCAGATCAGAGACCAACATCACACCCATCTCCCGCGGCCTCAAACGTTTCGCGAAATTCAGTATGTTACCGTGCACAGCCGGCGCGTCTGGAGCGTTCTTGGCGCGGATGGCGCGTCCCACCAAAGCACTGGCGATAGCGTACTGCAGATCAATTTCGCTTGGAATCAGCACTTCGTCGCCGCGCACGATGGCGTCCAGATCGGGCATGCGATCCAGGTTGCTAATGAAAGCATGCAGCTCGATACCGGCCGCCGGTCCCACGCAGGCTTGCAGGGTTCCCAGAAGCACCTGCGGGTGATCGGCGAACTTCTGCAGCGCCCGATGGGCAAATTCCCAGGAACGCGGCGACGGGAAGGCCACTGGATTATGGGCCGGATCAAACTCGAAAAGCAGCTCTGGGCGAAAGCGCAAGAAACCGATGATACGTTCGTCGACCCCATTGGCGTAGGCCCAAGCCACCCAGTCATCGAGATTGACTTCGAACTCAAAGTGGGTGAATCGATTAGCCAGCGGGGCGGGCATGGTGTAGGTTACGCCGCGATCTCCTTGGCGATTGCCGGCGGCAAAGATAGCCCACCCATTGGGGATCTCGTACGCACCCAGGCGCCGATCCAAGATGAGCTGATAGGCTGCAGCGGAAACCGATGGCGGCGCGGAGGTGATCTCATCCAAGAATAGCAGGCCGGTGGGACCGTGGCGACTGCCGTCGGGCAACATAGAGGGTACCGCCCACTCCACGTGCTCGCCGACCCGAAAAGGAATGCCCCGCAGGTCGCTCGGTTCAAGCTGGGACAACCGGATATCGATGATCGGCACTCGGTGCCGTGACGCCACCTGGGCGATCACTTGCGATTTACCAACCCCCGGAGGCCCCCAAATCATCACCGGAGTGTGGTGCCCAGCGTCGGCGCTCGAGAACTCCTGATCCAGTACGATACGTAAATGAAAAGGGCGCATGGCTCACTCGCTTCGCAGAACCGTATTTAGGCCGGGGCGGCCATGGTCATCGTTTCGTCAGAGTTGCCCTGGAGCACACCGTCGGTCCCCAAGCCTTCGGCAGCCGACTCCCTTGGTTGGGGCAAGGGTGTGTGCAAAGGCGCCGGACCCAAGCCGACAGCGACGTCTTCACGGCGTCCCCTGCGGCCCCGGGTCGGCTGTCCCCAGGGCAAAAGCCATCAAACTGCCGAAACGATGACCAACGCCGGCCGGGGCTATTGAACGGCCGTGCGGCCGTAGCTCGTTGAGCGTATGGTACATTATTACTTGCTGATAGACTAATGTGTATGGATAATGAACGGGCTAATGAGTCATCGATCGGGCTGGCCTATCTGTTGAGGGGGCGGAAATGGATATGAAGGCATATTACGAGACTATTGACACGATGGAAAAGAGCGGGGTCGACCACGAGTATATACAAGGTTGGATTGGGGGTTACCTGCAGAATCCTAAACGCGAAGAGCAGCGGATCACCGATGCCTATGAAGCAGGCTACGAGGCGGGAGAAAATCGCGACACGTCCGGTTTTCACGAGTGGGTAAAGCAATGACAGTGGCTCGGACCGATAGCGCCCGCGGCCTGCAGACACGCGCGTCGAACCCAGAGCAGTTGCTTTGAGCCTGTGGTGATCGAGTGCTTGAGCGCATAAGAGCGCAGGGCGCTTATCAAAATAAATTATCCATTACAAAATATCAATTATCGAAATTATCATAATTAACACGATAGCCTGTCCTTCGGCGGGTATGGTGGGGCTGGCTGAGCAGAGGGAGTTTGTCATGAGTCTTCTGGAACAAACAGTCAACGTAATCGCGCAATGGGGACCCCAGCGCGACGACGATCGCAAGCAGTGCACGGCGCTGCTGCAACAGCTCACCGAAAACATGGATGCAGCGATCAAGATTTGGGAGGAACTGCGAGACGAAGCGCCCGTCAGTCGCAACCAGTTTACCGTGCTACTGTCGATCGGATCCGAGCGGTCCAAGGCCTTATATCGCATCTACCAAGACCAAAAGGACGCTGGCGGCCAGCTCAGCTCCCTCACCGGAGTACCACTGCGTGACACTTTGGGTCTCATGGATGAAATCGATGTCATCCAGGCCTACGGTCAACTGAAGGACGGCGAGACCATCACGGACAAGGCCGAGGCCGCCATCGCCACGATGAAAGAGCGTCAGAAGCAGATCCAACAGGCCATTGCGAGCTTGACGGGATAGGCTTAGAGCTTTTGAAAATACCGTCGCGAGCGGCACGAGAGCAGGGCGGACGGCGCGCAGCGACGAGACAGATCAAACAGATAGGCGAGGAGCGAGCACCACCCCACGCTGCTATCGGGTCGTGTAGCAGGTTTTTTCACAAGCTCTCAGCTCATATGCCGCCAATAGGCTATCTCGTGGGTTAAGTTCCTCACGCCGTGGTGTTTGCGTGGACGGCACGGTGAAGTGGTTGGCTGGGATGAAAGACCGAGCAGCTCGCGAACCCGGCGGCGAGACACAACGGCTAGACAAGTGGCTATGGGCCGCACGGTTCTTCAAGACTCGGCATCTCGCCGCGGAGGCCATCACGGGGGGCAAAGTCCAGGTAGGTGAGCAAAGGGTGAAACCCGCGCGGTTGATTCGCGCGGGCGATCGCATTCGCATCCGAAAAGGGGAACGGCTGTGGGAGGTCATCGTGCAGTGCGTCTCCCGACAGAGAGGGCCGGCACCGCAGGCGATGCTACTCTATGAGGAAACGCCTGCCAGCAAAGCGGCCCGAGCCCTCGTGGCGGAGCGCCGAACGGAAACAAGCATGCCACGCTTTCCGGCTCCAGGTAGACCCACTAAGCGGGACCGTCGCAAGCTTGAGCAACTGAAAGGTCGGTAGGTAATACCTATAAACTACGGCCACCGGCTAGGAACCTCATGACCGGCTAGGGCCGTAGGTTTGGTGACGGCATAAGGACAGGTGATCGGCAGCTCCGACGAGTACGATCAAAGAGCTCATCATCGGCGGCAGGTAGTCTGATGAACGAAGACGAGTATAAAGGCGCCTATCAGGCGATCAACGAGCGCTCCTGCCCCTTCGAGAAGGCCATTCTCAGCCGTCAGTGCGCGTGCCAACATGCGCAGCGCTTTCAAATTGCTGACCGCGAGGCGACGGGTTGTCGGGTCGCATCGGCACGAGTGATGTGCCAAGAGCTGCTGCGCCTGCTGCGCATCAACGCTCAGTTCGCCCTCGCCATGACAACGTCTCCGGGATCCCTACCCCACAGTAAAGAAATGAAGGTCCAAGTAGGTGGACTGCTAGGCCTGCAACGGTTAGTGGCCGGTACAGCGGACGCGAGACACGTTGAGGACGTTTACGAACTGGTTCAAGCCGCAAGAAAAACCCACGGCAGTTTGGAGTCCTTACCCTTCTCTCAGATTATCCGTTCCATCTCGAGCTACCGAGGGCGGCGTCGAACGCGCTCCGGAAAACGATAACGCGCCTCCCTACTGCCAAAAGACACAATCGATAACGCCGCTCTTTGTCGGAAGGCTGGATATGGTGGTGGCTGACCCCGTAGCACCTAAGAAGCTGTCTTAAAAACGACTGCGCTTGCCTGAGCGCGTTGCGCGGCGGCTCAGAATCCTCACGTACTCCCTTGTACACTGCGGTGGTTACTCGCCCCATCCTTGGGGCTCGCCCCTTCGGGGCCAGCTTTCAGCTGTTCAAAATCGTTCCCGACGATTTTGTCGCCGCCGTGCGCCCCGCGACCCCGGCGCTCGTGACATTTTTGAAGCAGATTCTAATAGCGTTTATGCTCGCGTCTGCGCGTCCCGGCGCGCTGTACGACGACGCCCTTTACGGACGCGATGCCTGAGGGAAGCTCAATGGTGGGATAGCGATCGTTCAGGGGCGCGAGATGATAACCGCTGGGGGTCTTCATTAACTGCCGAAAAATATAGCTGTCGCCGTGCTCGGCGATCACATAGGCGCCCGTTTCGACCATCCCCGTGGGATCGACGATGATAATGCAACCGCACTTAAACTCCGGTTCCATGCTATCGTCGGTGACCCGCAGCGCAAACGGCTCGGCGTCGACACACGTGGTCGGTTCGCTTCTCGCTTCCACCTTTTACCCCCCCGCTCAGCATTTCACTCCCAAGCCCTGGCTTAGCGACAAGCCGGTGCTAGGCTGTCACGCCGATCCCTCGCTGCCGGGCAAAGCGATCGCCTTAGAAGCTGTTTTAAAAACTGCTGCGCTTGCTTGAGCGCGTTGCGTGGCGGCTCAGAATCCTCATGTACTCCCTATGTACACCGCGGTTGTTACTCGCCCCATCCTTGGGGCTCGCCCCTTCGGGGCCAGCTTGCAGCTGTTCAAAATCGTTCCCGACGATTTTGTCGCCGCCGTGCGCATTGCTCTGCCGGCGCTCGCGACATTTTTAAAACAGCTTCTTAGCCGGTTGCTGTTGCACCTCTTGTTGCCGTTCCTGCTGCTGCAACGCCCACATCTGAGCATACATCCCCTCTGCCTTAAGCAAACTGCCATGACACCCCCGCTCAACGATCCGTCCCGCCTCCATGACCAGAATTTCATCCGCATCGACGATCGTGGAAAGCCGATGGGCGATGACCAGGGTGGCCTGGTTAGCCGCCACCACCTCCCGTAAGGCCACCAAGATAGCCTGCTCAGACTTTGAATCAAGCGCCGACGTTGCCTCATCGAAGACCAAGATCTTGGGTTTCTTCAAGACAACGCGCGCGATGGCGATACGTTGCTTTTCGCCCCCGGAAAGTTTCAATCCCCGTTCACCGACAACCGTATCGTACCCCCGAGGCAATGCCGAGATAAAGTCGTGCAGCTGGGCCACCTGAGCCGCACGTACCACGGCATCCGGCCCCACACCTGGGTTAGCATAGGCAATGTTATAGTAAATCGAGGCGTTAAACAGGACGGTATCCTGGGGTACGATACCGATGGCGGCGCGCAGACTAGACTGCGTGACCGAGCGGATATCCTGCCCATCGACCAAGATCCGACCCTCGCCCACATCGTAGAAGCGAAACAGCAACCGTGCCAGGGTGGATTTACCCGCACCGCTGGCACCGACCACGGCAACTTTTCGCCCTGCCGAGACGGTGAAGCTTATTTGACGCAAGATGGGACGCGCCTCGTGGTAAGCAAAACTCACGTTCTCAAATGCCACCTCTCCGCGACCGACGTTCAATTCCCGTGCGCCGTTACGGTCTTGCACGTCAGCGCGCTCCCCCAGCAGCTTTAACATCAGGTCCATATCGGCCAGTGAGTATTTCACTTGTCGGTAGACGACACCGAGAACATTGAGGGGAATAAACAGCTGCAGTAGAAAGGCGTTGACCATCACCAGATCCCCGAGAGTCAACTGCCCGTCCACCACCCCCTGGCTCGCAAACACCATGATCAGGGTGACCCCGACGGCGATGATCGCCCCCTGGCCGAAGTTGAGCAGCAACATCGAGGTTTGGCTCTTGACCGCCGACTGCTCCCAGAGAGCCAAGGTCCGATCATAACGATCAGCTTCCACTCGCTCGTTGTTAAAGTACTTGACGGTCTCGTAATTCACCAGACTATCGACAGCCTGGGTGTTAGCCTTCGAATCCAGAGCGTTCATGGCGTGCCGAAAATGCATTCGCCATTCAGTGAGCGCAAACGTAAATACCATGTACACGACCACCGTGCCGAAAGTCACCACGGCAAATGCCGGTCGATAGCTCAGCAATAAGATGCTGGCCACGAGCATAAGCTCAGCCACTGTCGGCAAGATGTTAAAGATCAGGTAGTTTAGGATGGAGCTGACGCTGCGGGTACCTCGCTCCAGATCTCGCGATATCGCCCCCGTCTTGCGCTCAAGGTGGAAGCGTAGACTCAGGGTGTGCAGGTGACTCAAGATCCTCACGGAGAGCCGCCGCATGGCACGGTAGCGGACTTTGGCGAAAACCGCATCGCGTAGCTCATTGAACAGCGAATTGGCAAGCCGTAGCGCCCCATAGGCCATCAGCAGCACTATTGGCAGCCTGAGCTCTCGCCCTGGTCCCACCTCCAGACTGTCGACGATCTGCTTGAGCACCAGCGGTAGGCCGACGGTGGCCATCTTTGCCAGCATCAGACAGGATAACGCCAGCGCCACCCGACCCCGGAACACCCACACGTAAGGTAAGATAGCCCGCAGATTCTTCCGATCGCTTCGGTCACTGTGAGGCTTGGCGGTACGAGGGTGATTTGATCGCATCCGGAGGGTGAGCGAATGGCCTTGCGGCCAACATTATAGCCGCTGCGGTAGCAACGTTATCCTGCGCCATCAGTCCGTCCCGCTGTCTGCGCGTTAGGCCATCGGCATACAGCCCGTTGGGGCAGCGGCCAGAATCATCGTTTGGTCAGGTCGCTCTTGCGACAGATATGTCTCGTCGCTGCGCTCCGTCCGCCTGGCTCTCGGACCGCTGGCGACGGTATTTTCACAACCTCTCAGCTTACAACTGGGGAAGCCGCCGCAGAAATCGCTTTTAGTTGACAAACTGGAAATAGGCTTATATAGGTAGAAGAAAACCTTATCTGTTTGTCAGCAACGAGGATTGCTTATGTCGGCGAAGCCGCCCAAACCACTCAGTCCTGCCCAAGCTTGGGAAATGTTAGAGGGAAATCCCCGAGCCGTCCTGATCGATATTCGATCGACGATGGAATACCTGTTCGTCGGACACCCCAGGGGCGCGGTGCACGTACCGTGGATCGACGAGCCCGAATGGGTCGTCAACCCACATTTCGTAACCGACATCCGTAAGCTCATGCTCGGTGGAGTCACCTGCCACGACGGCCTCGGCTGTGCGCCCATCATTCTCGTCTGCCGCAGCGGCAAACGGTCGTTAGAAGCCGGAGCAAGGCTGTTAGGCGCGGGTTTCCAAGAAGTCTATCATGTGGACGAAGGATTCGAGGGGGATCTGGACGAACATCATCACCGAGGCACGCTCGGCGGTTGGCGTTTCCGCGGTCTGCCCTGGGAGCAGTGTTAACAGCGCCGCTTCTCCCATCAGCTTCATCCTAACGTACTTTTCCAGCCGAACGGCCGTCTACAGGGGATCCCCAAGACCGGATCACCCACCGAGCGTCGTCGGTCGACGAAAAGCGCTGGACCACGTGAAGCGAACCTCGGGAAGGCATTTGTGGCGTAGGAGCGATTCGGCCGCAAGCAGAACATCGAAAATCAACCGAGAGAACCGGCCATGGCGAAATCGACCGCGACCTACTGGAACGTCCTGCGACCGGAACACAAAGAGAAATGGGAAGCGGTTAATGGCTTGGAGGGAATGGTCGAGGAGCTGACTCTGAGCATCGACGCAAGCACGGGTGAATACACAAGGCTCACCCGCTTCCTGCCTGGCGCCGATACCACGCCGTTCGGAAGCAAAGCCCATAGCTATCCTGAGGAAGTCTTCGTCGTCAGCGGCCATCTTCACGACGCCGCGTTCGACCTTTGGCTCGAAGCCGGCCACTACGCAAGCCGGCCGCCCGGAGAACTTCACGGCCCCTTCAAGACCGATGTGGGTTGTGTGGTCTTGGAGGTGTCATTCCCTCATCGCCGGGGTTTGTCAACATAGTTGTCCGATTTCCCTATAGTGCTTCCACTGCTTCTTCCCCAGGAGTGTTCTCCGGGTTGAGCCAGACTGCTCCTGTGGGGCCCCCAATTCCGTGTCCTGCCGGACCATCGCTCCGGATGCTTCGCCTTGGCGATCGCGTAGACGACTTCGCGCTTGGCGAGGATCTTCCGGTCTTGTCCCTTGTGGCGCTCTTCCGGGGTCACAAACTAAATAGCGCTGTGGCGGTGCGCCGTGTTGTACCCGCTCACGAAGCGATGCCCCCCTAACCGCGCAGCATCCAGGCTTTCAAAACCCTACACCTAGAAATCAGGCCGGTACTTGCACAGGTCCTGAAGGCGGCCTCGGAAAACGGGTTGTCGTGGCTGACCCGCGGCCGACTGTACGAGGGTGCGATGCCCAGACGATCCATCGTCGCCATCAACGTTGCCCATTTCATCAAGCAGCCATTAGGCAATTCCTCCAGCGCCTCGGCGGAAAGGCCCGGGTTGAGGCGCGCGAGCGCGTCGCGCAGGCGCCGCGCCAGCACCACCTCGCCGTAGTTGACCCGCTCGGCGCGAGGCTGATCGGGGGCGATCTCCGGACCGTGGGCGACCGGCCAGACGCTGGCTTCCAGCCAGGCGAGGGCAGCCTCGACTATCGTTTCAGTAAACGCCGCCATCGCGGGCCTCCCGACCGGGGAAAGCCTGAAATAAGCAACATGTTGATGAACAATGGCGTTTCGTTATCATCAGCCTTGCCCCTGGGCTCTCGATTAAATGACTCTCAGGCCCAGAACGGCGGGTACCGGGCGAACTTCCAGGAGCCACCGACGCTTTCGTCACCACCCCAAACGCGGCTAGCGGCACCATCACGCAGCTCTCAGGGCTTGTTCGAACTCGTCCGGTCGTGACCACCTGGAAATCGTCGAAAGTGACTCGAGCAGACGGAAGTCCTCGTCCTGCAAGACATCTTCGGTGTCGTCGAAGAGCGAAACAAAGGCGAGCTGCGGCTGAACCAGGCGAAGGTGGCTGAGGTCGTAGATCGCCTGAGCGTGGTGCCCGAACAGGCGAATGATGCTCTGGCGC
>CAZUZO010000118.1:0-11209 GCA_964624765.1 uncultured Thiotrichales bacterium
AGCTGCCGCGCAACGCAGCTCAGGCAAGCGCAGTAATTTTTAAAACAGCTTCTAAAGGACGCCATCGCTTGGCCGAGTAATCATTCAGTCCCCTGTCACCCCTTGTTACTAGCGGGATAGGGGAGGGAAGCCTGCCTTGGCCGTGTGTTCGGCAGGGTCGCGATGGGTGCCGGAAGACCGTGGGTCGAGTCGAGGGATAATCCCGCTTTTTTGCCTACGGGGCGTTGCCGGCACGGGTGCTGCCCTCCGCCAGACGGTGCTACTCACCGCAGATGCCAGGCAGGACTGTCATCCGCGCGAATCGTGCATGACCTAGGTAACGATATGATGACCAAAGCCCGGCCTATTGAGGCGTTCGATGGAAGCCATTCAGTGTGGCCTGCAGCGGAAAACAGAGGGCACCACTGCACAGGCCCCGAGCACGACATATGGGATACCCAGGAAGCTCTCCAACGTGTTGACGGCGATCGACCTTTCCTGCGGGAAATCGTCCAACTCTTTCTCGAGTACAGCCGCGAACTGCTGGCTAACCTGGAGACCGGTTTGGAGGCCAAAGATGCGGCGGCAGTGCGGTTAGCAGCCCACGCGCTCAAGGGCTCAGCGGCGGAGCTTTCGGCGTGGGAAGTGTTACGGGAGGCGAGGCGGCTGGAAGAGGTTGCTCAAGGCGGAGACCTATCGATGCTCGGTATTCACGGCCAGCGGCTTCAGCGAGCGGTCTCGCGTTTAGCCAACACCTTGCGGGCTTGGTTGGGCTCGGGAACGAGTTAGCGAGCGGCCAGCTAGAGAACAAAGGCCCTTAACCGAGCGGCATCGTGCAGACCCTGGCGATGCGGATATTTCTCCTGCACCCGCGGTGGCCTGTCGGCGTGCACCTTGCCGTGGCAGTGCTCGTGACATTCTCGAAACAGCTTCTAATGCTCGATCACCAGACTTCCGGGCGGATGTTCAAGGTCATGACTCCTGCGGGCGCCCCCTCCGTGGTGGCGCAGAAACTCAGTAAAGCACTCTGCAGGTAAGGGCTTGCTGAAGTAATATCCTTGTGCCATGTCACATCCCTCTGCACAGAGGAATTCGACTTGGCTCTTGGTTTCCGCTCCTTCCCCGATAACCTTCAGTCCGAGGCTATGGGCCATGACGATGATGGCCGTGGCGAGCGCGGCCGCTCCGGCATTGGTGGTCGCGTCGTGCAGGAAACTTCGATCGATCTTCAAGGCGTGGAAGGTGAAGCGCTTCAGATAACTCAATGCTGAATAGCCGGTTCCGAAGTCATCGACGGCGAACGTGACTCCCATTTTAATCAATCGCCGTAGGTTCTCAGTGATCTGCGGTGAATCCCCCAGCAATAGTCGCTCGGTAATCTCCAGGACCAGCAATTCGGCGCTAATTTTGGTCTCCTCGAGTACATGGGCCACGGTTGTCGGAAAGCCGGGTTCGACAAATTGCCGAGGAGAAACATTGACTGAAATGTGCAAGGCACGGTGAAATGGCTGTTGCCACAGCGCCAACTGTCGACAGGCGTTGCGTAATACCCATTCGCCGATAGGTACGATGAGACCGGTGTCTTCGGCGACCGGAATAAACCGATCCGGTGGGATCGATCCAAGCTCCGCATTGTTCCAACGTAGTAAAGCTTCTGCGCCCACGACCGAGTTTGAAGTCAGATCTATAATAGGTTGGAAATGAACGGAAAGCTCTTGCCGTCTGAGCGCATGGCGAAGCTGCGATTCGACATTTAAACGCTCCCGTGCTCGGGCGTTCATCTCTGAGGTAAAGAAGCGATAGGTATGGCGTCCTTGCTCTTTAGCGCGATATAAGGCAGCGTCAGCGTTGCGAAGCAACACGTGAGGATCTTCCCCATCGCCGGGATAGATGGCTACTCCGACACTAGCTGTGACCACAACTTCATGACCTTCCAGAAAAAACGGTCTTGTGAAGACCTCCAGTATCTTGCGACCCACCAGCTCACAACCGGCTGCAGAGGCGGGATCGACTAAAATGATCAGGAACTCGTCTCCTCCAAGCCGTGCGACGATATCGGTATTGCGCACACAGGTCTTCAAGCGTGTTGCGGCACCGACCAACAAGTGGTCGCCCGCCGCATGACCGAGGGTATCATTGACGGTCTTGAAGTTGTCGAGATCGACAAACATCAACGCCACGAGTCGATTGCTCTGGTGGGCTCGGTGCAGAGTCTGGGCGAGCCGATCGAGCGCTAGCAAGCGATTGGGTAAGGCTGTCAGTTGATCGAAATGAGCTTGATGTAGCAACTGTTTTTCATACATCTTCCTGACGGTAATGTCTTCCTTGACGGCCAGGAAATGACTGATCCTTCCATCGGTACCCTTAATGGGAGAAATCGACGCATATTCCCAGAATAGCTCACCGTTCCTTTTTCGGTTACGGAATTCGCCACGCCATTCGCGACCCGAAGTGATCGTTTGCCAAAGCACAGCGTAAGTGGCCTCAGAAGTGAACCCAGACTTCAGAATGCTTGGCTTTTGTCCGATCACTTCAGTGGCCGTGTAGCCGGTCAACTCAACGAATTTTGGATTGACGTATTCGATGGTGCCCTGAGCATCGGTGATCACGACAGAAACGGGACTCTGCTCGACGACTCGAGTCAGTTTGCGAAGGTCTTCTTCTGTGCGTTGGCGCTCGGTGGTGTCGCGCAATATGCCGAGAGCACTCCAGCGTCCTTCGAGCCTGACCGGGGTCAGCGAACATTCGACAGGAAACTGCCTGCCGCTTTGATGCCGTGCCTCCAAGACTAGGGTGGCAGTGTTCGGCGGATGGTTTTGCGTTGGGTAGCGAACGCCAGCGAAATAGCTTGTGCAGGCTGCTCGATGGGCAGGCGGTAATATCAGAGGCGCGAATGCCTTACCCAGTACCTCCTCAGCCCGATAGCCGAAGATACTTTCCGCTGCTTTATTCCAAAATTCGACACATCCATCCTGATCGAATAACACGATCGCATCATGTGCAGTGTTAGCTATTGAAAGGAGCATCGCGGCACTTTCGCGCAATGCTTCCTCAATCTGATAATCTCGGCAGACGGACAGGGAATCGTGACCGGATGACGGATTTTCCGAACCCTGTGTCAGGGTCGTTCGCTGACAACCTCGGATAGTAACCGTGAGATCAGGCTCTAGGTTCGGTGAAGTGTGGGCCTGACGATTGCCGAGTTCAACGAAGGTCGTGCTATCTCTCTTAAAAGTGGCCACAGCCGTCTCCGTTGGGCATGTCCCGGCTGCAGGAGCCGGGGAGCGCTATCTAAGCATGCTTTAACGGCAGGGCATGCGATCACTGTAGACAGTGGAGCGCAACCCCACGGGAAGCACCCGACACGATCGCGAAGGCTGGTCTAGCGCTAGTAGAGGCCTCTCTAAAGTAAACAGGCTTGGGCGCCGAAAGCCATACCGCGGGCTCCGTCACAGGGGGATAGAGCGTGACTCGATGCGAATTGGACGTCGCTAATGGAACGTTATTCCGCTGCCAGCCGCAGCTCAGGATCCCTTTTAGTGCCCGGGCTGCCATTGGGAGAATGAATCAGTGTCGGGTTACCATCTGGGTATCAACCTAGGTCACGATCGATCCGCCGCCCTCGTTAGGGATGGGGAAATCGTTGTTGCCATTCAGCAAGAACGGCTCGATCGGTGTAAACATAGCATCGGTCTTCTCCATCAGGCGCCGGAAGACCCTGCTCAGATCCAGTTGCCGCACGAGGCCATTCGATATTGTCTCGAGGCGGTGGGTCTTAGGCTCTGCGAACTGGCCTCCATCACCGCGAATATGCCGGGGGTTGACTATTCGGATGCTATTCTTCGCCGGCAGCTTCCCCCGGAGGTGGTGCATAAGCGACGCAGCATCGCGAGCCATCATCTGGCCCACGCCTATAGCGCCTATTGGCCGTCGGGATTCGATGATGCGGTGATCCTGGTGGCCGATGCCACGGGTACCACGGACGCCGAAGGGAGGACCGAGTCGTATAGCTTATACCAGGCTTGCGGGCCACAGATCACTCGGCTCCACGCCGAGCGGGTACCGGCTCACCTCGCGCCTTTGTCCAGCCTGGGTTTCATCTATGAATACATAAGCCGAAAAGCAGGATTCGTCACGCCTATCGGTTCCCAGGTAACCGTTCCGGAACCCGGTAAGTTGATGGGTTTAGCACCCTATGGCAATGAGCAGCCCAACTGGCTGCCTTGGATCCGGCCCATCTTTGATAGCTATCGGTTGGACATTTCGGCTTACGACCTTTTCCTCGAGGTGGCCGCGCTCGAAAAGCGTTATGACAACGGTCAAGGCAAACCTTATCTTCGGCCGTATCTGGTGGATCTGGCCTATAAGGTGCAGCATGAGCTCGAGCAAGCGCTCGTGCATCTGGTTCGCAAAGCCATCGAGGACACCGGCATTCGCAAGCTCTGCCTGGCGGGTGGGGTGGCACTGAATTCGGTCGCCAACTATGTGCTACTGCAGGAACTGGGCTTGCAGGATCTTTTTGTTTTTCCCGCAGCGGGCGATGCGGGCATCGCTGCGGGTTGCGCGCTTGGGACTTATGCTCAGGAAACGCCCGCGGCGCAGCGCGTCATGCTTCGCAGCGCAGCGTTGGGGCGCGCCTACGATCGGGACGCGGTCGACCAGGCGGTGGAGCGATTTGCGGACCAGATCCAGGTGGAGGTGCTCGCCGAGGAACAGCTTCTCAAACGCACCGCGGCGGTGCTAGCGCGAGGGCATATCGTGGCCCGTTTCGAGGGGCGGTCGGAGTACGGCCCTCGGGCTCTTGGGCATCGATCGATCCTGGCGGATCCCACTTTTGCCCGTATGAAGGATATTCTCAACGCACGGGTGAAGTTCCGAGAGCCCTTCAGACCCTTCGCTCCGGTGATCCCCGAGACGGATGTCGCGACGGTTTTTGAGCAGCAAGTGCCGTCGCCCTACATGTTGCTGGTGTCCCCCGTTAAGGATCGCTATCGCGCCGAGATCCCTGCTGTCACCCACCACGACGGAACCGGGCGCGTGCAGACGGTGACGTTACAGGCCAATCCTTTTCTGTGCCGTTTATGTCACGAACTCGTGGCGAGGCGCGGGCATTTGCCCGTTGTGCTCAATACCAGTTTCAACGTAGCAGGCCAGCCGATCGTCGAATCGCCAGAGGACGCGCTGCGGACGTTTCTCAATACTGACATTGACTACCTATGCCTCGAGGATCGTTGGATCGTCAAGCGGGACGTTCCTGTCAAAGACTACCAAGAACACCTGGCAAAGATCCAGGACAACTGCCTGCCTCAGGGACTTGCACCAGGCCAACCCTCCCTGATCGAGCTGATGCAGCGGCTCGACCGGGCCCTATTCTTTGGTGAGACGGCCGATTGCCCTTGGTCGATGGAAGAACTGCACCGCCTCTCATGGGAGGGTGGAAGATTTAAGGAGACCAGCCGTTTATTTCGCGGCAATCGTTTTGGGGTCGACTTCCAAACCCAGTGGTCATCGCAGATGGTGTGCCTACTCGATCCCTTGGGTCGCTCAGCGATTCACGATCGCCGTGGATCCTATCCGACATCGACCTACACGCTGGATGAAATCGCAGTCTTGCAAGCAGTTCTCAAGGGATCGAAAGACGAACTGGACCGCTTTCGCATCGAACGGCAATTATCCACCCTCGAGTGGGAAGAGCGCATGCAGTGGGCGGTGACACAGTTAGCCCAGTATCGCCTGCGGCCTTATCAGCCTCTGATCCCATTGAGGCCACCCGATACACCCTTGAATGGCCTGCCTGGCAAAACATTGGAACCTTTTGCCGACGACGAGAATTTTTCCGCCGGCGAGGCGCTGGGTTCTTTGCGATCCACGTTGGTCGGTGACGGTTACTCTGAATCCACCATATGCTCGCTTCTGGGAATCGAATCGCTACAGCAACTAGAATCGACTTCTCTACACTACTACGACCGATTTGTCCTGCCGCAATCGGATCTAAGCGATCTCATACGGCTTTTTTTGTTGCGTGTGGCCCTGCCCGCCGAACGTCTCAAGAGTCTTTTCGGCCAGCAATGCCTTGATGCTCTCATCGGACTGGGCGTGGTCAGCCGGCGAGGCGATCACTGGGCCGCGGCCGTCGATCTTTACTGTGCCGATGGCCTGTTTATTGCCTCTGATCATCGTCATAGGGTGCACGATCGCGATCAGATGGACGAAGAGCCGGTCATGTATATCGGTCTTGATAGTATGGGCCTGGTGCATACGGCTCCTCGCTATCCGGTGAAGCGTGCGCTCGATCTGTGTACCGGCTCTGGCATTCAAGCCCTGGTGGCGAGTCGTTATGCGCAAGAGGTGTTGGGGGTCGATATCAATCCTCGAGCCATTCGCTTCGCTCGCTTCAATGCCGGCCTTAACGGTATCGGCAATGCTCGGTTCATCATGGGAGATCTGTATGCCCCGCTAACCGGTGCAACGTTCGATCTCATCCTCGCCAATCCTCCCTTTGTTGCCAGCCCTCGCCAGGCGATCAAGTTCCGTGACGGCGGGACGCGAGGCGAGGCGGTGCTCAGTCGTATCATATCCCAAGCGGCTCACTATCTGACCGAAAATGGCCGGTTACACCTGGTCACCGATCTAGTGGACGCAGCGGACTACGAGAACAAGCTTGAGGCATGGTGGTCAGGCGGTCCCGCGCACAAGCTCATTTTGCAGACTGCGGATCGCAACGAACTTCAGTTTGCCATTCCCCACACGCATGCCCCATTTGGCCAGCCGTTCGAGGCTTATAACAGTGAGCTCGAGCACTGGGTGACTAGTTTTCGGCAAGCGCAGCTTAAATCGATAAACTTCGGTTATATCTGCATCCATCGGTTACCCCGAACGGCCTGCGGCTCGTATTACAGTCGCACGATTCATAACCCACACGTCCCTATCCACGAACAAGTCAAGAACTATTTTGAGCAGCGCGAATCGGTGCACAGCAAGGGAAAAACCAAGCTTTATCTACGGGCGCTGGAGGATCTGCAGTTTCGGATCGAGTTTCGCGTCGACGGTGATGTGCGGGCGCCGGCACGCCGCTATCAGCTTTTCGTCCCAGATAACCCTTACTACACCACCTATACGGTGAATGAAGAAGTTTTTCGTGGGCTCGAACTGATCCTACGACGCGATGTGCATCTTAGTGAGCTGTCTACACCCTACCACCAAGAGTGGATCCATGACCTTATTTACAAAGGGCTTTTGTACGTTAGCCCATTTCCGTCTCGCCACAACTATCCCAATAAGTCAGCTGAGGGCATGAGACCGGCCGCCGTCCGGCAACCGCTGGTCCAGGAAGCCCCCACGAAAACCACCCCGACTTGTCTATCTTCCTATCTAAGTCATTAATCAGCTTCGCTTGTTTCTCGAGTGGAAAGTGGAATAGCGATCATAGGGGGCGACGCATGAACGCAGCACATACCGCAGTGATCTTGATCGGGTATCAAAACGATTATTTTGCACCCCATGGTATTTTACATAAGGTCATAGAGGATTCGGCTCGCGTGACCGGCACCCTGAAAAACACTATCGATCTGATCGATCGGCTGTCCCCTACGCCAACGCTTCTGATATCGACGCCCATCGCCTTCACTGAGGACTATCGCGAGCTCATGGAGCCGGTCGGTATTTTGAGGACCATCAAGGAGCTTGGCGCGTTTCAGATGGGCACCCCAGGGTCCGAAACCATAGCGGAGATCAGCCGTTTCGGTGACCGCATACTCGAGGTGCCTGGGAAGAGAGGGCTGAACGCGTTCTCCAACACCGCTCTCGACGATGTCCTCAGTCAACACGCCATCAGCCACGTGGCTGTCGCGGGTGCCGTCACATCGATTTGCGTGGACTCCACGGGGCGCGCCGCCTCAGAGAAAGGTTATTCCGTCTTTGTGTTGTCGGATTGCACGGTAGGGAGAACCCAATTCGAACAGGAGTTTTATTGTCAGAGTATCCTTCCTCTTTACGCCGAGGTGACGGATCACATGGGTTTTGTGCGACGTTTGGATATTGCCGTATGAGTCCTAAGGATTATGGTGAGATTCAGCTACAGATCCAGTATCGGCTGGTCGAAGAGCTGTCCTCGGCCGAAAGGCGGTATCGGCAGCTGATCGAAGCACTGCGTGAACCTCTGTTTGAATGCGATGAACAGGGCCGCCTGGTGTTTGTCAACGGTGCCTGGAGCGAGGTACTGGGATTTACGGCAGAAGAATCGTTGGGTCGACCGGCAGTGGATTTCTTGCATCCTGAGGATTCCACGACGGGGCGGATGTGGTTGGAGGATAGTGCCGATGGCGCCCAGAGGGCAGCGCCACAGCACCAGGAAGTGCGGGTGCAGCATCGCAATGGCACCTTACGGTGGGTGGAGTTATCCGTGCGCGCCAAAGGCGATGGCGGTCGCGTCGGTATGCTGCATGATGTGACGGAGCGAAAGCAGGCCGCGGAGGCGGCGCTTGAGCTGGCGCGCACGAAATCGCGATTTATGGCCAATATGAGCCACGAAATCCGTACCCCACTAAACGGTATTCTCGGGATGCTGGATTTGGTGGGCCAAACAGACCTTGGCCGCGAGCAAAAAGAGTGTATCGAAACCGCCCAACAATCAGCGGAAAGCCTGCTCTCGATTCTCAAGGACATTCTAGACTTCTCTAAAATCGAAGCCGGTCGGTTAGAGCTGGAGCACATATCGTTTAATTTGCCCGGATTGGTCGAAAACGTCGCCGCCCTTTTTAGCGCCCAGGCGCACAGCAAGAACATCGAGCTGCTCTGTTTCGTTCCGACTAACATCCCGAACTCGGTGATCGGAGATCCGACCCGACTCGGTCAGGTATTGACCAACCTGGTCGGAAATGCCCTCAAATTCACCGAACGAGGGCAAGTAACCCTGAAGGTGAAATTGATGGGCATCGCGGAAGACAAGGTGTCCATTCACTTTGAGGTACAGGATACCGGCATCGGCATGTGCGAGGCGGATATCGCCAGGCTGTTTGCTCCCTTCAGGCAGGTCGATACCTCCACCACCCGACGCTTCGGCGGTACCGGCCTGGGGCTGGCTATTTCGCGGGATCTCGTTGAGCTCATGGGGGGATCGATGGAAGTCACGAGCACGCCACGGGAAGGCTCAACGTTTAGATTTACCATTGGCCTGGGTTTCGTTGGTCTCGCTAAAGAGGCAGCAGGAGAACTGAGCTTAAAAGGACTGCGTGCTCTGCTGATCGATGATAACCCGACCAACCTGAAGATCTTGCAGCATTACCTGACTGGCTTGGGGATGGTGACGGAAAGTGTCGATAGCGCAGAACAAGCTTTGCGCAGGCTACACCTTGCGGTGGCCAACGGGTCTCCCTTCGATTTGGCGCTGTTAGATCTGTACATGCCTGGCATGGGGGGACTCGAGCTTGCACGAGTGATCAAACAGGACGCCGCCGTATCACAAACGGCGTTAGTGTTGCTAAGTTCGGGTAGCCCATCGAAGGCCGAACTGGATGCAGCAGGGATTGCTTTAAACCTAACGAAACCGATCCGTCAAACACCGCTGCGAGTGGCCCTTATCGAGTGGCTGAAGGGGGGGCGCGCGTCGTTAAGACCGGCGCGGAGTTCTCCGGCCGCCGGCCGACCGCTCAGGGCTAAGGTTTTGTTAGCAGAGGATAACCTGGTGAATCAGCAGGTGGCGACGCGGATGTTGAAGAAGCTCGGACTCGCTGTAGAACTGGCCCACAACGGGCAGGAGGCATTACAGAAGCAACGCGACGATCGGTATGATTTGGTGCTGATGGACTGTGAGATGCCGGTGCTGGATGGCTATGGCGCCACGGGTCAATGGCGTTCCTACGAAGCGATCAAAGGTTTGGCGCGAACGCCGATCGTGGCCATGACGGCAAACGCCATGCCCGGTGATCGAGAGGCCTGTCTGGCTGCTGGCATGGATGACTATCTTGCTAAACCCGTCAAGCTCGAGGCTTTGAGAACAACCCTAACCCACTGGCTGGCCGAACCTCGAAGCCCAGAGCGCGAGCAAAGGCCACTCCAGCGGGTGTCTCAGTAGCTGTCGCCGGTTAGCGGGAGACGGGCTGCCCTCGCGCTAGGGCGTCACCGGTGCGGCGATGGTCAAACCCTAGAAGTTTCTCCCTGGAGGCGACCGGAAGCGGATCGCGCGTTTGAATTCTGGCTACCAGATCGCCGGCTAACAGCAGCGGGTGACGACGCAGGGCGCTGACTAGCCCATTAACGGGGGCCTTGATTTCAGTGGTGAGCATGCCCCGCAGACGATCGTAGATCAGGCCCACGGATTCGCCAGCCTGCACCCAGCGACCCACTTCCAACCGCGATACGAAGAAACCTGACGCCTCGGCGAGTACCGACAGCGTCTGATGTACGCCGAAATGGTGAGTGTCGGCCTCTTCTTCGGACAGTTCTATCCCCTCTACGGTCCCCGTCCGATCCAGAAAGGAGATGAGTGCCCGAAACAGCCGCTCGCAGTGTTGGGGCTGAAGATACCCCAGCTGGCCCGCATGGAGAAAGAAATTCTCTCCACCCAGGGATTGCCAGGCCTCCACCAGTGCACCGTCAGCGAGGGTGTGCGTCGGATGCTCAATGATGGCCGGTAACCCGAACAGAAATGCCGAGGCCCGCTCGTCGTCACTGCATGCGTACAGACAGGCCTGCGGCAATTCCTCGAGTGTTGAGCTGGAGGCGCTGATGGCTACTCGATAGTAGGCTCGACGGGTGCTCTCGACGATGTCGTCGATACATCGTTGGGTCTGCATACCATCACGGCTTGGTGAGGAGAGAACGATGAGGGCGCGATGGCGTAGTTTTTGGCGTGGATACGTTCCCTCCGCAACCCCCCGAAGGTAGTCTACAAGTCTGGCAAGCACAAACGTGCCGTTAAATTCATCGGTTGCCAGTCCGGCGACGAGTGCGATGCGCGGATGTTTCCCTGCCGGACCGAAATTGTGCCTAAAGAGATCAAGGTCGGTAACAGCCATAGTGCCATTTTCCGTGCTGCCGAGGTTTGGCGCAGTGCCTCACGTGGCCGATTGCCGGTCCGCGCGACGTGCGGCGATCGGTTCGGATTCTAAACCGAGGGCTTCGGTCAACAAACGCTGCTGCTCCTCGAGATGGACGTGCAGGTTACCGCCAGCCGGTGCCGCCGCAGCGGGCCGCCCGGCATAGTGCAAGGGAAGTCCCCGGGGGAGGGTGC
>CAZUZO010000119.1:0-11163 GCA_964624765.1 uncultured Thiotrichales bacterium
TCCTTTCGCCCTTCAGCTTCTCAGTCTCTGCGCCGGATCCTGCCGATAAAACAACGCTAATTGCCGGTAGACAGCTGGATATTCTGCCTGTAACAGTCGTGGGCGTTCGAAAAAATACTCGCTGAAGACGGCGAAACATTCGCCAGGTGAATCGGTCGCATAAGGGTCGATCCGGGTTGTTTCTCCAGCCTGCACCGTCCGAGTCATGTCCATGAATGCCTGTTCGAAGGCGCGACTCCAGTGCGCCGACGACATGCCGCGGTGTAGTGGCGGATAACCATTCGCATCGCCATTCAACATGTCCAGCTTATGGGAGACTTCATGAATGACCACGTTATAGCCATCGCAATGCCCTGAAGCCTGGACAGCCGACAACGACAGGATGACTGGTCCGTGTGACCAGGATTCCCCGCTACGAGGAGCGTGCCATTGGTGCACCACACCGGCTTCGTCGACTTCTTCGAGGGTGGGCACGAATTCATCGGGATAGATCACGACCGCCGACCATCCCCGATACCAGTTCAGGCCGAGCTCCAAGATCGGCAGACAGGCTTGCAGGGCGATGGTATAGCGATCCCGGTTATCCAGCATGAGGTTGCCGACCGGCTCCAGGGTCTTGCGGCGCAGAAACCGGTCAGCCAAGTCAAGCAGCCGATCCAGATCCCCAGGGACCAATCCAACCAGCAGCGGTAACCCCGCGGCGATCTCCCGACCCTCAGCCGATTCATATGGGGGGCTACCGAACGCTCGCCACAAATGGAGTTTTCTCAGTAGTCTCACGGTGAAGACGCAAGGCGGTTCGAGGTGGGCGCCCGCGCGGCTAATGATCCAGCATCGACAGGGAGAGGTTCCATGTTTGCGGCCCGAGACAAGCGCTCTCTCATTCGCAGCCTGGCTGAATACCGGCCGACGGAGCGCACCACCCCTACCAGAGGCAGTTTACCGCGCCGTCCTCGAACACGCAGCGAAGTCCCGGAGTTTTCTCTACCATGCCTATCCAGTTGCAATGACCCTTGAGACTGGAAAAAGCGACCTCAAGTTCGGCTTGCTTGTCGGAGGGGATGGTAAAGCAGAGCTCGTAATCGCCACCTCCGTGGAGCAGGAGATCCTGCCCACCGGCTGCTGGAAGCCACAGAGCCGACTGTGCTGAGAGCGGGAGTTGACTAGCATAGACGGTGGCGCCGAGGGCACTGCTTTCCAGAAGCTCCCTTAGCCCTGCCGCTAGCCCATCGGGCAGATCGGTGGCGGCCGTAGCCAAGCCGGCCAGACGTCGGCCCTCGGCCACACGGGGTTCAGGCGCATCCAGCCGCGCTTGAAACTGGGCCCGTATTTTCGTTGGAGGATGGATACTCCCATTCTCGGCAAGCAATGCCAGAGCGGCTTCCCCCAGCGTTCCTGTGACATAGATCAGGTTGCCCACACGGGCGCCGCCACGGTCTAATGCCTGCCCCATGGGCACGAAGCCAGTGGTGGCCACCGTGACGGTGAGTGGTCCACGCACGGTATCACCGCCGACCAGTTGCACCTGGTGACGCTCGGCAAGCTGCACGAAGCCGCTACTAAAAGGCGCGAGCCAAGCCTCATCCGCCTCCGGCAAAACCAATGAAAGAGTCGCCCAAGCGGGCGTGGCACCGGTTGCGGCGAGTCGACTCAAAGCGATCGCCAATACCCGATGACCCACAGACCGGGGATGAGTGCCGGGCTGAAAATGCACACCCTCCACTAGGGTTGTGATGGCGCTGACCACGTCGTGGTGCGGCAAGACTTGCAGCAAGGCAGCATCATCGCCGATACCCGCCAGGACGTCTTCGCGGCGCATCGTGGCAGAGGCAAAATAGCGTTCGATGAGCTCGAATTCAGATAAGCTTAAGTTCATTTTCCCAAGCTTTGCGGACCGGGCCGTTCCGGTAAGGTCGTGGACGCACCTCGCATCGGTGCCCAGGGCGGCGTTGGTCATCGTTTCGGCAGTTGGATGACCTTTGCCCTTGGGGCAGCCGACCCTTTGGTGCAAGGAACGCCGTGAAGACGTCCCTGTCGGCTTGGGTCCGGCATCCTTGCCGCACACACCCTTGCACCAAGGGCTTCGGCTGCCGAAGGCTTGGGCGCCGATGGTGTGTCCGAACAGCAACCCTGACGAAACGATGACCATGGCCTGCAGGGGCCAAGATCCGGACCGAACGTGCTGGAGCAAGATAGAAACACCTGTGCCGGGCGCGGGGGGTCGTCGCACGTTCTCACCGGCGCATAAGATTGCTGAAATGGTGTTTGCTCGCTATCGTAGCACTCCGGTACTTGCGGGCATGAATCGAGGTTATTTGACCCAACGCTTTTTCGTTCGTTACCCAGTGAGAGGATGTTTTAAACCTGCTGCGCTTGCCATACCTGCGTTGCGTGCTGGCTCGAAATCCTCGTGTACTCCCCTGTACACTGCGGATGGCTCGCCTCTTTGGGGCCAGCCTGTGGCGGTGCAAGATCGTTCGGAACGATTTTGTCTCGCCACTGTACGCCTTGCTGTGCCTGCGCCCACCGGGGACTCCAGAACACCCTCCCAAACGCTCGTCGGCGGCGTGCAGCTCGACCACGATAGTTTACACCATCGTCACAGGTTCTTGATCGGCTAACCGGCGCGACGGCCACAGTCATCGTTTCGTCAGGTGGGCTGTTCAGCGAGGGTGCGAAGCCGCGAGCCCAGCAGGTCGCTAGATGAGAAGCGAGCACCGCCCAACGCCGCTATCCGGTAGTGCAGCAGGTCTTTATCGTTTCGTCTAAGGAGGGGCCCATGGCATTGAGGACAAACAGTACCACCACCGCGTCTTTTCCCCATGAGTATTGGTCATCTCGCCTCGTTTTCGTGCTGGCTGCCACGGGCTCAGCGGTAGGTTTGGGCAATATCTGGAAGTTTCCTTACATTGCCGGAGAGAACGGTGGTGGCGCATTCGTATTGGTTTATCTGTTATGTGTGCTCATCATCGGTCTTCCGATCATGATGGCCGAGGTGCTCATCGGGCGCCGGGGAGGGCAAAGTCCGATCCGCAGTTATGTCATTCTGGCAGAGCGCGAGCAGCGCTCCCGAGGGTGGCAGGTGGCGGGCTGGTCGGCGGTCCTTGCGAGCCTGCTGATCCTTTCGTTCTATAGCGTTATCGGTGGCTGGGCGATCGCCTATGTACCGTATACCGCACGGGGGGTTTTCGACGGAGCTCAGGCAGACGCGGTCGGTCAGCATTTCACGCAGTTCCTTGGCCGCCCCGGTGAACTGCTTGTCTGGCACACGGTTTTTGTGGTGCTGACCGTCGCCGTTGTGGCCCGTGGCGTCAAAGTCGGCTTGGAGCGTGCGGTAACCGTGCTCATGCCAGCGCTGTTTGTCCTTCTGTTGCTGCTGGTGGGTTACTCCATGGTTTTCACCGACCAATTCGGACGAGCGGTGGGGTTCCTGTTTCAGCCGGATTTCAGCAAACTGAGCGCCGACGCGGTGCTGGCGGCATTGGGTCAGGCATTTTTTAGTCTGAGTCTCGGGGCCGGCATCCTCATTGCCTACGGATCTTACCTGCCAAAGGATATTTCCATTGCGCGTACCGCGACGACCGTCTGTCTTGCCGACACGGCCGTGGCATTGCTGGCGGGGCTCGCCATCTTCCCGGAGGTTTTTGCCAGCGGCTTGGAGCCTGGTGCGGGACCTGGTTTGATTTTCCAAACGTTGCCGATCGCTTTTGGCCGTATGCCCGGTGGGGTGATAGTCGGCACCCTGTTCTTTGTCTTGTTGGTCGTTGCCGCTTGGACCTCGTCCATCTCGCTCTTGGAACCTGCAGTGGAATGGGTGCTTGAGCACCGCGGGATTGAACGCAAAGTGTCCGCATGGGCAGTGGGCGCCGTGGCGTGGCTGCTGGGAATAGCGTCGGTCTTGTCATTTAACTGGTGGTCTGACGTGCTGCTGTTCGGCAAGTCGGTGTTCGAGGCGCTGGATTACTTGGCCAGCAATATCATGCTGCCGGTAAACGGTCTGCTTTCGGCCCTATTTGCCGGTTGGATCATGGCCAAGACCTCGACCCAAGAGGAGCTTGCTATAGGTTCCAGTAGCGGTTATTCGCGGTGGCGGTTTGTGGTGCGCTATGTCGCCCCGGTGGCCGTCGCGACGGTGTTGCTGTCCAGTTCTGGCGCGCTAGCCTTACTGCGCCAGTGATGGTAGCGGTTGACGAGGCTTGTATCCGGCAAGCGATACGCCCAGGAGGGAGTTGCCTTGATGGTCAAACAGCCAAGCTTCACGGTGGGCATCGAGGAGGAGTACATGCTCGTGGACCGGCAAACACGTGACCTGATCGGAGAAGTGCCTCCGGACATGCTGCCCGCCTGTGAGCGACTGCTACAGGGGCAGGTGGCGCCGGAGTTTCTACAATGCCAGATCGAGGTCGGTACGCGCGTTTCAACCACGCTGGAAGAGGCGCGTCAAGATCTCGCCCACCTTCGAAGAACCGTAGCCGATGTGGCCAACGACCACGGCTTGGCCGTGATGGCCGCATCGACCCATCCTTTTGCCAGTTCAGGCAGCCAGAAGCGCACCCAGAAGGAGCGTTATGCCATCATCGCCAGGGACATGCAGGAGGTGGTGCGGCGCCTGGTGATCGGTGGTATGCATGTCCATGTGGGCATCGACGACGACGATCTCCGCGTCGACCTCATGGATCAGGTGAGCTATATTCTGCCCCATTTGCTGGCCCTCAGCACCTCGTCCCCCTTCTGGGAAGGCCATGATACGGGATTGAAATCCTACCGCATCGCTGTGTGGAACGAGATGCCACGCACCGGGCTGCCCGAGCATTTCGATAGTATTGGGGAGTTCCAACGGCATGTGGCCTTGTTGGTCAACGCTGGGGTCATTGAGGACGGTACCAAGCTGTGGTGGGATGTTCGCCCGAGCGCACGTTTCCCAACACTGGAGATGCGTATCTGCGATGTGTGCACTCGGCTCGATGACGCCATCGCCATCGCGGCGCTTTATGTGTGCTGGCTGAGGATGCTGTATCGGTTGCGGCTGGAGAACCAACGTTGGCGGCGCTATGCGCCGTTGCTGATCAATGAAAATCGCTGGTTGGCGCAACGTTACGGCTATGAGAGGGGACTGATCGATTTCGGCCGCGGATGCATCATTCCTTACCGGCAGCTGCTTGAAGAGATGCTTGCGCTCATACGCCAGGATGCCGAGTACTTCGGATATGTGCCGCTGGTGGAACATGCGCGCCTGATACTCGAGCGCGGCACCAGCGCCCACTGGCAGACGGAGACCTATGACCAAGCAAGGCGTGCGGGAGCCACCCATGAGGAGGCTTTGGAGGCGGTGGTGGACATGCTCATCGAAGAGACGATGCACGGGTTGTAGCGGATGAAGGCCGTGTGGCCACTGCTCGGTTACGTAGCTCTGGTTTTTTTCTGCGGGGCTATCCTGGCTTATCCCATTTACCAGCTGCTCGACCCTTGGTGGGATGGTGCCGCACCCTTTCACAAAGTGGTGCATCGCACGCTCAAGCTTTCGGCGCTAGTCGCCCTGTTGCCCCTTATGTACTGGCTGGGGCTGGTTTCCCGCCAGCATTGGGGCTACGGAACTAACGCTGGCTCCTTCGCGACAGGCTTGGGGATCGGTTTCTTGGTCGGCATCGCAAGCCTCGGTTTACCAGTGGTGCTCCTGTGCCTGCTTGAGGTTCGTGTACTGACGTTGCTCTCGGAGATGACGCTGCCGATACTGGCAGCGATCTTGGCCAAGGCGGTGGTAGTCGGATTGGTGGTCGGTTTCGTTGAAGAAACTTGGTTTCGCGGTGCGCTGTTTAGCGTGGTGAGCGTGCTGTCAAGAACGGCTTACCCGCTGTCGGCGATCTGGATAACGGCGGTTATGTTCGGCCTGGTGCATTTCATACGCACCGATTACACCGTCGAACCGCTCGAGGCTACCTGGGTCGACGGTTTCGTCGTGCTTGCCCATTCGTTTCATCTGTTTGCCAGCAGCGCTTTTGTCGATTCGTTTCTGGCCCTTGTGGCAGCCGGTTTCCTGCTCGGTTTGGTGCGCCAGCGCTGGGGCCACATCGCACATTGTGTGGGTATTCATGCTGGCTGGGTGGTGGTCATCAAGAGCACGCAAAAAATGACCGAGGTCAATCACGACTCGGCGTTCGCTTTTCTTGTGGGCAATTATGACGGTGTGATCGGGTATCTGATGTTCCTGGTGTTTGGTTTGTTGGGCGTTGGCTATTACGCCCGGATCAGGAGCCGGAAAACTTGCAGAGCTGACGGATAAGCGACGACAATCGC
Source organism: uncultured Thiotrichales bacterium (assembly GCA_964624765.1). GTDB lineage: Bacteria > Pseudomonadota > Gammaproteobacteria > HK1 > HK1 > JAGTVB01. The sequence goes on from CAZUZO010000119.1 coordinate 6,295, forward strand.
TGCATTACGCTGCCGCGTCGACGAGTCGGCGGTCATGACGCGGAAACCGGCTTACGCCGATCGATTATAATGGGGCGGGTTGGCGTAGATGCCGTCGGTTCGAGAAGGGATGCCCGGTGGCTTCGGGTGGGACCTTGGGGTGGTCCGCACCGTGCCCTCGGTGCCTCACCGAGGGCCATCGCCAGTTTTGGAGTGCGGCCGCCTGGGAATACCATTTTTTCGGTGCGTGTTTAGAAGCGGTTTTAAAAGATGTCATGAGCGCCGGAGTGGCAAGGCACACGGTGGCGACAAAATCGTCGGGAACGATTTTGAACAGCTGGAAGCTGGCTCCAAAGGGGCGAGCCCCAAGGATGGGGCGAGTAACAACCGCAGTGTACAAGGGAGTACATGAGGATTCTGAGCCGCCGCGCAACGCGCTCAGAGCTTGTGAAAAAACCGTCGCGAGCGGCACGAGAGCCAGGCGGACGGGGCGCAGCGACGAGACATATCAAATAGATAGGCGAGGAGCGAGCACCGCCCAACGCCGCTATCGGGTCGTGTAGCAGGTTTTTTCACAAGCTCTCAGGCAAGCGAAGCAGTTTTTACAACAGCTTCTGACGGGGCGATTAACCACCGAAGTGTACACCGAGGTGCATGAGGATGGTGAGCCGCTGCGCCACGCAGTCAGGCTAGCGCAGTCGTTTAAGAAGCTTCTTAGGGCAGCATTATTGAAGTAGCTAAGGAGAAGTTCAGTGTACCTAAAACAAAAGTCCAGCGGCCATCTTGTAGAAGTGTTAAGCCTCAACGATCTCTTTAATCCGTACCATGCAACTTTGGTTGGCCGATTTCATTATGGCGAGGAGCTTCAGGATCCCGAGCGGTTTCCTAAGGGCGATCTGGTATTCCCCTCTGGCGAGGAGTTGCCACGCTGTTGGCTCGATTCTCACTACCGGGATGCCGAGGTCTACAAGAACAAGTGAGCCCTATTTACTTTCCCTGTAGATAGGCGGCGTCGTCAAAGGTGGCTACCCATTGCGGGCGATAAACTACCAGCAGGGTGACCAGCATGCCGTTGAGCAGCGCCTCGGGTAAGGCCATCAAGGGTAGATAAGCCAGAGAGGCAATCGCGGCTGAGCCGCTCGCAGCATCCTTTACCAGAGCGTATCCGACCCATGCGAAGCGGCTCATGATCATCGCCAGAGCACCACCAAAGAAGGCACCCACGAAGATGTACACAAAGAAGTGGGTCGGTAGTTTGCGTTGGGCCAAGCGATGGGTCATCAGCGTGACCATGGCGGGAAGGATGACATTGGCCAGCATCGCGATCGGGAAGATATGCCAGCTTATCTGCCCGTCTAACATCAGTCCAAGCTGAGCGATGCCTGCCGCGATGATGGCCAGGGGCCAGCCGACTGCAAGGGTGACCGTGGTGAGCCCGAGCAAATGAAATTCAATCCCGAAGCCGAGGTGGGTGCGTATACTCCATAGCACCAGTAGCGCAACACTTGAGCCGAGGAAAACATGCAATTGCTGGGGGTTTGCGAGCCTGCGCCACGGTGCGTGGCGGATCGCCAAGACCAATATCGGAAGACACAAGACCAGTGTCACGCCAAGAACGTCACCAGGGGCCGGCAGCACGCTCAGGGCGAGATTCTCTGACTTGCTGATCACGGGTCTAGCGGAGCTTTAGTTACGTCAATGCCGCCCCCACCCTCTGTTTCTCGGGCGCGGTTTTTTAGCTTCCCCGCTCTTGATGTCGGTTTAAAGGCTGAGACGCTAGTAGGGGGACGCTGATATGGATGGCTATTCTAGGTACCCAGGGGCGCGAAATATACTCCCTCAGGGAGGGCTCATCCTGACGGTATTCGCTTTACAGGGGCTTGCGAAGAAAGATGGTGGGTTAGTCAGGATTGCTTGAGTGGTTTTTTTCCATCTGGGTTCTGACATCGATCAGGTGTTTTCTGGCACGCTGCAGGTTTAGCTTGGCTTTTACTCTCTCCTCTTCGGCCTTTTGTTGGGCAGATCGAGCGCGGCTTGCTTGATGTTCGGCTGTTGTTTTGTCTCGAAGGTTTGGCGTGACCGGAGAAGATACGCTGCCTTGTTCGAGTTGTAGTTGAATGTCCGCTATCATCACCTGGTGGGGGTCGGCGTGGGATTCACTTGTTGCAGCAGCCAAGGTGTCTGCACCCATCGCTTCCACCAGGGTCCTGGCAGCGGTGGCTTCTTCCATTGAACGCTGGTATTCTTCCCGATGACGATGTTCAGTCCCCTGACAAATTTCGAGGCGTAGCTCACCCTCCACGGCCCGGTGCCGCGCAACCTGTTCCTCGACTCGGTACTTGACGTTGACCGCCTGCTTCTCAGCCTGAGTCGCCGCTGTTAACCGACTATCCGCATGCGCAAGTTTATGCTCGATGGCCTCGAGTTCAGCTCGAAGGCTTTCCTCTAACGTTTCCTCGATATCGTCTGCTTGGGTCGGAGAGCCTGTCTTTTCCCCAGGGGATTGGTGTCCGCTTTCATGGCAGGGAGCCGAGGGCATCTGAACGGGCTGGTGTCGCCGCTCTGTTGGTTCGTTCGGTTGTCTTGGCCGAGATGTCGCATCAGGACCGGGTAAGGCAAGTCCACTGGTTTGGCCGGCAGTCGCAGTCTGTGGGTCTTGAAGCCGCATGCTGAGCTGGCGCGCCTCGTGTTCTATCGCCCGGTGGCTCGCCTGGGCAGCTTCTAGCTCCTGTTGCGCCACGCGCAAGGCCCGCTCACTTTGTCGGAGCTCGGCCTCGAGCCGCATTCGTTCCTTGCGTAAGCGCGCCTCCGCCTCAATGTGCACATGTTCCCGTGCCGTCGGTAGGGCGGGGTATGGCGCGTCTGCGCGTTCAGGGGCCTGCTCTCTGACGGCGCTGAGGCTTGCCTGAATGTCAGCGGCTTGTTTTTGCAACCGCTTGCGCGCTGTAGCATATTTCTCCGCCAGCTGTTTTCGCTCTGTCTCAAGTCGTTGTTCGGCGGCCCGTCTGGCTTCTTCCAGCTGCGCTAGTTGCGTGGATATTCGCCGGTAGTCGGCCTCCAGTCGTTGTTCTTCGTTGCTGACCGGGTTCTCGATTGGGTCACGGAGGCGTCGGTGAATCGACTGTTCTTGGGCATGACGGGTGTTGGAAGATCGTAGAGCCGCTTCGAGTTGCAGTTTCTTGTGGTGGGCCTTGGTAAGGGCTTCGCTGGCCGCATGCGACCGTTCCTCTAAGCGTGCCTGATCAGCGAGAAGACGCGCCAATTGGTTTTCCAAGGAGCGTGACTCAGCCTGCTCAACCGAACCTTCTAGGCCATGAAACCCGCTTGCCCAGAGCCGTCTTGCGATGGTTGCCTCCGCTTTGTCCCGCACGGCGGACTCGATCTCCGACTCAGCAGCGGCCAGTTCTGGGTTAAGCGGTTTCGGCTCCGCAGCATTCTCTGATTGCGGGGGGACGATGGTCTCCATGGCCGCCAGTGTCCCGCAGGACTCTGCTCGGTGCCCATAGGCCACGCGGGCGTTGCGCTGCAGAGGATCTTCGGCATCGGCAGCGGTGCTGATCAACTGACTTACCAGCTCGCGTCGGATACGCAATAGACACACGGGCGTATGCGTTTTTGCTCGAATCTGACCTGAACGCAGGCGAGATAAAGGGAAACGGCTAATTGGGCTCGTACCTCGTTGGGTGTCGACGAGCCGTTCACCGGCCATGAGCCCCAGCTCACCCTCGAGCAGATAAAGCGTATAGCGTGAATCCAGAAACGCGTCACGGATCTCTTCGCCTGGGGGGATTTCCAGGATTTCCGTCTGCGATACCAGTTTCGCCCGGGTTTCAGGAGCGAGTTCGTCAAATGGCACGAAGCGTCGCAGGGTGTCTGGAGTGAGGAAGAATTGTTTGGCTTGCATGATCGCGATGCTCTCTCTCGGGCATTGGGTGCCGGAGCAAACTACCGCCTGAAGAAATGCTGTAGCGCCGCCTGAAAGCGCTTGGGTTGGTCCGCATGGACCCAGTGTGCTGCTTCAGGAATACTGACGATGGTGGCGGATGGAAAGTGGGCATGAATCACCGGGTAAACCTGGGGAGTGATGTAGTCAGATTGTTCCCCTCGTACAAACAAACTTCTCGCCCAGAAGCGCTGCTTTGGACTCTGCTGAGGAAATCCGAGTAGATCGGGAAGAGCCCGCGCGATAGCCGATAGCGCTATGCGCCATCGGTATTGCCCACCGTCATTGACCAGATTTTGCAGCAGGAAACCCCGCAAGCGCTTATCGGTAATCCATTGCCTGAGTTGAGTATCGGCATCGGCACGCCGCGTGACACGCTTGAGATCGACACGTTGCATGGCGGTGATGATCTGCCCATAGTCGCGTCGGTATTGGACCGGTGCGATGTCGACCACGACGAGCTCGAGGACTCGTTGTGGTCGCTGCAAGGCCGCCAGCATCGCCACTTTCCCCCCCATGCTGTGGCCCATGAATGTGGCCTGCTGCAGCGCTTCCCGATCCATGAGCGCGAAAACATCGCTCACCATTTGTCCATAGTTCATCGTGTCCGCGTGAGGGGACCGACCATGGTTTCTGAGGTCTACGGCCAACACGCGATATTGTTGGCTGAGAAAACGACCGATCGGACGCCAGTTGACGCTCGATCCGAAGAGGCCATGCAGGATGATCAGGGGTGAACCGACACCGTATCGATCGACGTACAAGGGAACTGGCATCAGGCAGCTGGAGCTCTTAACGTTAAGCGATTCGCATGCGACTCACGCCGGTCCCTCAAGATGTTTCTTTAGCGGCTGGTTTGATGAGAGCCCTAAAGGTTTCTTCCACCTGGCGGGATGGCATCGCAGGATTTTCTTAGACCCCTTCTACCCTCACCTCGTTTTCCCAAG